>CAYOXF010000038.1:0-43664 GCA_964407845.1 uncultured Acidobacteriaceae bacterium | reverse complement strand
TACACCGAGGTGTGGTCGACGTAGGGTTTCTGGGAGCTTTGGAGTTAGACCAGTACGGCAACGTCAATACGACGCATGTGAGAGATGAGTCCGGGAAGATCCGATATGTGAATGGCAGCGCCGGAGGGAATGATGTCGCCTCACTGGCCAAACGCGTGATCGTGATCATGCGCCATGAGAAAAGAAAACTTCCCCTCGCCGTGGCTCACCTCACAAGTCCGGGCTTCGTAGGTGGGCGCAGCCGCCAGGAACTGAATTTGCGCGGTGGCGGGCCCAGCCGCGTGATTACTGACATGGCTGTTCTTGGATTTGATGCGAAGACACATGCAATGTCATTGGTCTCGTTGCATCCGGGGGTTCGATTGGAAGAGCTAGTAGAAAATACCGGATTCCCGTTACACATCCCGAATGACATTCCGATGACACCACTTCCCAGTGCCGCGGAGTTGCGCTTGCTGCGAGAGGAGATCGACCCGAAAGGCACGCATTTGAAGTAAGGGGTGGCAGACCTTATCGGCGTGCGATTGTAGCGAAAGCGACGATTCCCGCTAACGCGCGGCCAGTTTGATCCTCGGCAACTCGCTTTGCTACCGCCCCCTGTTTCGTTGAGGGCCTTGCGGCCCGTCTCCAGGATCTATCCCTTTTTGGCGAGCTGGCGGATAAAGGCTAGGAGCTGCTTAATTTGGTCGGCCGTGATCTTATCCTTGAACGCTGGCATTGCCGGTGCTTTGCCGTTCGTGATGATGCCGGTGAGCTGTTCATCCGTTTGCTTCTGAACGTCCGGAGAGCTCAGATCGCGGATCTTCATACTCTTACCAACCGTGGTGTTGCCGCTGCCGTCCGCTCCATGGCAGGCGGCGCACTTTGCCTTAAAGGTCGCAGCCCCATCTTCGGCTCTCAGTGGCGCCGAAAGCCACAGACCAAGTGCACTGGCCAGCAGTAGCGCACTCGCCTGTCGGGTTCTCCGCTCGTTCATGGTGCCTCCTTGAAACTGCGTGTTATTTCGGGCCTTGGGATCGGGCCTAGCTCAAACCGGGTCGATGTCAAAAGGCATATCGGAACGAGAAGGTGAAGGTATTGCCATTGAAATCCTGTAATGGTATCGCGGCCAAGCCAAACGGATCCGTGTTCCCCTGCTGATTGAACCCGTAATAGTTCCAGGCCGTCTTGTAGCTGAAGCCCTTGTACACATTGATAGTGACGGCAGCATAGGGCATTTGGTAGTTGAAATCGAGGGTGCCGGAGGGCGCAAGCGGATTCAGAATGGTCGTGCTCCCACGCTCGAAGCTTGCGCCGTATCCAATCGCCGCCGTGACGCGTCTCGCTGGTTTCCAGATCACGTCGGCGTGCACAAAATTGTCCTTGCTGGTGTAGGTCGAAAGAGTCCCCAATCCGGCCGCCCCCACCGAAGCTCCCGGAATGGGGCACGCCGTGGTCGCCACGCCGGGAGGCGACGTGCCTACCGGCAGGGTCGCGGGAGGCGGTGTTGGGTTCGTGTAGGTAATGGAATAGTTGAAACAAATATCGGCCTGGGTGTACATGTTCCAGTAATTGTAACCGAAGGCAATCGATATGCGGGCGTTGGGCATCAGCGTTGCGGTGAAACTGTACGAATTATCGTGCTCGGTGTTGGCGACATAAGTTACATTATTCCGGCCGTCGTTGATTCCCACCGCTCCCACCAAGCTCGCCCAAGGCTTCGGTGTGTAGGTCACGTGTACATTGTAGGTTTGCACGTTCCGCGGGGAGATCCGCGTGTAAGCAAAGCTGTTGTAGCCGAACAAGAAATCTCCGTTGATGCTCAACTTATCGATCGGATGGTACGTCAGTCCTGCCACGAGGGCGTTCGTAGCGATCGAGTAGTAGACGCGAGAGGTATCGTTGCCTGCCTCCGGAAGGGGGCTGGTCGGCGAACCTTCGGTGATGGAGCCGTCTGCGTTCCGGATACACCCGGCAGGCAACGCGCCTGCCACCACGGCGCAGTCTCCCCGCGCCGCAAGGTAATAATTAGCCGCTGTTCCGGCGGTGCCGCCTGGGAAATAGGTCTCGCCTGTGTCGAACGTGGCTTGGAATTGGCCGATCGAGCGGTTCGTGTACAGATAACCGATACGCCCGTTCAGGCGTTTTGTGAAATCGTATTGAAGCTCAAAGGTATTTGATTTGAGGTCTTGCCCGAGGAACTGGTAGCTGATTTCGTTGGTCACGTCCGCGCCGGAGCTGGAGGTGTGAATCGGACAGCCGAGTTGATTATAGGGCGGCGCCGGGCACAGGGCCGCGAATATTCCTGGTGTCGTTGGCGACACCTGATGGAACAGCGAGAGAGGAAGCGCGAGGCCCAGCTGACCCGAGCCCGCGGCGCCATAAATATTCGTGTCGGCGGTTGCCCACTCGCCGGGAATGCGCCAATTGTAGTAATCGAAGAAATCCTCAATGCGGAACTTGTCGGACACCGAATAGACGCCGGACCAGTTTGCTTCCACCGAATCGCGCTTGGCTTTGGCAGGGCCTGCGGTTGTGCTCACGCGCGCGACTGTCCGAGTGACATAGCCGTTCAGAATCGAATCGAAATTGGGAATCGAATCATTGGCGCTGCTGTAGGCAAACGAACCATTCATCTCCAACTTCTGGAAATAGTTCGATTGAAACCGGAGTCTTTCGGTCGGCATGAAATTGCTGGAATTCCCCACCTGACTGTAGCTCAAAAATCCGTTGCAGCTGGGATTCGCCGTCGGCGGCGTTGTTGCGGCGCTGAGGATCGGAGCGGCGCACGGCAGCGCCTCTGCGGAGGTCTGGGTACTCCAGACATAGCCGAGATTGACCGGCGTGCCGTTGGCCAGCTGGTAGCCGTAATCCTGCGGCGTCGCGGCCGGCGTCGAAAGTACAGTGTTGTTTTGAAAGTAGGAGTTGAGGAACTGGTCGTAGGAAATCGTCGTGCGGGGCAAGATGCGAATGTCCACTCCGAAACGGTATGCATGCATGGCGGAACTGTAGCGTTCCGGGAAATCCGGCACGGTTCCGCTGTCGGTCGTGAAAAAGCCAGGGCCCACACTGCGAACGTAGGAATAGCCCACGCGGAACCGCACGCGGGACTGAGGCAGCAGAGTCAAATCGTAATCCTGCAGGTAACGCGCCAGATTGAGCGAATGAGGCGACGTTGTTTGAGCGATTTCGGGAGTCGAACAATAGCCCGGAAGGCCGGGATGCAAGGCCGAAGGCGGGCTGACGATGCAGCCCGTCGTGGGTGATCCGACGGGGTTCGGCGATGCCGGATTGAGTGGATTCGCAAAAAGGTTGTAGTCCCAGAAATTCTTGTCGCGCCGGTACACGAAGTTAAAGTCGTACCACTTGTTCTTGTCGATATGCACCCGCGACACGTTGTTTGGATCGCCGCCCCAGCCAAAGTTGGAGGTATGCAGATCGTCGAAAAAGAGCCCTTGATGACTTAGCGAGTGCATATCGAGCGTGGCGTCAAACAAGCGCACGCCGGTTTGCAAATTGACGAAAGTATTGAACGTGTTCTGGTTACCGGTGACATCGTTGTAACGATACCCGAAGTCGAACGACGAATGAACATGGTAGCCGCCATAGTCGATGCCTTGATCTTCGCTGGCGTCCTGCGCCCGGGTGATCGGCACGAAGAATAAAGCCCCCGCGAAGATCGCCAGAGTGAATAACCCTACCGTTCGGCTCCTTCTTCCGGCGTCTGTTCGCTGTGCCCGGAACATGCTTTTCGCTCCTTTACTGCAAGAAGAAAAACGGGCTGAAGTTCGAGCCGTGAACACTGCTGTGGCACTGCACACATCCCTGGAAGAAAGTTGCCTGGTTGTGGAACGAAGGGGCGCCCGGCGCGGGGCTAAAGGTCGATGTCGTGTGGCACTGCAAACAGAGTATGTTCACGTTGCTCACCTTCAGCATGTGCGCGTTCGGCCCGCCGTGGACATTATGGCAAATGGGGCAGCCTTCCACCTTCACCGGCGCGTGCTCGTACACAAACGGGCCCTGCTTGTCGATGTGGCATTTGAAGCAGATCGCATCCAGAGTCGCCGCGCTTCGGACCTGCTTCGGGCGCAGGGTTCCGTGTGGATTGTGGCAATCCGTGCACTGGATCAGACCTTCATTCACGCGGTGATGAAAGGGCATCTCGAACTGCGCCTGCTGCTGTAAATGACAGCCGTAACAAAGCTGCGGTTGCGGCTTCATAAGTAAGTACTGGCTAGTCTCTGCGTGATGAGGCGAATGGCAAGAAATGCAGCTCACGCCATTCGGCTCGTGGATCGAATTGAGCACATTCATGTGCTCGGGGCCGCCGGCGTGGCACGTCAGACAACGATCGCTGATTTGCTTGATCGAAGCGTCTTTGAACGTAAAAATCTTGGTGACGTCTCCGCCTCCGGCCACGTGGGCCGATCCCGGACCGTGGCACCCTTCGCAGCCTTGATGAGACGGACCGCCCCTCGTGTCGAGAGTCGTTTTCCAGTGAGGGCTTTTCTCCCAACCGTTGTAAATGTCCTCGTGGCAGGTCTTGCAGACTTCGGCGCCCACATATTCCGCCGATCCGGATGCCTGGGCTCCCGCGCCACTATCGCCAGATGATTTGGCATCCTTCGCGGCGGTCTGTTTTCCCTGTGCATGTAGAAAAGTAACGTGCGTCAAAAGGAGAGCAACAGCTACGACGGCAACCCGCTTGAAGCTCGTGCTCTTTTCCATACTACTTCCTTGGGCTATGCCGGAGAATCCAGGCATGTATCTACAACAGATTTGTTCTTGTGTCTGTGACCGAGGTCACACATCCCACATTTTTCCCCGGCTAGGCGAAATATCGGCATTTTCGTCCTCTACGGGCTTGATTGAGCTCTCTTCCGATCAACGGGCCTCGCCAGGGGAGCGCCCCTTTTGCAGGCCGAACCCGGAGCATGGGCGAGCAAAGCAAGCGATGGGCGGTCTTGAATGATCAGCGCCGGGCGCTTCCAGTGCAATATTCCCTTCCGCTTCAGATTTGAGATCAGCCTGGCCACCGTTTCACGCGCAAGTCCTAACATTTGCGCGACCGCCTCTTGGCTGATATCCAACATCGCAACCTCGCCCGCCCCATCGGCGGTCAGTTCCAACAGAAAGCGGGCAAGCCTCTGTTCCGCTGAGGGAGATAGGTCCAGGGCCCGCATCTTGCCGACCGCAAAGTAGCAGGCTTCACTCATCAATCGGGCAATATTGAGTGCGGCTATCGCATCGGAGCTTACGTGTTCGAGCAGATCAGTGCGATTGACAAAGGCTACCTTTGCCGGTGTCACGACTTTCGCAGTGAAGACGTGCTCACGGCCCAGGATGGCCGCCTCCATGCCCAGAGTCGCCCCAGGAGCGAAAAAGCCCAGGATGAGTGATTTGCCGTAAGCGCCGTCGATGAACAGTTTGGCGCGCCCTTCCAAGATCACGTAGAAACCACGCGCCTTCTGCCCATCTTCAAACAGAATCGCATTCTTCGGATAGAAGGACGTTTTCAAAGCCGACTGTTTCAGCCCCGCCAGGAACGGCTGGCTCATTCGGCTAAAGAAGGGGAATGGAGCCTGCTCCTGCTCGACCGGCTTTGCGACGAAGTTTCCGAACAGACCTGGAAGCGATTTTTCCCGAAATGGCTGCTGGGTGGTCCGAAACATATATCCTCCAGTCGGGCTGCCGGGAGTCATATAGCACTTCCATATCTTTCCTACCGTGACCTTCATCACACGATCGTCTGGACAGTTGAATCCAAAAGTCCGATTCAAGTCCCTAGGTTTCTGTGAAGCTCAAGCAGGTCGTTTCGAGGCAAATTCCATCCAACGAGCAGCGGATGCTGGATGCAGGAATCACCAGACCTTGCCGACCGCGAGGGACCCCGCCCACGATCTGTTGCGCATCATACCGAAATCAAAACCAGAGGGTCAATATACGGCTCGTGCAATAGAATTTTGCGAAAGACACATCCAGATGTACGGACGCGTCGGAAAAGACTCAGGCTTGGGCCCGCACGACAAGAACCGGGCAGGGCGCATGATGTAAGACCTCCTGCGAGACACTGCCGAGAAACAGTCCTCCGATTTTTCCCCGTCCGTGGCTGCCCATCACGATCAAATCAGCGGGCCATTTCTTGGCCGCATCGATGATCTTTTTAGGGGGGCGCTCAACTCAAGGAATTCGAAGCTGAGGAGCGAGCCGCAAGCCGCTCCTGGAACTTGGCCCATAGACGTTTCGATTCTCGCTCGGACATTTCCATCAGCCGGTCTGCTGCACACCCCACATCGTGCCCGGGCCGACCGACGGATCAAATACGTGAATGAAGGGCTCTTTTGGTGTTGCGCCGCAATCCTTTCCACCCGATCACAATAGGAGATGCGGTCGCAAGAGGACGGTGACGACCATCACATTCGAGGGTGATCTGCGACCGGATGAAGAATTTCTGCGACCGGAAGAAGAATTTGACGAGATGGGCCTGCCGTTCCTATCGGTGCGTGCATGATAGGTTTCCTTGCCTTCGTTGGCGTTGTCTTTGGCTTGTGCCAGCACCGCTGGCGCAGCGGAGCCGGTTACAAGTGTGTTTCAATTCTCCTTGGCTATTCTTGCGACTTCGATTCAATCTTCCTGACCATGAGCACGATACCGATCAAAACTAACAGTGAAAGCGCGAGCGAAACCACAAGCCCTTTGCGGCGGTAAGAAGCTTCGCCAAGAGCCTTTTGTCCGGCCTCATAGGTAGCTTCCGCAACCCTTAATCCGGCATTCACATTTTCGTCCACAGACTTGAGTTCGACGCTGTGAATGGAGACGCGCGCTTTGGTGAGGTCGTCTTGCGCCTGGTTGAGTTCCAGCTGCGCTGCGCCGACTTCGACGCCGGCTTGCTCGGCCCGGTTGAGGATGTCGCGGGATCGCGCGATGGAAGTATCCAGCTTTGCGAGCTGCGCACGAATTTTGGAGGCGGCTTCGTAGCCGGGCTCGCCGGTCGAATGGCACTGAATGCACACAGAGCCTTTGTCGACACCGATGAATGCGTCCGTAGGAGGCTGGATTCCATGATTCGAATGGCAAGTTACGCAGCCCGGAAGATTCAGGGAACTGAAAGCGTCCCTATGAGGGCCAGAATCGAAGAGCTGCGCCTGAAAGACGTGGCAGGTGGAGCAGACGTTAACCACCGACTTAACTCCGGGGGGAGCGGCGCCATGGCTGCCGTGGCACGTGGAACACGTGGGCGCGCTGAGATCGCCTTTGGCCACCAAATTTTCGTGATGCACGCTCGTGTTGTAAAGCGAAAGTTGATTGGTGGGAATGTTGTAAGGCTTCATGTGCTCGGCGCTGGCATGGCATTTGCCGCAGGTTTGCGCCACATTGGTTGGATAGACGCTCGAGCGCGGGTCGTTGGGCGGCAGAATATCGTGAACGCCGTGACAATCGACGCAGATGGCGACTTTGTCATCGCCCTTTGCGAGCCTCTGGCCGTGGATGCTGGTGCGATATTGCGAATACTGATCAGTGCGCAGCGAGGGATCGAAGCCTCGCACGTAGGCAGCGTCGGAGTGGCATCGAGCGCAGAATGCGGGGATCTGCGCTCGCGCTGGGAAGTCCTTGAAACCCTTCGCCGGGCTCATGGCTACCGCCATGTCGTCGGACGTCGCGTCGCCGCCATGGCAGGTAACGCAGGTCACGCCCTTTTGCGCGTGAATGCTTTGCAAGAATCCTTGAGAATCGACCTGGAAAGGTGCTTCGGGCTTGGAATGGCAATCCAGACAACTATTTTTTGTTTGCGCAGAAAGTGGTGAGGTGGACCACAGGACGAGAAAGCCGCAAAGGAGGAATACGGAAGGAACAGGCCCGCATGACGTGCTCCTGCTGCTGGCGGCTTTTCGCTTCCCACCGGTTTTCGATCGCACGCCAGCCGCCTCCGTTTCCGCTTCCACGAAAACCGCCCAATTTACTTCGCCAAATACGCGTACACCGTCATTCCCACAAAGTACGCCAAGGCGAAAACTCCTACACCGGCGATCCAGCGCTTTCCTCGGCCGCGCTTGTCATGGTCGAAAAACGGCAAACACGTCCACACAACGGCAGCCAGGCCGAAGCCCAGCACGCCTATCGTATCGCCGGCAAGCGGTCCGATTGTCGCGGGCAAGAAGCGCAGAGTTTGAAACATGAACATGAAATACCACTCGGGCCTGATGCCCGCTGGCGCAGATGCAAAGAGATCTGCCTTTTGCCCCAGCTCCCACGGCTTAAACGCCGCCAAGCACCCGAGAACAGCCAACACGATGTACCATGCCATCAGTTCGCGCAGGAAGAAATTCGGAAAGAAGCGAAGCTCGCGCCCTTTTTCGGGATGGACCTTCGTTTGGGCCTCGACGCTAGGCGGCACGCTCATGCCGAAGCGCTGCACCAAAAGCAAATGCAAGCCGATGAACATAGTAGCGAGGCCCGGCAAAAGGGCGACGTGAATACCAAAAAAGCGAGTCAGCGTGGCGCCCGTGACGTCTTCGCCTCCGCGCAGGAAGACCAGAATCCAGTGGCCAATGAACGGAATTTGTGCGGTCATGTTGGTGCCGACTTTGGTGGCGAAAAGAGAAAGCATGTTCCAGGGCAGAAGGTATCCGCTGAAACCGAAGCCTAGGACCAGAAAAAGCAAGATCATGCCGCTCAACCAAGTGAGCTCGCGGGGCTTGCGATACGATTTCAGGAAAAAGACGCTGAACATGTGCGCGATGGCCGTCAGAATCATGACGTTCGCCCCCCAAGAGTGAATCGAGCGAATCAGCCAGCCAAACGGCACGCGGGTCATGATGTACTGCACGCTTTCGAAGGCTCCATCCGGCGTAGGCCGGTAGTACATCAACAAAAGAATCCCCGTGACGACTTGCATGCCGAACAAGAACAGAGTCATGCCGCCGAGAAAATAAAAATAGGAAAACCGGTGAATCGGAACGGTCTTGTGGCGGAGAAACGCCATCAACTCGTCCCATCCGAAGCGCTCATCGAGCCAGTTGCGAATGTTCGTAGGCGCACTCATTTAAGTATTTCCAGGCCTTTGCACGTAGATGTCGTTGCCTTTCACTATCACGTCGAATGTCTGCAGAGGGCGCGGCGGAGGCCCGCTGATGTTAGCACCACCGATCGAATAAATGCCGTTATGGCACGGGCACCAAA
This sequence comes from uncultured Acidobacteriaceae bacterium, assembly GCA_964407845.1. Lineage (GTDB taxonomy): Bacteria > Acidobacteriota > Terriglobia > Acidiferrales > UBA7541 > Palsa-295. The sequence goes on along the minus strand of CAYOXF010000038.1, from coordinate 34,505 downwards.
CCTCGTGCAGGTCGGGACGGTACTGGACCGTGCAACCGAGATGCGTGCAAACAGCAGAAAGAGCACGATATTTGCCGTCGGCCGCGAGAATGAGGAGGGCGGGGCGACCTGCGAACGGAAAAATCTTCCCGGAGTTCGGCTGCAAATCGCCCGTCTTGGCGGCTACCACCAAATCGGGGCCCAGTTCTGTTTGCTCGGGGGGAATAAGGTATCGGATTACAGGGTACAGAAAGGAGGCGAAGGAAGCTGCGATACTAGTTCCTAAAAAGAAATCAAGAAAATGCCGGCGCGCGTGTTTTGCGGCCTTTGTGGAGTCCGAATTCTGCCAGCCTTGGCTGTTCTGTTCGGAGTCGACGCGCATGACCTAACAAAAGGGATCGTCCCTCTGCCGAGCGCTTCTGTTGGCTAGGCCCAATTTGAAAAAATTCTTAGCGGAAATCAAACCCGAAACTATCCGGCCGAAAGACACAGTGATCCTTATCACACCCGCGAACCCATTACCACATTTTTGTTCTAACTCGCTTGATTGACTTTGGCTGGAGTATCCGCGCCTCCGCATCCCGGAAAGCAAAAGTACTGCGAGGAACATCCGTGATGACTGGCCTATGAGGGAAACTTGTGCGCCAGATGGCTTAAAGCCAATTTGTCACACCTCATAAATCATCTTTGTACGTAACACACCTCGTATATACTAGGCGCATTCCACTTAGCAGATGGGGACTAATGGCCATTCAGTCCGGCACCCACTTGGGCCCCTACGAAATTGGGTCTGCTATTGGTGCGGGCGGGATGGGAGAAGCTTACCCCCACGATTGCAAGTTAGGGCGCGGCCATCAAGGTCCTGCCCGAAGCGTTCGCACGTGATGCTGAGCGGATGGCGAGATTTCAGCGCGAAGCGAAGCTCCTAGCGTCTCTGAATCATCCGAATATCGCCACGATTCACGGCTTAGAGGATTCCGGCACCGCACGTACCCTGGTGAGGGAGCCGCTCGAAGGGCCTATGCTGTCAGATCGAATCACGAATCGAGCCGTCGAGAGATTCACGGGTTTGGGCAGCATTGTTGCTCTTCTCCTTTTGGCGATTGCCGGCTGTACCGGAAACCCGCCGAAAAAGTCGGAAAGTGCCGATTTGCGCGAGCGAAGAAATCTTGTGGATGAAGCGCGACTCGTCAATGCGGAAAAGGACACCGCCGATTGGCTTAGTTACGGACGCACCTACAACGAGCAGCGCTTCAGCCCGCTGAAGAAGATTGACGATCGCAACGTTCAGCAGCTTCACCTCTCCTGGTATCACGACCTGGACACGGACCGCGGACAGGAAGCGACTCCCCTCGTTGTGAACAATGTCTTATATTTCACAACGGCTTGGAGCAAAGTCTACGCGTTGAACGCCGCCAACGGTGCGCTGCTTTGGTCCTACGATCCCCAAGTCCCACCCCAATGGAGTGTGAATGCGTGCTGCGATGTCGTGAATCGAGGCGTTGCGGCGTGGAAAGGCAAGATTTATTTCGGCACCCTAGATGGCCGTTTGATCGCTCTCGATGCGGGCACCGGAAAGCCTGTCTGGGAAACTCTCACGATTGATCGGAAGTGGCGGTATACGATTACAGGCGCTCCGCGCGTCGTAAAGGGAAACATCCTCGTCGGCAATGCCGGCGGCGAAATGGGCGTGCGTGGTTATGTTTCAGCCTACAACGCAGAAACGGGGAAACTGGTCTGGCGATTCTACACAGTGCCGGGCGATCCTTCGAAGGGATTTGAAAGTCCAGTCATGGAGAAAGCAGCCAAGACATGGACAGGGGAGTGGTGGAAGACGGGCGGCGGCGGCGCCGTGTGGGATGCGATTGCTTACGATCCTCAGCTCGATCTGGTCTATATCGGCGTTGGCAATGGTGCTCCGTGGACGGAGAAGTACCGGAGTCCACGCGGGGGCGACAATCTCTTGACTTGCTCGATTGTTGCGCTTAGAGCGGAAACAGGCCAATACGTCTGGCATTATCAGGAAGACCCGGGAGACGAATGGGATTACGATTCCGCTGAACAGATTGTTTTGGCGGATCTCACGATCTCCGGCCGCTCCCGCCAGGTGCTGCTTCATGCCCCCAAGAATGGATTTTTCTATGTGTTGGACCGCGCAACAGGCGAACTGCTTTCCGCCAAACCCTACACCTACGTTAATTGGGCAAGCGAGATTGATCTGAAAACTGGACGCCCCGTCGAGAATCCGCAAGCGCGCTACGCGGCTTCAAAGCCGAGTCAGGTTGTCCCCGGCCCCGGCGGCGCACACAATTGGCAGCCGATGTCGTTTAGTCCGCTCACGGGGCTGGTTTACGTCCCCATTCAAGACGCCGGGTTCCTTTACAAGTTGGACCCAAAATATAAATGGAATGAGCTGGCCCCAAATTTTGGCATTGATCTTGTGGCCGCCGGACTCCCTCAGGATCCCGCCGTAAAAAAGGCTATCCTCAATAGCGTTGCCGGGCGGCTTGTGGCGTGGGATCCCGTCCAACAGAAGGAAGCCTGGTCAGTAAAGCGCCCGGTCCCATGGAATGGCGGGACTCTTGTGACAGCGGGAAACCTCGTTTTCGAAGGTACGGCGGACGGCCAATTCGAAGCGTATCGAGCAGACACAGGCGAAAAGCTGTGGTCCTCTATGGCAGGCACGAGCGTCATGGCCGGCCCGGTGACGTACACCGTAAATGACGAGCAATTTGTCGCTGTGTTGGCAGGTCGAGGCGGGGTTCTTCCGCTGGCGGCAGGTGAGATCTCCAAGCCAAGAAACGTGCCAAACGTCGGCCGCATGCTGGCTTTCAGGCTGGGCGGAAATGCGAGCCTGCCACTCATTCCAGAGCACCAGCAGCCCGCGCTGGCCCCGCCTGGCTCGACAGCAAGCAAGGCGACTATCGAAAAAGGCAAGGACCTCTACCAGCGATTCTGCTCCATTTGCCACGGCGACGTGGCCTTCAGCGGGGGAGTCCTGCCGGATCTCCGCTACTCGAGCACTCTGAAAAGCGAGCAATGGTCTCAGATTGTGCTTGGCGGCATGTTACAAGCAAATGGCATGGTTTCATTTTCGGACGAACTTTCTCGGCAGGATGCAGAAGCGATTCGTGCGTACGTAATCTTTCGCGCGAACGAATCTCTGCACGCAGGAGGAAAGACCGGGGAATCCAAATAGGAGTTGAGCAAGCTTGCCGACTGGCGGCTGAAGCTTCAAGCTATCGCAGAGCCATCTCGGGACCGATGTCGGGGTTCGCCATCGACACAGGAATACCTTAGGGAAACCGATGGGGTCGATCACCATTCGCGCGCGGACGGCTGGACGCACACCGGGCCGCGGAGCGTTGCGAACCTCGAGTTGCGCACCAAGCCCTCCTGCCGAATGGACGAACGCAAGATCAACGATATGTTTACCTCATTGGAGGCATTAAAGTGAAACGACTTCTACTGGGCTTAGCGTTCATCTTGTCGAGCGCGCCGTCGCTGTTCGCGCAGGGTCTCGATCCGGAAATATTGCGGAATTCGCCGCCGCAGATGTGGCCGACCTTCAACGGCGATTACAGCGGCCGTCGCTACAGCCTCCTCGCACAGATCAACAGGGAAAACGTCGGGTCGCTCACGCTGGCCTGGGCGTTCCAGACGCACACGCGCTCGCTTCAGTCCATGCCTCTAGAAGTGAACGGCATCATGTACGTTACGGCCGCCAATCAGATGTGGGCGATCGACGCGCGGACGGGCCGGCTGATTTGGCACTTCGAGCGCCCCGGAGCGGCTGGCGGAGGGAACAAGGGCGCCGCGATGTACAAGGACCGACTGTATATGACGACGCCCGAAGACGATCTCTTGTGCTTGGATGCGAAGACCGGAAAGCAGCTCTGGCAAATTCAGATTGACAACCCGGCGCTCAAGGCGTTCGGCACCGTGGCACCGCTGGTAATCGGTGATCACATCATCGTGGGCACCTCCGGTGACACCGCCGATCTTCCAGGGTTCCTTCTGGCCGTCGATCCGATGACGGGAAAAACCCAGTGGCGCTGGAATACCATGCCCAAGCCTGATGATCCGGCCTGGAACACGTGGCCGCACAACACCGACGTAGTTTCGCGCGGCGGTGGGATGACGTGGCTCACCGGAACCTATGACCCTGAACTCAACCTGCTTTACTTCGGAACAGGCAATCCGCACCCGGTGGAAAACGGTGAAGCGCGTGTCGGGGCGAATCTCTACACGAACACAATCGTCGCGCTCAATCCGGACACTGGGAAAATGGCCTGGTATTTTCAGTCGTGCCCGCATGACACGCATGACTGGGACATGGTCATGACACCGGTGTTGTTCGACGGCACGTTCCGCGGCAAGCCGCGCAAGATGCTGGCGCAAGCCGGGAAGAACGGCATGTTTTTTGTACTGGACCGTACTAACGGCGAGGCCCTGATCTCCAAGGCGTTTGTTCCTGCCAACTGGTATTCGGGGTTCGACAAACGCGGCCAGCCCATTCCGAGAGCGGATAAGGACCCTCAACTCGATGGCTCGCTGGTGTGGGGTGGCGTCGGCACCAATTGGCAGGCGCCAAGTTACGATCCCGAGACGGGATTGTTCTACGTCAATTCGCGCGAAGGGCTGGGAGTTTTCTATCTCACCATGCCCGGGATTCACGCCGAGGGATGGGCCGGCCGCGATTTCTTCGTCTACTCGAAGTCGATGTTGAAGGCCATCGACGTCCAGACGGGGGAGATCCGCTGGACGCATGATTACGCAGGCCATGGGGCGTTCACCGGTGTGCTGTCCACCGCCGGGCACCTTGTGTTTACGCAGGACGGGTCGATGAATTTGATTGCGCTGGATGCCTCCTCAGGAGAGACGCTTTGGCACACGTATGCAGGGGGCACGATGACCACCGCGCCGATGACGTACGAATTGGACGGCCGCCAGTACCTGGTCATGCCGGTGGACGGAGTGGTTTTCGCCTATGGGCTACCGGCGCGCTGAGCGCCTCGCCGGACGCTGCGACAATCAAACAGGTTTTCGAGTTCAACTTTCGCGCGCGAGCGTGACACGAATCACCTATCGGAGTGACCTCGGTCACTGAACTATATCGCGCAGCGACCTATCAAAAGTCGGGACACTCGGGGAGGGTCGGGCTTGGGAGCGAAGGGACATTCAAAACGGAAACTGCTGATTGTGATTCCATTGAGCGCCTGAACGGAATCAAGGAATTGGGAATTCACCAAAATGACGATCTCTATGAACTCAGCCAAAAAGGTGCATTTTCTGAATTGCAAGAATTCTGTCAGGAATGGCGTGGCCGTGTTGGTCATCGGGCTAGCCGCCGCGTTTGCTGCATATGCAGGCGGAGCAACGCGAGCCGCGCAGACCGACGCGAAACCGACAAAAACCACTCAGGACGGGGTCTACACCGAAGACCAAGCTAGGCAGGGCAAACTGCAATACAGTCAGAACTGCGCCAGTTGCCACTTGGATGACCTGAGCGGGAGCGGCCAGGCCCTGCCACTGGTCGGCGACGCGTTTACTCAGATTTGGGAAGGGCAGACCGTGAACGATCTCTTCCAGGATATTCTTGCGACCATGCCGCCCCCGCTACAAGATCAGCGTCCGAAGCTCAGCACAGATGCGGCTCTCAATGTCGTTGCATACTTGCTTCAGTCGAACCAATTCCCATCCGGGAAGGATGAACTGAAGAACGACCCGAACGCGTTGAAGAACATCCTCATCACCACCAAGAAAGCCAGTCGATAGAAGTCGGCAGAGGTTGTCTCTTTGCATAGACCCTCTGCTGCACGTAAGGGCTTCGCGCGACACTCAAAGTTCGCTGGCGAAGGGCCTTCAGTTAACTTCGCCGCCCGCAGGTGGTGGAGGTGCGGCCGGCGCTGGCGGTGGCGGAACGGGAACTTTGGCATCGAGCGCGAAGGTATATACACGAGCTTTGCCAGCACGACCCGTGAGAACCGAAACGTACTGCTTCCCATCCAACATGTACGTCACCGGACTCGCGAACCCGGAAGGCAGCGTGATTGACCAGAGCTTTTCGCCCTTGTCTGCGCTCAACGCCATGAAGTCCCCGTCGCCCGCGAACACAAGGTTGCCAGCTGTGGTTACTGTTCCTCCGCCGATTCCGCCGGCGTTCATCACGGCAACTCGCCACCGCTCTGTCTGCGTCGCCGGGTCCCAAGCTAGCAGAAACGATTGTCGACTCGACGGCGGCGGAGGTGTCTGGCCTGGAGCCGGCGGAGTTGGTGGCCTGAACACAATTCCCCAATTGTACACACCGAGCTCGGGTTTGAACTCCGGTGCCTGGATGTAGTGGAAGCTGCTATCCAATGCGGGAATGTACACAAGCCCGGTGTCTGGATTGAATGACATCGCTGGCCAGTTGTGTCCCCCTGCCGCACCCGGCCACACGGTCACACCATTGGTGTCGTAGTGGACATTCGGAGCTTCAATCGGGCGTCCTGTCTTCGGGTCGACACCCGTTGCCCAGGTGACCTTCACGAATGGCGCAGCGGAGATAAACTGCCCCGTCTTGCGGTCCAGTACGTAAAAGAACCCGTTCTTGGGCGCTTGCATGAGTACCTTCCGCTTCTTCCCATGGATCTTCAAATCGGCAAGGGTCATGCCCTGGACCGAGTCGTAGTCCCACTCGTCACCCGGCGTGGTTTGGAAGTACCAAATCTGCTCGCCGGTCTCCGGTCGAAGCGCAAGGATCGAACAGATATAGAGATTGTCTCCGCCTTGCGGGCTGCGATAACGCCTCACCCACGGGCCGCCCTGACCCGTGCCTACGTAGAGAAGGTCGAGGTCAGGGTCGTAGGAAATTGAATCCCAGGGGTTGCCTCCTCCTCCCAACTTCCACCAATCTCCTGTCCATGTCTTCGCGGCGACCTCCATGGCTTTGCTCTCAAATGGCTTTGATGGATCGCCCGGGACCGTGTAGGTGCGCCAAAGCTGCTTGCCCGTTTCTGCGTCATAGGCCGTTACGTAGCCGCGAACGGCGAATTCGCCTCCACCGTTGCCGACAATGACCTTGCCTTTGGCGATGAGGGGAGCGCCGGTGATGCTATAGTCCTCGTTTGCTCCCGCCGTTCGAACGTCCCACACAACCTTGCCCGTTTCCGCATCGAGCGCCACAAGTCTTGCATCCAGCGTGCCCACGTACACCTTGCCGTCATAAATGGCAACCCCGCGGTTCCCGGGGCCGCAGCAGAGACTCGGTCCCGTGCGAACCTTATTGGGATTCCCCGCGGATCCCGGCGGAAAATTCTGGTGGCCGATGTGCGGGTCCCAGCGCCACTTTTCCTTTCCCGTCCTTGCGTCCACCGCGAAAACCACGCTCCAGGTCACCGTTCCGTAGAGCGTTCCATTCCAAATGATCGGGGTTGCTTCGACCGTTCCCGGAAAAGACTCGGTGTCGTAATACCAGGCCAGCCCGAGCCGGCTCACGTTGCTCGTGTCGATCTGCTTGAGCGGGCTATACCGCGTCTGCGCATAATCGCGGCCATACGTCAGCCATTCCTCACCATGTTTGGCTGCGCTCTTCAGGGCGCTATCGTCTACAGGCTGGGGTTGCTGAGCCGTGGCCACTGAGACCGAAAGGGCGATCATCATAGCAACGAACCAAGGCCTCTTTCCTTTCAGGATTCGCATTGAGAACTTCCTTTCTTGGCGTGCTTCACGGCGCCGATCACTAAGCAAGTTCGCCATATCTCTTGCTCACCACACGACTGCTTGTCTGCCGCCTGGTAGGGCCTGCGCACAGTGACCGCTTTGCTGTTATGTCAGCGGCCCTCAAGGCTCGCAGCTCGTGGCGCCGGATGGTGCAGCCCTGCCCCCAGCCTTCCATAACGTTGCAGCTCACGGAGATTCTTCCCCCGAGTCAATCGCCCGGAGTCTGTTCCGGAGCTCCTGTGGAGGGAACGACTTCCTTCCAAGGCGGAAGTACTTTCACGAAAATAGACAGCAAGACGAAGGGGGCCACCAACAGCAGTGACGCCACGAAAAAACCCTCCAAGCCCGTCAACTCCAACTTGTATACCGTTAGACCGCGTAAGCTCTTGGAAAACAGTTGGCCTCCGATAACCACGTTCCACCGCGTGCTGAAGATGCCGATCTCGATAAGGACTGCGCTCGCAATATAGAGGAGCCGCCGCAGCTCATCCGGAAACCGCACCAGCGCGCGGCTGCCAAACACGGGACTGACAAACGCCAGGCAAAGAAGCGGCAGTACGGTCCCGGTCATCGTTTGCAGCACCACTAGGCTGAGAAAAAGACGGGTCAAAATCAATGTGCCCAGGATCTTGATGGAGTCTTCGGCCTCGTAGAGACGATGGATGAAGTCCAAAATCTCCAACGAGAAATCCAAAACCAAAGCGTAAAAAAGGAAGGAAGCCAGCTTGTCCAAGCAGGCCATTTCGAGGCTCCGGCGGACCAACCCCGTCAGCAGATAGATGATGAGCACCAGCGCAATGCCGGAAACGATGGCAGAAAACAGGAAAACGACGGGGATCAGCACGCTGCTCCACCATGGGTTGGCCTTCACGGAGCCAAAGATGAATCCCACGTAGCCATGCAGCAGAAAGGCCGACGGAATACCGATGACCGTGAGGAACCGAACCGCTTTGCGATCGAACTCGACCGCTTGCTCGGAGATGTCGGTTGCGCCCAGGGTCAGGATCAGGTGAATCCACTTGCGCAGGCCACGCTCGTTCCGCGCCCAGAGCACCAGGTCTTTGCGATAGTCGAACCAGATCTCCAAAAGCAACACGACAGCCAGATACCAAGCGTATACGAAGCCAAACATCGCCATGGCGGAATGCATGTTTGGGGTGAGAAAGATTTCAAAGGAACGTTCCGGATGCCCGAGGTGGAGTAGTAGCGGCAAAGGAGCAATCAGCAGGAAGGCTAACGCCGTCAACAAGGCCAACCGGTAGGTGGGTTCGACTTCCTTGACCCTGAAGACGCGCTCGAGCGAGGCCAGAATGAATGCCCCCGCCACCAGTCCCGTGATGTACGGGTAGACGACGACTAACAAACCCCATTGCAGCTCAATTTCGTTTGGATAGATGTAGCCCGACACCTGCTGGAGAACGTTCGTTAACTGCTGGGCGAGATCCTGCACGGCTAACGTACCTCCCCATCGAGATGAGCGTAGTAAACCTTGGGCGTTGTGTTGAGCTGAGGCTTAAGCACTTGAATTTCGTTGAAGCGTCTAAAACGGACCAACGGGCTACTCCGAGCCCTCACGTCTCCGAAAATTCTGGCTCCTGTGGGGCAAACTTCCACGCAGGCCGGCACCTTCCCCTGAACCACGCGGTGATAGCAAAAAGTGCACTTCTCCGCCGTATGAGTGACGGGGTTCAGGAAGCGCGCCCCGTATGGGCAGGCCTGGATGCAGTAGCGACAGCCGATACAATAGTCCTTATCCACCAGCACAACGCCGTCGCGGGTGATAAAGGTGGCGCCCACTGGACAGACCTGTACGCAAGGAGGGTCGGCGCAGTGGTTACACAGTTTGGGGACAAAGAACGTCCGCAGGATGCCTTTTTCGCTGACCGAGGAAGGGAAGCCTTCGATGCCCCCGTCGGGGCTCGTCACTACAGTTTCTCCGTCGGTCGTTATGACGTAACGCTCCACCCAAGTACGGAAGTAGAACGGCTCTCGAGGCACATTATTCTCTGTCTTACAGGCATCGGCGCAACGACCGCAGCCGATGCATTTGTTCACGTCAATGCCCATCCCGTAATAGTGCTCCTCAGGCTTGTAGGTGTCGTCATTTGCGCTGGCGGCCGCCCCTTCTGCCACTTGGAGGATTGTCAGCAGTAACGGAGATGCCGCCACGCACTCCTTCAGGAAATCCCGCCGATCCTGACGAACTTCAGGTGATCCCGGCTCGTTCTGTGGGTTGTTTGGCTGGGTGCTCATTCGGTGTCCTCCAGTTCCGGAGAGTGAGGATAGTGGCATTGCCAGCACACATAGCGTTCCCCGTGCGTACTCAGATCCACGCGTGTAATCTCGGGCGAGCCTCTGGCTTCCTGGCTGTGGCACTGTCCGCAGAACTCGCGAGCCTGCGGCTTGGTTGGAGTGCTAAGCAGCGGTGCGATTTTGTGCTTTTCTTCTACATGGTGGCACGTGGTGCAGGGAACGGCGGCATGCTTGGATAAAGCCTTGGTTCTCGCAATCTCGCCATGGCACGCGCTGCACTCCTGAGGCGTGTGCGGAGGAACCGGCGCGTGAGGATTGTGGCAGCTGATACACGGTTCCCCCGGATTGTGGCTGACGGGATCAATTTGCGGGAAGCCGGTTGGCCGTGACGGGTCATAGCCGTGGCAGAGCGGACAAAAGCCTCGCTGCCGAGGGGCGGGCGGCTTGTGATCGCCCGGTGAATCCACGTGAGCTTCTTGAGCGCCGTGGCAAACCTCGCAAGCTACGGTCCTGTGGCGGGCTTGGTCGTGCATCTTGGCGATGTCCGGATGGCACACCGCACAGGCTTCGTGCCCCGCATAGACCAACGGCTTGGAGGCATTTAGATCAATCGCGGCAGCTCGGTAATGGCCCAAGGCGCCGAAAGTTTTGGGAACGAGAAAATGCCGGGCACCAATCAGAATGCCGCCCAATATCAGAAAGACGACTGCAAGACGTTTTACTTGTTGGGGCATAAGTCCCGTCACTCTTCGGTGCATCGACTGCATTCAAAGTCTGAGCAGCCAGCTGGGCGAATGCGGTGATCATCATCACAGGAAAACGTGAGGAGCGTCACGACCATGCGAGAACGGTAGCTCGAGAGTTGGCTGCTCTTTGTTTAGACTCGAAAGCGTGCGGGTTTACCGAAAAGCACGACAAGCTGGGTACGCTCAGGCCGAGAGCAGCTTGAGGCTGAGGTCGAGACTGTTTGCTGCTCGACTGGGCTTGGCTGTAGTTTCCATTCTGAGAACATGACAATCGATGCGCATGATGAAGAGGGGCGCTCTGGCGGCAGCACCCCGATGCGAAGCCAAGCCTCGATATGCCCAACGCCGATCTGGTTGGGCGCAGAACGGTCTTCCATATCACCAGGAATAAGTAACTGCTGATCGCCAGAGTGAACTACCAGACCCAGCGAGTCTTTGTTCTGCACATTTTGACCGATGCGGAGTGTGACAGAGAGGATTGGAAACAATGAGCGTGACGACGATCGTTACAATGTGGCAAGCTTAGGGTTGCTTTTCCTCTGTTCCTCCCAAGCTTTCAGAATCAACTAAGCGCGCCAGTGCGGCGCGCCAAGTCGCGCACGCCACGCCCGATTTCTCGAGTGCCTACGCCGGTAAACCCCAGCTGCAGTCCCCGGTCGGCCTAATGGCCGCCGACAATAATGACTCAAGGGAGTCACGTCCACGTCGCGCTCCTTTGCCGCCTTGGCCGCAGGCTCCTCTCGAATGCCATGCCGCAGCCCATCCAACCGTTTGCAGCCCCGCTTCGATCGGGGAAACTTCGAGGAGCTCCGCGAGCTCCCGGCGTGCGCCTTCCAGCAAGGCGGACAGTCGTGATGCGTAGAGTTCACGCATGCGCGAACATGCCGCGCAAAGTGGCCTTCGGTGATGAATTCTGGATGCGTCCTATCGCTCCTACAAAGATAAGATCGGCTTATACCAGGAGCTCGTTTGCATCGCCTAAGTAGTGGATCGTAGACAGATTAGTAAAGGCGAGTAGATTCTGAACCACCGTCATCCTGGCCCGAACAAAGAACAACTTCATTGATTCGGTGTCGCTTAGCTATGTTTTGCGGGGCTTTTTGAGAATCAGTTGGACCCAAAGACGGACCCAGCCGACAACTTGAAATCCCCATAGCACCTGGCACGAGCTTTGACAAGAGGAGCCGCTTCAGGCATGAATGACTGAGAGTCCTAAGACCGTTTCAAAGTGGTCGTAGTCCCGATCACGGTGCAGCAATGAAAAGCCCCGCCTCAAGCAGAACGTCGCAATGATCCCGTCAATGGTTTTGCGGACGGTTCGGCCACGTTGGCGGAGCATTCGGAAATTTCTTGCCGTCGCAACAGCTAGGTCTTCGCCGCCGGTATCATAGATCTGGAATAGAGACAGGTGGCGTTGCACTTGCCTCGCAATGCTCTCGTCAGCTACTCCCTGTAGAATTTCGCAGAGAATTAGGTCTGTCAGCCCAAACCGCTGGCTCGTGAGTTCCCTCTCAAACCACGATATCTCTTTCGTGACAACTCCCCGCAGGTAGTCGATCCAGACCGTTGTATCAATGATAACCACGGCTTGTTAGCTCGCTCTTCGGCCAAGCCTCGAACGCTCCAGATCCCCCTGCCACTTCACTTTGCCGCGGAGCTTCCTGATCGAGGCCTGTGTGCGCGTTTGAATCAGAAGCCGTAGCCCTGCCTCCACCGCACTCCGTTTGGTCCGCGAACCGCTGCTCTTCATAGCTTCTTCCATTAAACGATCGTCAATATCGATATTTGTGCGCATGCGTAAGCCCTCTATGTGTAAAGATCTCATATTTATGTGTAAACATCAACCCGAAAACGTATGCACTTCGAACGGGGCTATCACAACCCGCATCCGCTCCGAAGCGTTACCTTTGTCGCCCGTGTATTCTGTACCCATGTGTCTGGGCTGGACCGTCGCCATCGTGGTTCTCAGCAACCTCCCTCCTAGAAACCGTCATGATCTTACCTTGTGAGATCGTATACCGTTTGACATATAACGCATAACAGTATAGAATCGCCATGTGATTAAGTCCTTTGGTTCGAGGGAAACAGAGCAGCTTCATAGAAGGGAGCCGGTCAAGCGCTTTAAGAATATCGAGCGGGTGGCGCTTCGCAAACTTCGGCAACTGGATGCCGCGAAAGTTTTGAGTGATTTGGCTTCGCCTCCGGGCAACCGTCTCGAAGGCTTGCACGGCGATCGAAGAGGGCAGCACAGCATCCGCATCAACGACCAATGGCGCATTTGCTTTGTCTGGCGTGCGGGGGATGCCTATGGGGTTGAGATCACGGATTATCACTAAGGGAGGGAGCGATGGCAAAGAAGCTGAAACCAGTTCATCCGGGCGAAATCCTCAGCGCGGATTTTATGAAGCCTTATAGCCTGAGCATGAACAGGTTGGCGCTTGATCTGCGTGTGCCCGTGACGCGGATTGCCGATATTGTTGCTGAGCGGCGCGCGATCACAACCGATACAGCCCTGCGTTTGGCTCGCTACTTCAAAACCACACCGGAATTCTGGCTGAATCTTCAGACGAAATATGATCTCGAGGCTGCTGAAGACGAAGAACTCGCCAAGATCGAGCGAGATGTGCAGCCCCTTGAGGATTTAGTCCGCTAAAGAAGAAAACTCGGGTGCTTGAATCGCTCGAAAATCCATTCGGCCCGAAAGTGTTACCCATGTCTTAGGTACGTTGTGTCACCTATGTGCCCGGGCCGGACCTGAGGAAAATGGTCGGGGCGAGTGGATTTGAACCACCGACCTCCTGGTCCCGAACCACAAAAAATAAATCTAAGCTGTTGAATTGGCTTAAGTTCCCCTGTGCTACCCCTCACTAATTGCGCTACGATTTGCGATACGGCAAGGCAGAGATGTCACCGAGCGTTGCATCGAACCCCAATCTCCACTAGAAATATCCCATTAGATGTGACATCCTATAGGATGTCGCTATGCCAAATGTTCGTCGGGTCGTCGTGGACACTTCGATCATCGTCGCGGCCCTTCGCACGCGGCATAGCGCTGCGAACGCCGTGTTGCGGTTGGTGGCAAAACGGCGTCTTGTGGCACTGGCGACGCCACCACTCTTCTTGGAATATGAAGATGTCCTGAAGCGGCCAGAGCAACAATTGGTTCACGGGCTGGCAGCCGATGTGGTCGATCGTTTTCTAGCCGAACTGGCGGCGCTGCTTGAACCCGTTGAGATTCATTTCCGGTGGAGGCCTCAGGCAAGGGACCCAAGCGATGAAATGGTGCTTGAGGCAGCAATCAACGGCACCGCCGATGCTTTGGTAACTTACAACGTTGCGGATTTTCGATCAGCTGGCGAGCGGTTTGGAATTCCCATCGTTCGCCCTGGCGACATACTAGGAAAGGTAAAGCAATGAGCAAGGCTACGTATCCGTTGAAGCTTCCGCTCTCCATCAAAAAGGCCGCGCAGCGGCTTGCCAAAGAGGATGGTGTGTCCCTCAACCAGTGGATCGCAGTTGCAGTGGCGGAAAAGGTCGGCGTAATCGAGACGGCGGCTGAGTTCTTTAAGAAGCGAGCGGGCAAGGCATCTGGGACGGGATTAATGAAATTTCTTCGCCAGGCGCCGGATGTCCCTCCCGAGTCGAACGATCAACAACCCTAGACACGTAGTGACGCATTTCGCCATCGGGAAGGATCGAGCGTTTTTCCTTTCCTTAGCCAGCAAGGTTTTTCCGGCAGAATAAGGTGAAGGGGTCCAGCCTCACCTGGTTCCCTCGGCCACAATGTAACCAAGGGCCGAGTATCCCGCGGTCCGCTTCTTATACATTCGGGTCAGCATGGGCACGAGGGTATCGGCATAGTCATACACGAGCACTTCTTTCTTGTTCTCGTGAAGCCGGTGAAGCCTGCCGACATACTGCTGAAGGGTCCCTCTCCATGATATCGGCATCGTAAGGAACAAGGTGTCGAGACGCGCATCGTCAAAGCCAGCGTCGGCGGCAAACACGGGGCGATCAAAGAACATCCAGACATGTGATCCGTTTCCTGATCGCGACCTCTCTACGATTGCCGGCACATGGAAGCGGCGGCATGTTTGGACAAAAGCGGTGGAATCTGCGATCCAAGATTTCTTATCGAAATCAACTGCAAGGAACCAACAAGTTTCATCCGGCAGGAGTGGATATATCCCGACGGTCTCTATGAGGTGTTTCCGAATCACCTCGCCTGTCAAAGGAAGCAGCATACGTGTCTTGCGGGCGACAAATTGGCGTTCCTCCGGCCGAGCCGCATTGATCGCTCGCCAGTCCATGGTTGCTGCGGGCGAATAACCTGATTTTCCTTCCTTCCCCTCCCACCGAACAGCGTAAACGTCCTCTCGCCCACGAAAAAGGTTCAGAAACAGGGTGATCTTACCCTCAGGTGTGGAGAGGCCACGGCCGGATTTGCTCGAATCTGCGGCTGATACTTCAGCGTTCGAAGCTGAATCAGTTTCGGCGGCCACCGATTCCGAAATGCCAAGCATTGTCCTTAGTCGCGCGTTCTCCTCGCGAAGTCGATTGCACTCCTTTTGCGCAAACCTCAATTGCTCCTGGGTATTGTCTCGTCTCGGCTTGGGCGAGCGCATCTGAACCATCGATTTGTTGGACCACAACCGGATGTCGTCGGCATCTTTCTGTGCGGTAAGTTGTTGGACCCTAAAAGGAGTGGTCGGGGCGAGTGGATTTGAACCACCGACCTCCTGGTCCCGAACCAGGCGCTCTAGCCAGGCTGAGCCACGCCCCGAGGTTTTGCGACCGCGCGGAATTCCAGTTTACGTTGGATTTGCGCGGTCGGCAACCTGTTGTCCTTGAAACCGGCTCTTCGCCCGAGATCTTTTAACGGCCTCAGCGAGGCGTAAACGGGTACGTTTCTGTTTGCAGGGCGCGATTGGGTAGTGCAAAATATTCCTGCATTCAGTCGGAAGCATTGCTCAGCATGGGACTACCATACATCGTCGTAATAAGGAGGATCGATCGTGCACGAGAAACTCACGTTGAAATGCCGCTCGACTGTAGCCTCGGCTATACGTTCGTCCCGCGCCGCGAGATTCGGCACCCTCGCGTCCGTCGTTGTAGCGATGGTCATTCTTGGTTTTGTGCCGCGGGCAGTAGCGCGCAACGCGGATGATTCCGCCGCCGCGCAAGCTTTCAAATCGAATTGTGTTGTGTGCCATGGCGCCGATGGCACCGGTACCCCAACGGGCAAGAGTCTCAAGGCGCCCGATCTACATTCCGACGCGGTCCAAAAGATGACAGACCAGCAGATCCAGGATCAGATCGCGAACGGGAAAAACAACATGCCTCCATTCAAGAGCACTCTGAGCAAGGACCAGATCGCTGCGCTCGCGGTTTACGTCCACTCCACTTTCGGCAAAAAGAAGTAACAAGCCGGTTTAGCGCGGATGATCTCGCCGATCCTCGGTGGATTCATCCGCGCCATTCATTTCCTGTCGATCAATCTCGCGATTCCTTTGGCAAAGTCCTCTACTCTTGTAAGCAGGCTAATCACAAGATAGCCATCGTGGGCGAAATCGTAGAAATGCCCCGGGTGAACCAGGACCGATTGCTCTTCGATGAGGCGAATCGCCAACTCTTCATCTGACTGCCCGGCCGGCACGCGCAGCACTGCGTACCATCCCCCTTCAACCTTCAGTCTCGAAATTGCTTGTTGCCGGGCCAGCCGCCCGTCGAGTTGTGCCAAATTGACTTTGATGCGTGACAGAATTTGCGGCTGAATGGTTCGCCGTTGGGCAAGCAATTGCGGTAACGCGTACTGGATCGGTGCGTTGAGTGAGAGATACGTGTCCGCGATTACCTCGAGACGCGCCATTGCATCCCCGACGAGCCCGTCCGGTCCACTCACGGTGATCCACCCGGCCTTCATTTGCGGCAGTGCGGCAATCTTGCTGAGTCCGCTCAATACGAACGTAAGCGCTTTGGCGCTGCCCATCCACGTGCCATGACGCTTTTTGTGGTCCTCAGCAACACCCAGCTCGTAATCGAGAAACACTTCATCGACGACCAGCGCCAAATCATGCTCTCTCGAAATCGCGCTGATCAGTTCCGCCTCTGCACACGAGATGAAGTGACCAGTGGGATTGTTGGGATGGACCACCAGGATCGCCCGCGTTCGTGAACTGATGGCCTCCCGGAGAGCCGGGAAGTCGAACTGCCAGCCGTAATCGTAGATCAAAGGAAAGGCGCACAGCTTCACGTCGTGAATGGCAGCCAGAAAATCGAAGAGCGGATAGCTAGGATGCGCGACAAGAACTTCATCACCCGGCTCGCAAAGCAAGCGGAACAGAAACGAGTAGGCCTCGCTTGTGCCGGTCGTCAAGATTACACGCTGCGGATCGAGCGAAGCCCCAGGACTTTTTTCGCGATAATATTCGACAACAGCCGCGCGTGCCGAAAGTAACCCTCTTGGCTCGGGATCATAGCGCAGCGCCGCCGAGAAGGTGAGCGCGTGGAGAATCGCGGCCTCGTCGTAGCTAAATCCGCAGATAGTCGGATTGGAAATCGTCAGATCGAGCAGCGACTGGCCGCTCTCGCGATGACGACGCACCGCCCGTGCATAGGCATTCTCTTCAAGGTTCCAATTTGTTCGTTTTGAGAACATCGGGGTGAGGCGTCAGATCACGCGCTCGTGCGGATAGCCCGCGGTATCAAGAGCTGCCATTAATTCGGCGATGTGCGCCGGGCCGCGTGTTTCCGTGGTGATATCGATGACAGCATCGCCAAGCAGGACACCGAAGTAGGCGCGATCGTAGTTCGTCTCAATGATGTTGGCTCTCTCTTTCGCGATTACATGGGCGAGCTTTTCGAGCGCGCCGGGATGATCGGGCAGATGGATGCGCAGTCGCACGATGCGCCCATCTTTTACCAAGCCGCGCTCGATAATCCGGGAAAGCAAGGACACATCCATGTTGCCGCCCGTGATGAAGACACCGACGTTCTTTCCTTGTGGCGCGATCTTGTGCTGGAGGATAGCGGCCGTGGCGACGGCTCCCGCTCCTTCCGCGAGCGTCTTTTCTTTTTCCAGTAGCTTTTGAATCGCGTTGGCGATTTCTTCATCGTCCACAGTAACCATATCATCCACGTATTTTTCCACGAGCGGATAGGTAAGCTCGCCCGCGCAGCGAACGGCGATGCCGTCGGCGATCGTGGCCTTCGGTGGGAGCAGCACCGGGTGATGGGCTTCGAGCGCCGCCTTCATCGAGGGCAGCTTCGACGTCTGCACTCCGATTACGGAAACCTTTGGATGGATCTCCTTTACCGCGCAGGCGACGCCGCCGATCAGTCCCCCTCCGCCAACAGGAATCACGAGGATATCCAGATCGGGATTTTGTTCGAGCACTTCGATTCCCAACGTTCCCTGGCCGGCAATCACGGCTTCATCATCGAAGGGATGAATAAACGTCAGTTTCCTTTCCTGGCAACGGCGAAGTGCCTCTTGGCAGGTTTCGTCGTAGTTCGTGCCGGCGAGAATCACTTCGGCTCCGAACTCCTGCGTTGCGGAGACTTTCACCATCGGCGTTGTGAGAGGCATGCAGATTTCAGCAGTGATTCCGTGCTTTGTCGCATGATAGGCAACGGCCTGCGCATGATTCCCAGCCGATGCCGCAATCACTCCGCGACGTCGCTCGTCATCGGTAAGCAGGAGAACCTTATTCAGAGCCCCGCGCTCCTTATACGACCCGGTCATCTGCAAATTTTCGAGTTTGAAGAAGATCGAGTTGCCCGTGAGCTTCGAGAACATCTCGGAGCGGACGCACGGCGAAAGGAAAATCGAATCGCGGATTCGCGCGGCAGCCTCTTTAATCTTTGTGAAGGTGACCATACCTGAGCGCCTACCTCGTTGGGCGCAATCTGCCATTCTATCGTGACCGAGCCGATCGGCGGGGCGGAAAACTCGCGAGGCAGGGGAACGATCGGACGGAGGGACTGTGCCTAATCGTTAAGGTGAGCACTCTGACTGGACCGAAGCGAAGAATGAAGGGATCAGGCGGAGGGTGTGGTCTGAAGCGAGGGCCAGCGAGGAGCTAGGTTCAAGCGCGATCGATACGTGAACACCCGTCTCGGGAAGAACGCGGATGAAGCCGTCCTCGATGCGATCGGACGCAATCACCACTTCGGCCGGGTCATCCCAGGTGAGCGGCTGCGCCGTGGCGTTCGGCGGGACGAGGCAATCAAACACATTGGCACCACACGCCGACTCATCCAGAGGCAGAGCGGTCGCCTCGGCCCGAATCAGTGACGGGTTGGGAATAAGGCGCAGGCGGAGTTCACGATAGACCCCGGCGGGCACGGCAGCCGAGCCGAGCTGGCCGCTCTCGCAAGACCGCGCGGCTGGCGCCGTGAGATCGACTTGCGCTGGTCGGTCGGCCAGCTGTGGAGCGAGTTCCTGCCACTCCGGGACGTCATCACCGGGCATCGGTGCAGCTAGGGCATCGATGCCACGAAGCGTAATGAAAAGGTGGGTGCCGAGTGGCGGGGATTCCGAAGTGGCGAACGATGAGCCGAAGGTTAGGGCCACATTGCCGGTTGGCTTGGCCGTCGGACAGCTCAGATTCGTGTTGACGGTGCCGCCGGGGTTGGAGTTGATGATAAGGCAGTAGTCTCCACACCCAGCAAAGGCACAGGAAACTACGATGGCGAAAAGGCCTGGCCGGAAAGCCTTCGTTGCGCCTGCGGGAGGGAAGTTGAGGCGCATGGGAGCAATTCCTGGCACGATTATCCGCACAGGGTCAGGCAACGTCAAGCCATGAGGATGCGGCCAAAATGTCAGCCAAGGAAGAGGGGCGATGCACGCTTGACCTGATCCTGCGCGCGAAATATAGTCGGCGTTGAGCAGGGTGGGGGATGACACTGAAGTTCCTTTACGTGTGTTTTGCTAGCTTGGGGTTGTGGCTGGCTGCAGGTGTGCCGGCAAGAGCACACCACTCGTTTGGCGTGGAATATGATGTGAACAAGCCGGTCACCTTGACCGGCGTGATCACAAGCATTGAGTGGACAAACCCCCACAGCTTCGTCTACATCGATGTGAAGGACGCAAGCGGCAAGGTGACTAACTGGAAGTTCGAGGGCTATCCGCCCGGCGTACTCTACCGACAAGGTTGGAAGCGTGACGTCACCATGAAAACCGGCGACACGATCACGATCATGGGATGGCAGGCGCGCGACGGAGGAGCCTGGGGGCATGCGCGGCAGATCACGTTTCAGGATGGCAAGAAGCTGTTTTTTGGTCCGGCGCCGGGAACCGGAGATGGAGGCGCGAGCCCGCCGGTCGACGCGCCGTCGGCGAATTAGGGAGTGGTGGCGCCCGGAGAGAGCGTGAAGAACAGACGCAATCCCTTTCTTGCGGCAATGATCGCGTCGCTCGCATGGCCTGTTTTCATTCGGGCGCAGACTCAGGAGCATTCGGCATCGCAGGATTCGATTCCACAAAATTCACCCGCGCAGAGCACTCCCACACAGCCTGCTCCCTACAAGTATCCGCCTCCTGTCAGCCCCAACGTGCCGCGCGCCAAAGACGGTCATCCGGATTTGACGGGGGTCTGGCAGGGCGGCAGCAACCGCATCGGGACGTGGGAAGACACCAACAGCGGCGAGGGCCCGCTCGGGCAAAGCGGACCGATCACGCCGTTCGCCGTCGAAGGCCCGCAGCCAAAGCCTCCTTATCAGGAGTGGGCCGCGAAACGAGTGCTTGAGTCGTACAAGATGCGGGGCGTTGATGAGCCGATGGTCCGTTGCCTGCCGCCCGGCGTACCGCGGACGACGCTGATGGGTCTCTTCCCGATGCAGATTGTGCAGACGCCAAAGACGGTGGTGATGCTGTTCGAGGTGTTTCATCTGTTTCGCATCATTCCGATCGATGCGAAGCACCCTGACGATCTGGAGCCGAGCTACATGGGAGACTCGGTCGGACACTGGGAGGGTGACACGCTGGTCGTGGACGTAACAGGATTCAACGACAAGACGTGGCTTTCTGGCGTGGGAACATTTCACAGCGAGAAGCTGCACGTCGTAGAAAAGTTCACCCGTGCAGATGAGAACACAATTGTCTATGAAGACACGGTGGAGGATCCTGTGGTGTTGACGGGACCGTGGACGCGCCACGGCACGATCATGCTGCGGCCAGGAACGCGTCTGCGCGAGTACGAATGCGTTGAAAACAACATCGATATGGAGCGCTACGAGAATTTGTTGAAGGACCCCTCGCTCTTCATGCGCAAGTAGCATCCGCTCGGAACCTCACTCGAATCACACAGTGATGTACGTCACAGCGGCCCTCCCTGGTTTGGTATCCCATACATCAGGAGTCGTTTATGGAAAAGAACATCGGAATCTATTACGCCTCGAAACATGGGCAGACCGAAAAGATCGCGAACTTCCTGGGTGATTGTTTTCGCAGCTGCGACTGGGAGGTGTATGTGACCGACCTGAAGGGCGCGGGCACGCCAGAGATCAGCACGTTCAGCGCCGTGTTGATTGGCGGGCCCGTGTATAGGGAGCGTTACCCAAACCTGCTCGGCAGGTTCGTGATGAAGAACCGGCTACAGCTGAGGATGTTGCCCGCCACGGGGTTTTTCTCCACCTGCCTGACGGCGACGCCAGCCACGCGTGAGTCCTATCTCGAATCGCTCAGACCGGTACGGAAGTTTCTTCACGATGTCTCGTGGGCGCCGGACTGGATCGCGAGTTTTCCCGGTGCACTGAACTACCGAAAATACAATTTGCTCCTGCGATGGATCATGGAAGGAATCGCCCGCAAGGAAGGCGGGCCGACCGATACGAGGAAAGACTACGAACTCACTCGCTGGCAGGACGTGGCGCGTTTTGCACAGGATTTTGACCATGACGCTTTCGACAGTCCGTACCGGGCGGAATCGATCTCCCTGGCAACGCGGACGCTGGACGAACTGATGCCCGAATTCGAGCAGCGCATGGCGCAGGAGATTACGGTCCCGGCCACCCCGGAAGAGGTAGGTGCGGCGATCGAGTCGATGGAACTGGCCGACATGCCGCTCGCCGAGATTCTTGCATGGATTCGAAATCTCGGCCACACGAGCGGCAAGCATCCTGTCACTTTCCAGCAAGCCGCAGCCGCGTTCGGGGTCCTCCCCATTCCAACGAAGCAACCCCATGAGGTCATCGGTGGGCTGATCGGGCAATTCTGGAAAAGAGATTACGGCATCCGTCTGTTGCGGAATCTCGAAGATTTTCACGCATTCCATGATCCCGCATACGCGAAGGCGGTTACGAATTTCTGGTTTGACGATTATCGCCACGGCAAAACGCTAGTGCGCACAGAAACGCGCATCCATTCGCTCGGCCCCAAAGCCCGGCGCCGATTCCACGGTTACTGGAGCATCGTCTCGCCGGGTGTTCGTTTGTACATGGGGAGCACGCTGCGAGGGATCGCCAGATCTGCCTTTCGGCGGCGCCGGGAGAACCGCCTGCTTGCCGCCTAAAGGCCCGCTAGGAATCGACCTCCGGAATTTCGGCTAACTGCGCAAGCCAAGCAGTGGCCTCGGAGTCACTCGGAGCGCGATAATCGCTGCGGGGTGAGAGTGATCCGCCCGATCCAACTTTCGGACTGTTCGGCAGGCAGCTCCTCTTGAATTGGCTCTCCTTGAAAAACCGCTGAAGAAAAACTGCCAGCCACCGCTTGATCTCGCCGATCCTGTATTCATGGCGTGCTTCGACCGGGATATCGGGCCAGCCACCGCCATGGCGGTCATGCCATGCTGACCAGGCCAAAAACGCCACCTTGGGTGGTGCGTAGCCGAAACGAAGAATGTAATAGAGATGAAAATCCTGCAGCTCGTAAGGCCCGACAATTTCTTCGGCACGCTGCGCCGGTTCCTCAGCCGATTTTCCAGGAACCAGTTCGGGGCTGATGATGGTTCGCGAAACATCCTCCAGAGCGGCGCTTGTAACGGGACCGAGCTGCCCGGACTTGGCGACCCAGCGAATCAGGTATTGGATCAGCGTTTTTGGGACGCTCGCATTGACTGCGTAGTGGGACATGTGATCGCCGACCCCGTACGTGCAGTAGCCGAGGGCCAGTTCGCTTAAGTCGCTAGTACCGACGACCAAGCCTCCGTGCAAATTCGCGAGGCGGAACAGATGGCTCGTCCGCTCCCCCGCCTGCACATTCTCGAAGGTCGTGTCGAATACAGGTTGCCCGGAGGCAAACGGGTGACCGATATCCTTCAACATTTGCAAGCAGCTCGGCCGAATATCGATCTCCAAGGTCTCGCAGCCGATCCCTGCCATGAGGTGGCGCGCCTGCCGCAAAGTTCGCTCCGTAGTGGCAAATCCCGGCATGGTGCAGCCGAGGATGTTGCTGCGAGGAAAACCCAGCACGTCCATGGCACGGGCGCAAACGACGAGGGCCTGTGTGGAATCTAGTCCTCCGGAAACTCCTATGACGGCTCTTTTCAAACGAGTGGCTTCGAGGCGTTTCACCAAACCTTGCACTTGAATCTCGTAGACTTCGCGACAGCGTTCGTCCCGGTGCGCGAGACCGCTCGGGACGTAGGGGAAGCGCTCATGGATTCGCTCGAGCGGTAGCCGGATGTTCATAGGGGGGGCCGCCCGGAACGGTACGGACTGGAAGTCCGCGAGATCGTCCCGATGATTGCGGCCCGATTCCGCAAAGCTGTTCTGGCGCATGCGGTCCTGAACCAGGCGGTCCAGATCGATGTCGGCGGTGACGAGTTGGGGGCGATAGAGGAAGCGTTCGGTTTCCGCGACTTTTGTGGCGTTCTCGTAGATCACGGCCTGGCCGTCCCAGGCGAGATCGGTCGTCGATTCACCGCTGCCAGCGGCGCAATACACGTACGCTGCAATACACCGACCCGACTGACTTGCTGCGAGGAGCCGGCGAAAATCGTCTTTTCCGATGGTCGCGTTCGACGCCGACAGATTGACAAGAACCGTCGCTCCGCGAAGCGCGGCATAAGAAGAGGGAGGAAGCGGCACCCAAAGGTCTTCGCACACCTCCACAAAGAAGGTGAACAGAGGCTGATCCTCGGCCTGAAATAGAAGGCGATTGCTGAAGGGGACGTTTTGATGCCCAGCGAAATTGACCGTGTCACGCAGCCTTAGGCTTGCCGAGGTGAACTGCCGTGCCTCATAGAATTCGCGATAATTAGGCAAGTAGGTCTTCGGAGCCAATCCGAGCAAGCGGCCCTTGTGGACCACAGCCGCACAGTTGAACAGCATGTTGTCAACCACTAGGGGCAAGCCGACGATCGACAGAAGAGAAAGATCGCGCGAGACCTCAATAATTCTGCAGAGCGCCTCGCCGGACCCATCGAGCAGCGCCTGTTGCTGAAAAAGATCCTCGCAAGAGTAGGCGGAAAGCCCGAGTTCTGGAAACACTACCAAAAGGGCCTTGCGCTCCTCGGCTTGCCTCATCAGTGAGATCGTTTGTTCCGCGTTGAACTCGGGATCGGCCACGCGCGCTGGTGGCACGGCTACGGCGATGCGGACGAAGTTGTGCCGGTAGAGATTAAAGAAGCTCGCGTGTTCACTCATGTCCGTTGGTTGCTCAAACAGGCCGCTCGAACCGCTTGCGAAGTCCGGCCTTCTCAAGCAAAGGCAATACGTCTTCTGCGAAGCGCTTTACGCCATCGATATAGTCGATCCACGTCATGATCACACCATCAACCCCTGCGCGCGAAATTGCTTCAAGTTCCTCGGAGATTTTTTGAGCATCGCCGATCAGCGGATAGCCCGCTCCGGTAGCCATCCTTTTGCGCATAAAGGTGAGCTGTGGCGATCCCTTCGGGACATTGTTCTCTCGGCTGATGGTCTCCATGATGCTATCGAGGGCTTCGGCGTCGACAAACTCCTCTGAATAATAATGCAAAAAGGCTTCGGCTTCCGAGGCCGTGTCTCCCAGCACGGCTGAGGCGTTGGTCCAGATCTGTATATCCCTGCCGAATTCATCGCGCGCCATCTTCTTATAGCTCTCGACTTGAGAAGCCCAATCCGCGGGCGAGTCGCCGCGAAGGCTGAGGAGGCCAATCTGGGAATGCTTTGCCGAAAAGCGAATGCCGGCGGGCGATTGGGCCGCGTTCATGATGGGAATGCCGCGCGACTGGAGCGGTTGAGGGCGGGAAATTGCCTTCTTCATTCGGAAACGCTCGGAGCTGTAGTCGAATTCTTCCGGACAGGTCCAGAGTTTGCGCAGCACTTGAAGCCATTCCTCAAGATAGACATAGCGCTCATCATGCTCAAGCAGATCGATGCCAAACATATCGAACTCGCGCCGGTTCCATCCGCCGACGATATTGAGTGCGGTGCGTCCTTCTGAAATCGCGTCGATCGTGGCGCACTGCTTGGCGACCACGAGGGGATGCATGGTCGGGGCATGTGAGGTCGCTAGGATGGCGGAATTGCGCGTGGCTTGGGCAAGTCCCGCGGCCCAGGTGAAGACATCCAGTACCTCATTCGATGGATGATTGGGTTGGCCGTCGAGATAACCCTTCCACCGGGCAATCGGTACGATCGCTTCCAAACCCGCAGCATCGGCGACCAAAGCCGCTTCCAGGCAGTTGGCCCAGGTCGGGCGCCACTGCTCGGGAACGCGCGTCAGGTTGGCGATGGTGTTGGAGCAAAACGTCCCTAGTTTCAGTTTGTTTTGGTTGAAAAGAGGATTGCTCGGTGCCTTGGCCACGGGAGTCATTCTGCCAGAGATTCAAGCCATTCAGGCAGCCATTTGTCTCACGACAGAAGGGCCGATCTTCAATGTGGACCAGAAGTTGTCACTGGTGTCGAGATCCCTTGGTGCGGCTGAGGCTCCTCGCGGAAAGGAAGTTTGAGCTTGCGAGCGATTTCTGGCCAAAACTCGAGCAAAACGTCCCAGCCAGCATCTTGCGCGACCCCCATAACGACACGTTCGGTGGTAATCCCGACACCCGTCTCTGTTCTCGGACGATACGTGTAACTCAAGGTGATGGCGGTCGCGGTTCCGAGCCATTCGGAGAAATTGAATCCGTTTCGGCCGTCCTCGCGCCGAGCTACAACGGCATGCTCCACAGCATGGAAGAAGCGCCGCTTCACGCCGCCGAATCCGAGGCGATAATAGCGCGGGTCTTCGCGAAAGATCTCCGAGTACACCACCCCCGTGAAGAATGCGCCCGAAGCCTGGTCGGCAAGGTTCGCCCCAAAGCGCTTTGCGTATCCTGCCGCACCTTGGCCGTATTGGGGGGTCGTGTCCTCCGCTTGATCAATACCGGCATCGAAGGCCGCGCCCAGAAACGCGATAGCATCGGAACTGTTTTCTGCGAAACGGATGAGCTTGCCTTTGAGGGTGAGGGAGCAGAAGACAGTGCCAGGCTTGTAGTGAGCGGCGGGCGTGACGGTGTTTCGTTCGAGCCTTCGCCCGGCAACTCCTACCAGCGTTTTTAACGGGCCTTCATAGTCTTGCCAGCGTACGACCGGTGCGGGCTGCAGACAGGGCGCCACGGGACTGATTTGCGCGACCTCCGGAACTGATGGCACCGGCGCCGCCGTGGGCGGAGGCTGTTGCGGCGGTTCCGGCCTTTCTTGCGCGTGCACCGTGGGGCAGCAAGTGGTGGCAAGCGCAAGAATGATTTGAGCGCACGAGCGCGAATTCATCCGTTAGACGACATACATAGCATGTTTCATCTACGGGCGCCATCGGGCCTGAACCGAGCACCCACTGAAACTCAATGGATCTGGAGAATATCTGCCTCTGGGGTCTCGCCGCGAAACTGAGCCCGGTGTGTTTGACCGAGTGGCTTTCGTTCGCTCAGTGCGTGGATGGTAGGTGGCACGACTGGATGCCATTCTTCTCGAAATACCGCTGGTGGTACTCCTCGGCACGGTAGAATTCCACGGCTGGAACGATCTGCGTCACGATGGGGCGTTTGAAAACCCCGGCCTTCTCCAGCGCTTGCTTGGCCTCGCGCGCCGCGGTTTCCTGCTCGGCATCGTGGAAGAAGATGGCCGAGCGATACTGCGTGCCATAGTCGGGGCCTTGCCGGTTCCATTGCGTTGGATCGTGGCTCTGGAAAAAAATAGCGAGAAGTTCCTTGTAGGAGACCTGTTTCGGATCAAACTCCAGTTCGACCGCTTCGGCGTGTCCAGTTCTGTCCGTGCACACTTCCTTGTACGTCGGATTTCTTGTGTGGCCACCGGTGTAACCCACCATAGCCGAAGTTACGCCCGGGACCTGCCGGAATCGGTCTTCAACGCCCCAAAAGCAGCCTGCCGCAAAAGTGGCCTTGGCCATTGGCTTCCTGCTCCTCTCATCGGGTTCTATATTCCCATGTTGCCATAAGCGACCCGGCCGGGTCGATTGGGGGGCGGCATTTTCAAACCCGATAGCCACCACTCTAAGCTTGTGTCAGCAGAGTTTGCCAGCCACCGCCGGGTCCGGCTTTGTGGGTTGATCACTCGGGGGCCGCTCAAGAATCTGCTCGAGGATCGCTGGAATTTCAAAAATTGCCCGGTTCTTGATTGTGGCCACGTTCGCCCGATAACGCTCCAAGGCCGAAGGCTCGATCAACTGCGCTACGGCGCGCTCGATCGATCGAAAATTGTGGAGCACAATGCCCACCTGCTTTTCGACGATCCACTCGGCATTGTAGCGCTCCTGCGGCAGTGTCCATTGGTTGCATTCCACAATCACGGGAAGGTGCATCGCGAGTGCTTCGCTCACACTCCCGGGGCCCGGCTTCCCGATAAAGAAATCGGCGAGTTGCATGTAGTAGTTTACGCGTGTCGTAAAGCCTTCCACAAAGCGGGGTAGCCGTGAACGTTGGGAGCGCAGCGCGCCGGCCAGCTTATCATTTTTTCCGCAAACGAAGATCAACTGCAGATCCAGTGTCGAGCGTTCCAGACGCTCCGCGATTTCAAGCATGGCTCTCGAACCGTGGCCCCCGAAAAGCACGAGGCCCGTGGGCAGGTCGGGCCGCAAGCGGAGGCCTTCGCGCTCTTGGATGGGATTGGCCACGGGAGCCTCGTAAAATCGCGGATGAAGAATCATGCCGGACACGCGAAAAATGCGATCGTCAGGATGACCCATCTGGCGCGCTTGCCGCACGGCGCGCTCCGTACCACAGATGAAGAATTGCCGCTGATTTTTCTCAATCCAGAAATGTGGAGGATAATCGGAGAGGTCGGTAAGAATCGTCACGAACGGGCGCTCTCGGAATGTGTTCGAAAAGCTTTCGCCCAGCGCGCGATTGAAATGGGGGACAAACGATATCAGCATATCCGGTTGGGTCTCTTTCCAGTGTGCCTCCATCAAACGAACCGTAGGCCGGTGGTTCAGGCGTATGACCAGTTGCAGTACCTTCAGCAGTTGCGGGCTGCCGAGCGTCCAGCCATTGCGCAGCATGGAGTTATAGAAGTCCTGAATCCGAATACCGAAATGCTTCTTCAGTATGTCCAGCGGGTCCAACAACTCCTGAAGGTTTAGAAGGTGGGTGTCCCAGGGGCGCTGCTCAGCCCGGATAGCCATCTCAAGCGCCGTAGCGGCGGCCCGATGTCCGCCGCCGGCATCGAACAACCCCAACTCAATTCGCTTCATGCGCGCCGCATTCTGGCATTGGAAAACTCGGCCATTCTTACAGTTCTGTTAAAAATGAAAATCTCGTGTCGAATCAGTTAAATACCTATCATTTCAAAATCTTAGCCGGAATGTCATCTCTATGTAATCTTGTGAATTTATTGTGGAAATCGTGAAATGCGATATGCATGTCCACTCCTACTACTCAGGCCCTTGCACTACGGCCTTCGCTTCGAAGTTTTGCCGCGAGAGCTACAGCGACCCTGAGGAAGTTTACGAGCGGCTGCGGCTCCGGCAGATGAATCTGTTCACCCTGACGGACCACGACGCCATCGAAGGCTCGGAAACACTCCGCCGATATCCTGATTTCTTCCTGAGCGAGGAGCTGACCTGCCAGATGCCCAGCGGCACGCAGGTCCACCTGGGTGTTTACGACATCCACGAGCGCCAGCACGCCCAGCTCCAGCAGCGGCGCAACGACCTGGTCGCGCTGCTGATGTATTTGAGCGAGCGTAGAATTTTCTTCAGTATCAATCACGTCTTTTCCAGCGTGACCGGGCGGAGAGAGATCGAGGATTTTATTTGGTTCCAGGAATACTTTCCGGCGGTTGAAACGCGCAACAGCCACATGCTGGAAACTGCCAATGCCCACGCCGCCACTCTGGCACGCCGGTGGGAAAAGATAGGGATCGGCGGCAGCGACGCGCACGCCCTTCCGTCGGTTGGCACGGCCTACACGGAAGTTCTTGGGGCACGCGACAAGGATGAGTTCTTCGCCGGTTTGAAGGCTGGAAAGGGCCGGGTGGCGGGTGAGTCCGGCTGCTTTTCAAAGCTGACCCGCGACGTTTTCCTGATCGCCTCTGAGATGATGCGCGAAAAATGTTGGACGGTCCTGCTTACGCCACTGGCCATCCTAGTGCCGGTGGTTACCTACTGGAATTATCGTGACGAGCATGCCTTCAGCCGTCGATGGGCGGCCGAGGTGCTCGGTGAACCTGAGGCGGGCAGGCGTTTCAGCTGGATCTCGGTGCCGCAACCGGCGGCCGAGGAGCTGGTATGACCGTTGCCAAAGCAGTCTGGAGCCAGATTCAGTCAAGCGATCACCGCTTGATGCGGCGCGTGCATCGCTGGCGAGCACCACGATGGTTTCGCATTCTCATGATGGTTGCCACGCGGGGAGGCGACGGATGGCTTTGGTACGGGCTCGGCCTGATCCTGTTGGTGTACGGTGGAGAGCAGCGCTTCGCCGCAATCGGGGCGGCCGGTTCCAGCGCCGTGGCGGGGATTTTTTTGTTCCGCGCGCTCAAACGCACCAGCCGTCGCAAAAGGCCGTGCGAAATTGAGCCGCACTGTTGGGCGTTGATCCTTCCTCCCGACAAATATTCGTTTCCTTCCGGGCACTCCATCACTGCGTTTGCGGTGGCCGTAACTCTAGGCCTGTTCTATCCATTTCTGCAGCCCTGTCTGCTGTGTCTGGCGCTACTGATCGCCGCCTCGCGCATCATCCTCGGGATGCACTTCTTGAGCGATGTGATCGCCGGTTCGGCGCTCGGTGTGGCGTTGGGTTTCGCCAGCTTCTACCTCTTCACGATTTTCTAGAGTAGATCCATCCGCATCAGCGGCCGTCAGACGCGCTCGGGGACCGCCTTCGGGCCTGTGGTTGAAACGGCGACTTCCCCGATTGTTTTTTTCTGCAGCAGCTCGACGATGGCACGGTACAGGCGGGCGCGAACCTCAAAGCGCTCGTTTGCGCGGGTGATGTAGCGGAGCTGAACACTGATGCCGGAGCTCGACGGGCGGACGCTCAGAGAAGGGGTTGCGTGGAATGATCGGCTCGAGGTGACGCGATTCCACTCCGACTCCGCGAGCTGGGCATTCTGGGCTGTTTCGTTCGCCGCAATTTCTTGGATGGCCTCGGCCATGGCATAGGGGTCCACACTGGCCGGCACTTGCAGTTCGATCTCATCCCACAGCCATTGTCCAGAGGTCGAAAAGTTGAAGTAGTGCCCTTCGATCGCAAAGCTGTTCACGAACGAGACCTTGCGTCCGGTCGGGTGCCCTGCGTCGGTCCAATTGCCCGTTTCCAGCACCACCGTATGTAGGGGGCCAAGCTTCAGCACTTCCCCGCCCACTCCGTTGATCTCAACCCAATCGCCCACGCGGATTCCATCCTTGCCCATGAGCACAAACCAGCCAAGAAATCCGACGATGAAATCCTTCATAGCGACCGTAAGCCCTGCTCCCGCAAGCGCCAAGACCGTCGCAAAGTTACTGGGGATGCCGAAAATCACGAGTAGGATCAGAATGACCCCCACGGCCTGCACGCTGAGCAAAACCACGGTATTGATCGTGCGCATCTCGCGTCGTTCGCGAGCCATCTGAGTGAAGAATCGTTTCAGGAAATAATGGGCTACGAACACCAAGAGAATAATGGCCACGATCCAGAGGGAGCAGACGAAGATTTCGTGGAGGAAGCTCTTGGCCCGCGCGTTCACCAAGTCGATCCAGCTGGCATAGACTGCGGCCAGTTGCTGTTCGGTTTGAATCCGTGTGGCGAAACCCGCGAGGGTCTTCTTCGCCAGGGTCTGCCGGCGCAAAAGCACGAGCGGGGAATCAGCCCCGAGCGATCCCGAAGAACTTGGCGGCAGGCCTCCTTCTTCGAGTTGCTTTTCGAGTGCGTCGTGCTGAGCGGAAAGGATCGACGCACGGGCCAAGGCTTCCTGCTCGGCTTTCTTTAGACTATTTTCCTTCGTGTGGAGAGATGCCCAAGCGCGAAATGCCGCAACGACGTTCTCTTCGCGCGTGAGTTCTATCGCAGAGGCTGCAGCAGGAGCACCGACCTGCATCATGGCGTTGTGGGCATCCGACGCGTTGTGCTGGTCGAGCAGTTGCTTAATGGCGGCTTCCTTGTCACCCCCGGCACTGATGAGATCCTGCTGCGCGGCCTGTTGGTCGTCCTGGTCGAGCGCAAGTTGAGCCTGCGCGATGGTGATCAGTTCCTGGAGGCCGTCTTTCGCGGGGCCTGGGGCCTGAGCGAGAGCGGCTGTGAAATGCGTGATGCGGTTTTGATCGGCAGCGACAGCGGCTTCATCGGCTTTGATACGCGCAGCCAGACTGCGCGTCTGGGGTGTCAAAGGGGCTGGATTTTCCGCGGCGGCATCGACGGCCGCGGCAAATGCAAGATCGACAGAACGGTCGCCCAATCGCAGGGCCTGTTGGGCATAGTCCTGCTCGATGTGGGTAACGGCGAGCTGTGCCAACTGCTGCGCGGTTTCGAGGGCCCGCATATCCACGGGTTCGGAGGCACGGCGAGAAAGCACGTGTAGGCGGTTGCGGTAGTCCGCCCATCCGCGTGTAAAAAGCACAGCACACAGCGCGACGACCAGCAAAGTAAGTAGAGAGATCAGGATCGCTTTATCGATGCGTTTCATCGTGGTAGGCTGGGTCTTCCAATTCTAATATGGCGCCGCAGGGTTCTGACGAGAAAATGCCGAACCTACCCAGCAGAACTATAGGTCCAGCGGCAGCGGGCTCTTGCCAGTGATCAGTCGCGCGGAACGGTCGTAGGTGAAGTAAAACCATCCCCACTGGATGAACACGAGCAAGCGGTTTTGAAACTCCACGATGTAAAGCAAGTGGATGAAGATCCAAATCAACCAGGCGGGGAATCCGGAAAGCCGCAGCCCATTTAAATCGGCAACTGCGGCACCACGGCCAAGCGTCGCCAGATTTCCTTTGTCCCAGTAGTGAAAAGGATCAATTCTCTCTCCGCGCAAACGTTTCTCAATCACGCTCGCCGCGTAGCGGCCCTGCTGGATCGCAGGCTGTGCCACGCCCGGCAGAGGCGCTCCGGTTTGATGGCTAAAGTTCGCGAGATCGCCGATCACGAAAATTTCGGGTCGGCCAGGCACGGTACAGTCCGGTGCCACGACCACGCGCCCGGATTCATCGAGTGGCGCGCCCGACTCTGTCGAGAGGATGCGGCCGAGAGGCGAGGCGAGCACTCCAGCAGCCCACAGAATTGTGCGCGTGGGAATCGTTTCGCTTCGATCGCCTTCGCGCACACGAACACCTGTCGGGCCAACATCCGTTACAAAATGAGAGGTGCGAACCGTTACGCCGAGCCTTTCCAGCATCTTCTGGGCTGCCGCCGACAGCGTCGGCGGGTAGGAAGGAAGCACGCGGTCGGTGCCTTCAACCAGGATGATTTGCGCCTGAGACGGATCGATTGTGCGGAAATCGTGGCGCAGCGTATCGTTGGCAATCTCGCCGAGCGCGCCCGCAAGCTCCGCGCCCGTTGGCCCGCCACCTACGATTACGAAGGTTAGCAGCGCGCGGACTTTCTCTGGGTCCGGTTCGCGCTCGGCAGTTTCAAAGGCCAGCAGAATCCGGCGGCGCATACCGGTCGCATCTTCGACCGTTTTCAGCCCTGGTGCGAACTGTTCCCATTCGTCGTGGCCGAAGTATTGATGGCTCGAGCCGGTTGCCACGATCAGCGTGTCGTATTCAACCGCTCCGTCGCTTAGGACCACGCGCCGATTTCGAGCATCGATTCCGATGGCTTCCGCGAGAAGCACACGGACATTTTTCTGCCTCTTGAGAATCGTACGCAGGGGTGAGGCGATGTTGGCGGGCGAAAGCGCGCCAGTCGCCACCTGGTAGAGCAAGGGTTGGAACAGATGGTGGTTGGATCGGTCGATGAGCGTTACATCAACCGGCACACCTTTCAGTCTTCGCGCGGCGCTCAGCCCGCCAAAGCCGCCGCCGATGATCACCACCCGATGTCTGCCGGACACGTTTCCGCTGTCCTTTCTGGCATGCGCGCGCGCTCAGCCAGGGTCAGCGCAGCTATTTTTCAGATCGGCCGGAACGAGACTTTTCTCGCGGGGGCTCGAAACGGTATCCCACCCACGGCTCGGTATGAATGTAGCGCGGGTGCCGCGGATCAGGCTCGATTTTCTTCCGCAGTTGGTTGATGAACACCCGCAAGTACTCGGTTTCCTCGCCATAGTCGGGTCCCCACACGGCCTGCAGCAAGCGCCGGTGGCTTTCCGTTTTTCCCCGGTTGGCTACCAGGTGATGCAACAGTTCGAATTCCTTCGGTGTGAGGCGCACGGGCTGGTCATTGACCGTCACCGACCGCTTTTCAAAGTCGATCCCCAAATCGGGGGAGACAAAGGGCGGCAGAGCCTCCGAAGGACTGGCCCGTCGGAGTGCCGCGCGGATGCGGGCCATCAGCTCTTCCGAACCGAAGGGTTTTACCACGTAGTCGTCTGCGCCCGCGTCCAGTGCCTGCACCTTGTCGCGCTCTGTGTTGCGCACCGTCAGCATGATGATGGGCACGTCGGAGGCAAGGCGGATCGCACGACAGGTTTCCACTCCCGAGCGGCCGGGCATATTCACGTCCAACAGGATCAGATCAGGCTTTTCAAGGGGAATCTGTTCGAGCGCTTCATCGCCGCTCTTCGCCTCCGACACGGCATAGCCCTGCGAGCTGAGCGTCGTGCGCATCACACGCCGAATTTGAGGCTCATCGTCAACAACGAGGATCTTCACCGAGGTCATGGATTGCTGGCAACGCGCGCAGGCGCTTGGAGTTGACCGGGCTGGCCGCGCTCGACGGGTAGCGAAAAGGAAAAAACGGAGCCGTGCCCACGCTGGCTGGTCAGGCTGATTGTGCCGCCGTGCGCCTCCACGATCGCTTTCGCGATCGGCAAACCCATTCCGGTTCCTTCCACGCTGTAGCGTTGGTCCCTGCCTCGATAGAATTTTTCGAAAATGAGCGACTGCTCTTGGTCATCGATGCCATCGCCACGATCGGCCACACTGGTGATTACGAAATCCCCGCCCGCCTCCGCGGTGACCATGATGGGTTGATCGAATGGGGAGTATCGATTCGCGTTCTCGATCAGCTGTACCAGCACCTCCCGCGCACGCTCCACGTCCACATGGACGGGCGGCAGCCCTTCGGCGACTTGCACGGTCACGGTGCGGTTTCCGAGCGAGCTCCGACAGTGCTCGAGCGCGGCCTTGATGACGTCTTCAATCGGATGCGGCTCGGCGTTTAATTCCACCTCGCCGGCTTCGAGCCGCGCCATTTCGGCCGCCTCTCCGACAAGGTGGTTCAGGCGGTCGCTTTCCTCGTTGATGATTGTCAGAAGTTCCTGTCTCTGATCAGGGCGGAGATCCGGATGGGAAAGAAGATTCGTCACCGAGGCCTTGATGGAGGT
>CAYOXF010000037.1:0-13400 GCA_964407845.1 uncultured Acidobacteriaceae bacterium | reverse complement strand
TCGGCGCCAGGTTCAACGAGCAGGCTTCCTCCTTCACAGCAATATCAACGACCACGTCGCTTGCCGTGGCCAGAGTCGAGCGTGTGTTCGACGTCATCGCAACAATCTGAACGCCAATGCGCTTCGCGGGCTCAATCAGCTCGACCACTTCTTGTGTTTCTCCACTGGAGGAAACCGCCAACAGGACATCGCCCGCCGCCATAACCCCCAGGTCGCCGTGCAACGCGTCGGCTGCGTGCAAAAAAAGGGAGGGCGTGCCTGTGCTCGCAAGCGTGGCGGCGATTTTCCGACCGATTAAACCCGACTTTCCAACGCCGGTCACGACCACTCGACCCGCGCAACCGTGCAGGAGATCGACGGCCTTTTCAAACCGCGCGTCGAGGCGTTCGACCAACCCTCGGATGGCGTCCGCCTCGATCCGCAAAACGCGCTGGGCGATAGCGAGAGTCTTGTTTTTCGACGCGCTCGGCGAACTCATCGCGATCGCCAGCTCCTCCGCTCCACTTTGCGCGACAGGCCCGCCTTTCTGGCGGGCGCTATGACGCGGGGCGCGGCAGTGGGGGGCGCGTCCCATTCGCGCGCGAGTGCCGAAAGCCGAGTGGCTTTTTCAAGCAACGGTCTAAGCTTATGGAGCGAAAGCGCGTTTGTGCCGTCCGACAGGGCCTTGGCAGGATTATCGTGAACTTCCAGAAAGAGACCGTCGACGCCGATGGCAGCGCCCGCGCGCACTAGGGGCTCGATGAATTCTGGCTGGCCACCACTCGACTTTCCTTCTCCGGCAGGCAACTGCACGGAATGCGTCGCATCGAGGACAACCGGATAGCCCAGCTTGTGCAGGATGGGAAATGAGCGCATATCCACGACGAGATTCTGGTAGCCGAATGAGGTGCCTCGTTCAGTGAGAATGATTCTCTCGTTCCCGGTAGCCGCCACTTTCTCGACGGCGTTGACCATTTCCGTTGGCGAAAGAAATTGACCTTTCTTGATGTTTACCACGCGGCCCGAGCGGCCCGCCGCCATCAGCAGGTCCGTCTGGCGCGAAAGGAACGCAGGAATTTGTAAAACATCGCAGACCTCCGCGGCTCGGGCCACATGGGAGACCTCATGTACGTCGGTGAGAATAGGAAGACCCGTTCGCTTCTTGATGCTGGCCAGAATGCGAAGGCCTTCTTCCAGTCCCGGACCCCGATAGGAGGAGATCGATGAGCGGTTAGCCTTGTCGTAGGAGGCTTTGAAAATCAATGGCACACCCAAAGACGAAGCAACATCTCGGATTCGTTCCGCAAGCATGGTGGCGTGCGCTTCACTTTCAATCACGCACGGTCCTGCGATCAGAAACAGCGGCTCTGTTCCGCCGATGCGGATTTTCCCGACCTCGAAGCTACCAGATGGGTTCATAAGCGAAAGATCCGAGCTGAGATGATCCAACAGCCTATGCGGCTTCGCTCCGGTTTTCAACGTGGAATTCGGCTCTTTGGCCGCAGAAAGCACTCGGCCGATTGCGCGCTTTTGCCTGCGGTCCTATCCTAGGCGTCTATGGTCTTCCCGTCGCTTCCCTGCGTATGAGGCATTCGGTAGGAGGGAATCCGTGAGAATGAGCGAAAGCACAAAGCTGCGCAGAATGATTCGCGAAAGCGCGGATATCACGACGATTACACAGTTGATCCTGCGCGAGCGCGAGAGCCGCGACCTGCAACGTTGGGAAACGATGCGGGAGTGCTTCTGGCCTGACTCCCTCGTGCGTGTGAGTTGGTTCCGAGGAAACGGTCCGGACTTTGTCACGGGGTCGATGGACATGGCCAAGCGTGGGATTCCGGCAAAGCACAGACTGGCGCCGATTCTGGTGCGGCTCGCCGGCGATCGCGCCGTGGCCAGCCTGGCTGGGATTATCGATCTGCCCGTGAAATTGAAGGGAGTGGATGCCACGCTTTCAACCCATTCGCGGTTTCTCTATCGCGCGGAGCGGCGCAAGAGCGAATGGCGAATTTTCGGCTTTGACGCCGTTTACCTGCGGGATGAGTTGACACCTGCCATCTCCGGGCAACAGATCGTGATCGATCCGGATGAGATAAAGGGTTTCCGCTCCTCCTACCGAATGCTCTCCTATTACTTGAAAAGCCAGGGGTTCCCGATCAACTCAGAACTTGCCGGGGAAGATAGGCCAGATCTGGTAGAGGCACTCTATACGGAACTCTTCGATTGGGCTAAAATGGCTGTGCCAGCCTAGTTAGCTCGTTGGGGAACTGAATAGTCTTTGTTTCAATAACATACGATCAGATCAAGGCTATATGGAAACTGGTAGCCAATAATCTAGGTAACTTTTGCATGGTCAATGGCATCATATGATTATGGCACAGAAACGCAAAGGGACTGGGCGCCTAGTTCCGGTACGACCGACCGGACTGGAGTATCGGGTTAGGTACGGTATTCATCTTGTCGAGGAACCCCGCAAGCACGGTAGGGGCATTGGCCCGGCACGCTGGCAGCGGTGCTCGGTCCGCTCTGAGCACGCTCACCGCATTCCCAAGGGTGACTACTTCCTGCATGCCGATGAGGGTGGGGTGTTCCAGTTGAAGTTCACCGGGAATGCCTGGCAGTATCTTGCAGCCGCCGCCTAACGCAAACTCTTCTCCGTTTGAATGATCCAGCTTCGCTCTAGCTAAAGAAGCTCCGAAGTGCAGTCTGTTCATCGGGATAGTCGGCGAAGATGGTGTGTAGATTCACGAGCCGCAGGACCTCCGCGACCCGAGGACTGAGTTCGACCGCCTTTAACTGCGCGGAGAACCTCTGTGCAGTAGAGAGGGAGCGTACAAGCTGGCCGACTCCTGAGCTATCGAGATAGATCACATCGCGCAAGTTAAGCAGGAGCTTCTTGCGACCATCCTGAATGAGATCGAGTAGCATCTCGTGAATCGCTTCCCCTTCGATGAGCGTGAACCGGCCGCGTACATCTACAACCGTGACATCGCCAAACTGGCGTGTACTTGCACTGAAGCCCAAAGTCCCTCCCCAGGAAAACCATCATTCTAGCCCAGACTCACGACAATCTCCACGGCACCACTGACGAGCCTGACTGCCTCGATCGCCTCGTGACTGGCGCAGCGGCGTTCAAAAGGACTATCATGGCGCCGATAAACGACCCGAGCGCGAGGTCCTTACGCGAAAAGGATACGGCGATGAGAGCCATCAACGAATATACGATTACGGATGCAGCGATCGATCAGATGGCTGCAACGCCAAATCCGCGGATGCGACAGGTCATGGAATCGCTGGTGCGGCATCTTCACGCATTCGCACGGGAGGTCGATCTGACACCCGAGGAATGGCTCGAAGGGGTCCGATTCCTTACGGCGGTCGGGCAGAAGTGCACGGCACACCGCCAGGAGTTCATCCTGCTTTCCGACACGTTGGGACTGAGCGCGCTGGTTAACGCCTTGCACGACAAACGCGTCTCGGAAACGGTAACGAAGTCGAGTCTCCTGGGGCCCTTTTACCGGCAGGACGCTCCGATGATGAAACTAGGCGACTCGATCATCTCCCGATGCAAAGGGACCGAAGTAGTGTTCTATGGGCGTGTGATTGATTCGGCCGGGTCCGGAATTCCGAACGCACTGGTTCAGGTTTGGGAACCGGACGAGACCGGCAACTACGATCTGCAAAAGCACGACCCGTCGGTGATGGACCTGCGCGGATGCTTTCGTACCGACCCAGAAGGGCGGTATTACTTCCGGGGCCTCTGCCCGCTTGGCTACATGATTCCCATGGATGGACCCGTCGGCGACATGATTCGAGCCCAGAAGAGGCATGGTTATCGACCGGCACACATTCATTTTGTAATTGGAGCGCCCGGCTACCGCGAGCTCGTGACGGCACTCTACGTGGCGGGCGACGCGCACATCGATTCCGATACGGTGTTTGGCGTCGACGAGTCCCTGGTCATCACGGTGAACAAGAGCGATCGGTCCTCGCCGCTGCCGAATCGGCCGAGCATCCACTACGATTTCCGGCTTGCGGCAGCGAGGGATCAGATGTCGGGGCGCGTGGGGGCGGACCCATCGCAGATTACGAGCAGGGTTGCGGAAAACAGCGCGTAGATCAGCCCGTAGCGGCGCGGCCCGCCCATTCGCCACGCACGATTTTTGCGCCCGCAACCAAAGCTTTCATCTTTCCGAAGGCCACATCGGCCGGCAGATACTTCATCCCGCAGTCGGGGGCGACGACCACCCTCTCCGGGCTTAGGAAGGGGAGGGCCCGACGGATTCGGGTAGCGACCGTTTCCGGCGTCTCGATTTCATTCTTCGACAGATCCAGCACGCCGAGAATAATGGTCTTGTGGGGTAGCTTCGCCAAAACCGTGCAATCAAGAGAAGACTGCGCCGTCTCAATCGAGATCTGGCAGACGGGAGAATCATCCAACTCTTCGAGGAACGAATACGCCGAGGGGCGGCCCGGCACGAGTGCCGCGTATCCAAAACAGATGTGCAGAGCCGTCGTGCCGGTAACACCGTCGAGGGCACGGCGGATCGCGGTGAGACCGAAGCTTCGGGCTTTTTCCGGATGCGCCTCCATCCAGGGCTCATCCATCTGGACGATGTCGGCTCCGGCGGCAAACAGATCCTTGATTTCCTCGTTGACGGCAGCTGCGTAATCGAAAGCCATCTCTTCTTCGGTCGGGTAGTAATCGTTCTGCGCCTGCTGGGACATGGTGAAGGGTCCGGGCAACGTCATCTTCACGGCCCGATCCGTATTGGCGCGCAAAAAATTCAGATCGCGCACCTCGACCGGACGCTTGCGGCGAATTTTTCCCACCACGCGCGGCACCAAAATCGAATTACCAGTTCGGCTGATGACCCTTCCGGGGTGGTCGAGATCCACTCCATCCAGCGCTGTGGCAAAGCGATTGGAATAGCTCTCGCGACGCATTTCGCCGTCGGTGAGAATGTCCAAGCCGGCGCGCTCCTGCTGTCGAATCGCGAGGAGCGTGGCGTCGTCCTGTGCCTGCTCGAGCCACGCGGGCGCGACGCGCCACAATTCCTCGGCCCGAACGCGCGGCGGCATGCGATGCGAGAGCTTTTGGCGATCGATTAACCAATCCGGCTGGGGATAAGAGCCAACGAGCGTGGTGGGAAACAGGTTCATGGATCGTTCAAAATGGATTTTGGGGAGAAGATTGTCAAGTGAAATGCTGCGAGAGGTCAGGAAGGAGCGGCGGAGGCACGAGGAGGCTGTGCCGCGCTGTCTGCGGTGTGCGCGGCGATTTCTCGTCCGGCGACGCTCGAGACACGGTCCAGGCGCCTTTGCCGATTCTCCAGGCTGGCGGAGATGAATGCCGTGAACAGTGGATGTGGACTCAGCGGCTTGGATTTGAACTCAGGGTGGAACTGGCAGCCTACGAACCACGGATGGTCGGGCACTTCGACGATTTCGACGTAAACGCCGTCGGGTGTGCGGCCCGTGATGCGGAACCCGGCGTTCACAAGTGCGCGCTCATAGTCGCAATTGAACTCGTAGCGGTGACGATGACGCTCGGAGATTTCCAGAGCGCCGTACGCCTTGGCGGCGAAGGAGCCCGGTTCGAGCTTGCACGGCCAAGCGCCGAGACGCATCGTACCGCCCATTTCATCGACGCCGAGCAGTTCGCGCAGTTTGTAGATGACTCGGTTGGGCGTAGACGGGTCAAACTCCGTGCTGTCGGCCCTCTCAAGCTTCGTCACCTGACGCGCATATTCGATCGTGGCGCACTGCATCCCCAGGCAGATCCCCAAAAAAGGCACTTTTTTCTCGCGCGCGTAGGTGATGGCATGGACCATGCCCTGAATGCCCCGCCTGCCGAAACCACCGGGAACCAGAATGCCGTCCACTTGGCGTAACAGACTTTCGGCTTCCTCGGGCGAGCCGATGTCCTCTGCCTCAATCCATTCAATGACGACGCGTCGGCGGTTGGCGAGACCGCCGTGTACGAGAGCTTCCCGAAGGCTCTTGTAGGCATCCTCCAATTGCACGTACTTACCGACGACGCCGATGCGGACCTCACCCTGGGGATGTTCCAGCGTTTCCAGCATGGCCAGCCAGCGGCTCAAATCGCGCGGCGGCGCTTCGAGATGCAAAAGATTCAGCAGTTGCTCGTCAAGCCCTTCGGCAGCGAGCGACATGGGGACTTCGTAGATGTTGCTCACGTCAGGAGCGGAAATCACGCGAGAGGGCGCCACGTTGCAGAAAAGCGCAATCTTCGTTTTCAAATCGATGCCCAAAGGGCGATCGCTTCGGCAGATTAAGAGATCTGGCTGGATTCCGATGCTCAGTAACTCTTTGACGCTATGTTGCGTCGGCTTGGTCTTGAGCTCGCCGGCCGTGGAGATGAACGGCACCAAAGTGAGATGGGCAAATACGACGTTCTCCGGGCCGAGTTCGAGGCGCATCTGGCGGATGGCTTCCAAAAACGGCAGTGACTCGATGTCGCCGACCGTGCCGCCGATTTCAACGATCACGATATCGACATCGTCCGCCACTTTGCGAAACGCGGCCTTGATCTCGTCGGTCACATGCGGGATCACTTGGACGGTTTTGCCGAGATAATCCCCCCGGCGCTCCTTGGCAATGATGGATTCGTAGATGCGGCCGGTGGTCCAGTTGTGATCGCGCGTCAGATGGACCGAGGCAAATCGCTCGTAATGGCCGAGGTCGAGGTCAGTTTCTGCGCCGTCATCGGTGACGAAGACTTCTCCGTGTTGATAAGGCGACATAGTCCCCGGATCGATATTCAGATAGGGGTCGCACTTCTGGAGAGTGATTCGCAGACCGCGGCTTTCCAGCAAGCAACCGATGGAGGCAGCCGCAACACCCTTGCCGAGTGAGGAAACCACACCGCCCGTGACAAAGATATATTGCGGGCGGGTCCGCAAGGTGCTCGATTTCCTCCGTAGGAATCGGCGTACAAATCATTATGGGCGGAAAGCGCAAGGCCGTCAACGCCATTTTCCTCAAGCAGAAAGTGATCGGCGTCACAAAGGGCGGTGACGCCTGTCGCTGCTTCTATGCCGCTTCGCTGCTACAGAGGAAGTTGTGATAGGCTGTCGGAAGGGCAGAAAGGCGGCTGCCATGAACGCTCTTGTTGATGAAACAGAGACGCGACATCGAACAACTGCCACGCCGGTTCTCGACCTAGAACCACCGGACAACGCCCCCGCCCCACCAAAGCCCACCCAGCAAGCTGGCGAATACAAAAGACACAGTCTCGCCGCGCGATATTGGGGCGCCATTTTGCCGTCCGAGCAGCCCATGCGGCAAGTTACCCGAGGGGAAGCGCAAGCGGTGTTCCTGCGAGGGATGCTGGATACACCGACCGATCATCGGCAGAAAAATCCGACCGACTGGATTATCTCTCTTGCATTACATATTCTGATTGTGAGCGCTGTCTTGATGGCACCTCTCGCGTTCACCGAGGCCATCGACCTGCGCGCTTTTCAGTTGACACATCTCACCGTCCCAAAGCCACCCCCTGCCCTACCACCGCCGCCTCCGGCAGCCCTGCAGCAGGCGTTTAAGCGAATGCCGCATCCCGTGCAGTCGGCCTTGGTCGCCCCCACTCTGATTCCAAGAACCATTGCGGTCGTCAAGGACCCTCCTGCGCCTGAGGTCAATCCGGAAGGCGTGATGGGAGGGATTCCGGGTGGCGAGGTCGGCGGAGTTCTCGGTGGGATTCTAGGCGGGGCATCACACGCTCCGGCAGCGCCCGCGGCTGCGCCGGCACCAAAGAAAACCATCTACCGCGTGGGTGGGGACGTAAAGCCCCCGCGTCTAATCCAGGCCGTGCAACCGAGCTACCCGCCCGTGGCCCGTACCGCCCAAGTCGAGGGGGTCGTGGTAATCGACGCCATCATCAACGACCACGGCGACGTGGTAGAGGCCCATGCGGTTTCAGGACCGGGCCTCTTAATTCCCGCAGCACTGAAAGCGGTTATCCAGTGGAAGTATGAACCTACGATTTTGGACGGCGCGCCCGTGGATATCCGGATGGAAGTGGAAGTTGCCTTCCGCCTGCACTGAGTCGGCGAGACCGAGTTCTTAAGAGACGGCTCGGTTGGCCAGAAGCTTTTCGACGCGGTCGATATCGGCAGGCACATCAACGCTGATTGCGTCGTATTCGGTCTCTATCATGCGTATGCGGTAGCCGTTCTCTAGCCAGCGAAGCTGCTCGAGTTGTTCGAGACGCTCGAGCTCGCCCGGAGGGAGTGTGGGGAAATCGAGAAGCGCTTCGTGGCGAAACGCATACAGTCCGATATGTTTCCAATGCCGTGCCGCGACCGATTCCTGGCGGTCGCGCACCCACGGGATGGGCGCGCGCGAGAAGTAGAGCGCATCGCCGTCGAAATCGCGTACCACCTTGGTGATATTCGGATCCATGATGTCGTTCGGCTGCAGGATCGCTGCAGCAGCACTGGCGACCTGCACCCCGGAATCTTCGATCAGCGCCGCAACCAGCCCGTCGATTGTTTCCGGATCGATCAGCGGTTCGTCGCCCTGCACGTTGACGTAGATGTCGGCGGGAATGTGGGCGGCCACCTCGGCGACCCGATCCGTGCCCGTCAGATGATCGCGGCGCGTCAGAACTGCTTCGCCACCAAAGGCTTCGACAGCATCCCGGATACTAGGTTCGTCCGTTGCCACAAGCGTCCTTGACACACGCTGAGCGCGTCGCACGCGCTCCACAACGTGTTGGATCATCGGTTTGCCCGCAATCGAAGCAACCGGTTTTCCGGGAAAGCGTGTAGACGTGTACCGCGCGGGGATGACGGCCAGAACGTTCAATGCTTGAGACCCCGGATGTCCATTCCGCTGCTACTGCCGCCTGCTCGACGACTGCATGTTAGCACGGAGCGCCTCGGCCTCCGAGGCAACCGCAGGATCGGGAGGCCGGAACCGAGCGCAGGCCCCCCGCTTGGCCCAAAAGAGCAAGACAAGGAGCGCACCCTGCGGTCACACTACCGTACCTCTGTCGAACGCCGCAAACGGAGGCCTTAACAACGCTTGATT
The DNA here is from genome assembly GCA_964407845.1 of uncultured Acidobacteriaceae bacterium. Classification (GTDB taxonomy): domain Bacteria; phylum Acidobacteriota; class Terriglobia; order Acidiferrales; family UBA7541; genus Palsa-295. The sequence goes on along the minus strand of CAYOXF010000037.1, from coordinate 4,367 downwards.
TGAAGGGCTGCAGTGGTAGTATGAGCGCTAGGGCGTTCTGGGAGAAAGCGGTGGTGCACGGGGCTAATCGGGTTCGTCTTTCCCGGGGACCGCTGGCTGCCTGTGCTAGATTGCTTCTGCTTTTCGTCCTCGTAGGATTCCCGGCAGCTGCGCAAGAAACTCCGCCCGGCCCCGAGGTTCCACCACCTTCCGAGCAAGACCGCGTCCCCATCCACAAGAATCAGCCGATCCGCACGGAGACGGATTTAACCCTCGTGGGTGCTACGGTGACAGATCCCATGGGCCGCCTCGTCACAGGGCTCGAGCAGGAAAACTTTCGCGTGTTTGAGGACGGCGTGGAGCAAGAGATCTTGCGCTTTTCCAGCCAGGATGTGCCCGTATCGATTGGCGTCATCTTCGACATGAGCGGAAGCATGGCGGATAAGATCGACAAGTCGCGGCAGGCGGCCGTGCAGTTCTTCCGAACGGCCAATCCCCAGGATGAGTTCTTTCTCGTGAATTTCAACGATCGCGCGCAACTGGTCAGCCCGTTCACCGCCAGCGTCGATGAATTGCAAAACCGATTGATGTACACGGGTGCACACGGGCTCACGGCGCTATACGACGGCGTGTATCTCGGACTTAGCCAGATGCGTGGAGCACACAACACCAAGAAAGCTTTGCTCATCTTATCCGATGGGGGCGATAATCATAGTAGGTACAGCGAGACGGAAATCCGCAAGTTTGTACGCGAGGCGGACGTTCAGATCTACGCGATCGGGCTTTTTGAGCCCGACGGCGGCCCTACGCCGGAAGAACGCCAGGGGCCTGGACTGCTGGCCGATTTGACCGCGATGACAGGCGGCCGAACCTTTGCTGTACAGAACTTGAATCAGCTGCCGGATATCGCCTCAAAAATTAGCATGGAGTTGCGCAATCAATATGTTCTGGGATACAGACCGAGCCACCGCGAGCACGATGGAAAGTGGCGCAAGATCAAGGTCAAGCTTCGCCCACCGAAGGGCCTTCCGCCTCTCATGGTTTCGGCAAAAACTGGATACTTCGCGCCGGGGCATTAAAGGCGCACTGACGTTCCGGCTCGGCTCGATCGGGCTAACCGCACTGCTGCTAGCAGCTAGCTGCGCTCGTGCGCAGGAAACACCGCCCGCCATTCCGACGCCTGGCCCCCCGCCACCGCCCGGACAGCAGCAGCCGCAGAGTGGCCATCGGATCAAAAGCGACGTGGACCTAGTTGTATTGCACGTGACGGTCGCCGATGACCGGGGCCAGTTCGTTTCGGACCTACAGGAAGGCAACTTCCGCGTGTTCGAACAGAACATCGAGCAGAAAATCTCGTTTTTCTCACGCCAAGATATCCCCGTGACCATGGGGCTCGTCATTGACAATAGCGGCAGCATGCGTGAAAAGCGCGAGCAAGTGAACGCCGCTGCTATGACGTTCGTCCGCACCAGCAACCCGCAAGACGAAGCCTTCGTCGTGAATTTCAACGACGAATACTATCTCGATACCGAAGGCGACTTCACGAGCGATCAAAAGGATCTCAACGACGCCCTGGGGCGTATCGACACACGCGGGAGCACAGCGCTTTATGACGCGGTCATCGGCTCACTCGCTCACATCAAGAAGGGACACAAGGACAAAAGGGTTCTGCTCCTCGTGACCGACGGAGACGACGACGCTAGCCAGAAGACATTCGAAGACACGATTAAGGCTGCCGAACAGTCGAACGCCACCATTTATACGATCGGCGTCTTCAGCCAAGATGACCGCGAACACGAAAAACGAATGGTCCGCCATTCCAAGAAGGTTTTGGAAGAGCTTGCTGAGGCGACAGGGGGCGAGGCTTACTTTCCAGAAAACTTGAGTCAGGTGACACCGATTTGCGAGCAAGTCGCGCGCGAAATTCGCAACCAGTACACGATCGGCTATTACCCTACGAACACGGCAAAAGACGGCACATTCCGAACGGTCCAGCTCAAAGTGATTCCGCCGAACGGCCGCGGCAAGCTTTCCGTGCGAACGCGCACTGGATACTACGCACCGACATCGTCGGCTGACGATCGGCAGGCTTCCCTGCCCCCCGGCTAGCAGCGCGCCCACCCACTCAGCCGGGCCTCTTCAAAAAAAGTAAGCGCGGCCCGGTGGTTTACCGCTCCAGAGGGGAAGGCGTATAATTTTTTGTTTAGGCTCATGGCAACGGAACCCACTGAGAATGCTGTGCCCGCAAATAGGAGCCTGGCGGGGCTTCCCTCCATCGCTACGACGCCGGATCCAGTCGATGCGATACGAGTCCGCGGCGCGCGCGTCCACAACCTCAAAAACATCGATGTCATTATCCCGCACAATGCCATTACGGTCGTGACGGGCGTCTCCGGCTCGGGTAAGTCGAGTCTGGCTTTCGACACGCTGTACGCCGAGGGCCAGCGGCGCTATATCGAGTCGCTTTCCGCATATGCGCGGCAGTTCCTGGAACGAATCGAAAAACCGGACGTCGACGAGATTACCGGAATTGCACCAGCCATCTCGATTCGTCAAAAGAATTCGACCCGCAACCCGCGGTCGACGGTCGCCACAGCCACAGAAATCTACGACTATCTAAGACTGCTCTATGCGCGAGCCGGGCACACGTTCTGCTCTCGATGCGGCGAAGAGGTTCGCAAAGACACGCTCGACGAAATCGCAACGCGGGTGCTCTCGCTTGCCGATGGGACCCGATTCTACTTGCTCTACCGGTTCTCGTGGCAGCCGGAAACGCCCACGACCCGCGTACCCGCAGTGGCAGCTGCGCGAGGGCGGTTGCCCGCACGACCAAATCCAGACGCCGTTCGAGGGGCGCTGATTCGCCTCCGCAAACGCGGCTTCAATCGGCTCTATCAGACAGGGCGTGTCTTTGAGTTTGCGAATCCGGAAGAACTGCTCGACCTGGATTTCGGCAAGCCCGTTTTCGTACTGGTCGATCGGCTGGCCCTATCGCCAGAGATTCGGTCACGGCTGATGGATTCGATCGAAATCTGCTACAGGGAAGGCGGCGGCGAAGCCATTTTGGAGTTTGTCTCCGATAGTCCGGCCGATCCAGCGCCCGAACGACTCGTCTTCAACGAGCGATTCGAGTGCAAGAGATGCGGGGCCACATACCAGGAACCGGAGCCGCGCCTTTTTTCCTTCAACAATCCATACGGGGCGTGCCCGCGTTGCCAAGGTTTCGGCAACACGATTGATTTCGATTTGGATCGCGTCGTGCCCGACAAGGGGAAGACACTGCTCGATGGCGCAATCGAGCCTTGGACCAAGCCCCGCTATCGGCAGTTGGCGTTTGAGATGCGCCGCTACGGGCGCTCGAAGGGCATTCCCCTCGACATTCCGTTTCGCGATCTGACCGTGGCGCAGCGCAATGCGATTCTTGATGGCGACGCAAGCGAAGGCTTCACGGGCGTGAAAGGATTCTTTGCCTGGCTTGAGCGGAAGAAATACAAGCTTCACGTGCGTGTTTTCCTCAGCCGTTATCGCGGCTACGCCACCTGCTCCGATTGTGGCGGCACGCGCCTCCGCCCGGAAGCCCGAGCGGTGCGGATCGCCGGGCGATCCATCACCGAAGTGTGCCAGATGACCGTCAAGGAAGCGCGACCGTTTTTCGATGGCGTGCAACTCAGCGCTGCGGAAGTGGTAATCGCAGACAAAATACTGGAAGAAATTCAGCTGCGCCTCCGCTTCCTCGACGAAACCGGTCTTGACTACCTCACTCTCGATCGCCTGACCTCCACTCTTTCAGGTGGTGAAGCACAGCGAATTCAGCTAGCCACGTCGCTCGGCTCCCATCTGGTGGGCGCTCTGTATGTGCTCGATGAACCGTCGATCGGATTGCATCCGCGGGATACCAGCCGACTGATTGAAATTCTTAAGGGACTGCGCGATTTGGGGAACACCTTGCTGGTCGTTGAACATGATCCGGATACGATCCTTGCGGCCGATCGTGTGCTTGATTTGGGGCCTGGCGCGGGAGAGCACGGCGGAGAACTGATGTTCGCCGGAACGCGCGATGAATTACTTTCCGATTCGCAGTCGCTGACCGGCCGCTACCTCCGCCAAGAGCTGCGCATTGCAGTGCCGCAGTATCGCCGACGTCCGCATGGAAAGTTTCTGAAAATTCTGGGTGCGCGCAGCCACAATTTGCGGGGAGTTGACGTTACCATTCCGCTCGGCATGCTCGTGGCCGTGACGGGCGTCTCCGGCTACGGCAAATCGACGCTCGTCTACGACGTCGTGTACAAAGCGCTGGAAGCGAAGCGGCTCGGCGGGAACTGGCGCGAATGCTGCGATCGCATCGAAGGGGATGCGGCGATCCAGGGGCTGGAAATGGTGGATCAATC
>CAYOXF010000036.1:0-19536 GCA_964407845.1 uncultured Acidobacteriaceae bacterium | reverse complement strand
CGGGCATGACCATCGTCAAGGTCACGCACGAACGGCCGCGCGCGGAGCGCTTTGCGCGTCGCATCATCGTAATGAGCGATGGCAAAATCGTCAGCGACGGAGGCGTCCTGTGAAGGGCCGCGATCTTGCTGAGCTGGCGGTCCGCAACCTCCGCGAGGCCCTCCTCCGCAACTCGCTCACGACCATCGGGATCTCTGTGGGCGTCGCATCACTGGTTGCCATGCTGTCGCTGGGAGTGGGTTTGCAAGACCTCGCGTCGGATCGCCTGGCCCGCACCGGTCTCTTCGATGCGATCTTCGTGACGCCGCGATCAGCTGCCGCGGCCTATCGCGGGGCCGGTTTGTCTCCGACCGAGCCGCCTAAGTCGTTGGATGAAGAGGCCCGGCGAGAAATGGCAGCCCTGCCGAATGTGATCGAGGTCTATCCGGACATTCGCTTCCCCATCGAAATCCACTATGCCGGCAACTCGTATGCAACGGTGGCCGCAGGCGTGGCGCCATCGGCCCGCAAGGATGGGGCGTTCGATGGAATGAAGGGCTCTTTTTTTTCCGGCCCGTCTGCGGATGAAACCATTTTGCAGATCGACCTGGCGCGCCAGCTCTCCGATTCTCCCGATGCACTCGTCGGGAAGGATCTCAGCGTGCGTTACGCAGAGCGCCAACCCTTGCCTCCGGATCCATCCAGCGGCAGATCCGAGTCGGATGGCTTTTCCATTGTGCCCAAGGAAAAAAGCCTACACATTGTCGGCATTGTGGAAACCGAACCAGCCGGCGGGATCGGAAGCCTCGGCCGCGGGCGGCTCCTGTTGCCCTTGCAGCTCGCCGAAACGCTGCGCACAGCCCGGACCAATGACGTACGCGACTTGCTTCGCGATGCTCCGAATCGGCACAGCTACGAAAGCTTGACCGTTCGCGTGAACGATCCCCCGAAGGTTAAGGCCGTGGAAGATTCGATTAAGCAGATGGGCTTCACCGCCTTTTCTTTGCTCGATGCAAGCAAGAGCCTGAGTCTGGTTTTCACGGTCTTCGATCTCTTCCTCGGTATTTTTGGCAGTCTCGCGCTGGTGGTCGCCTCCCTCGGAATCGTGAACACGCTGGTGATGGCGATTCTGGAGAGGCGCCGCGAGATCGGAATTCTCAAAGCTCTGGGCGCCTCGGACAAAGATGTGCGCAGTCTATTCTTCGTCGAAGCCGGCGCCATGGGATCGCTCGGCGGTCTTCTCGGCGTGTCGATCGGATGGTTGATTGGAAAAGGGATCGATTTCGGCACGGATGTCTATCTGAAGGGACGCAATCTTCCCGCCATTCATGTTACTGCAGTGCCTTGGTGGATGGTTGCTGCCGCGATCACCTTTTCGATCGTGGTCAGCCTGGCGGCGGGAATCTATCCGGCGTCGCGCGCTGCCCGTCTCGACCCGGTCGAGGCGCTGCGGTATGAGTGAGAAGGATCGGGCAGGGCGGTGGCTCGACCCCCGGCCGAAGGACAACCGTTTCGATCGGACCCCTATCGGAATGGCCTTGATTTGGGTCTTGCTCGGCTGCCTTCTTCTCGCTCGACCGGCCGCCGCTGCGGGCCGCGCTGAGTGCCGCTCGCTACCCAGCAACATCCTGGGACGAAAAGTGGCCTACTGTGTGCTTCTGCCGCCCAGCTACGATGGGGAGAAAACGCGCCGCTACCCGGTACTCTATTTTCTTCACGGGCTCGGGGAAAACGAACAGGTACTTCCGAACTCCGGAGGCTGGAATCTGATTCAGGACCTATGGGATGAGAGGCGCATCGGCGACTTTTTGATCGTCACGCCCGATGCGGACAGGAGCTTTTACATCAACTCGCGCGACGGCCGCGTCCGCTACGAGGACTTCTTCATCCGGGAGTTCCTGCCATACATCGAAAGCCACTATCGGATTCGCAGCGATCGCGCACATCGCGGCATATCGGGAGTCTCGATGGGAGGTTACGGTTCTTTGCGTTTTGGATTTCGCTACCCGACGCTGTTCGGTTCACTGAGCGCGCACAGTGCCGCGTTGGTTGCCAACCTGCCGCGCGCGCAACTCGGGACGCCCGGCGAACAGGCGCTGTCGATGGCCCTGGGGAGCGCATTTGGCAACCCCTTCGATCGCACCTTTTGGGACCGCAACAGCCCGTTTACGCTGGTGCGCAACAGTCCTCCCCCGGTTGGCTTGAAGATTTACTTCGATTGCGGGACAGAGGACGAATACGGCTTCAACGTGGGGGCGCAGGCATTTCACGACCTGCTCGTTTCGCGCGGCATCCCGCACGAATTCCATCTCTATCTCGGCGGGCATGATGAGGCCTACGTCGCGCAACATCTTCCCGCCTCCCTCACCTTCCACTCCCGCGCCTTCGGTTTCCCCTAAGCAAACGCGGAGGGCGGTGACATCTCAAGGCAAGGCTTTTTGAAAACTTCAGTCGGTGGCTTGCGCGGCCACGCGCTGAAAATTAGCAAACGTGCCGCCAGACTCGGCCAGTTCCTTCAGCAGCCGCGCCGGCTCCCACAGCGCCCCATGACGCTGATGAAATTGAGCGACGCGGCCGTAGACTTCTTTCAGTCCCACCGTGTCGGCGTACCACATGGGTCCGCCGCGATAGGCTGGGAATCCGTAGCCGTTGACGTAAATCGTGTCGATATCGCCCGCCCGGAGCGCGTAGCCCTCCTCCAAAATTCTTGCGCCCTCATTGACAAGGCTATAGATCTCCCGCTCCACGATTTCTTCCGCTGAAATCTGTCGTTGCGAAATACCGGACTCTCGCACCCATTTTCCTACCAACGCTGGAATTTCTGGATCGGACGAGGCTCGGCGCTCCGCGTCGTATTTATACCAGCCCGCACCCGTCTTCTGACCGAGACGGCCCATCTCCACGAGCCGGTCCTCCAGAAAGGGCTGCCGTGCACCCGGTTTCTCGAGGTGTCGGTACTCCTTCCGAATGCGATACGCCACATCCAGCCCGCCGAGATCGCCCACCGCTAGCGGTCCCATGGCCATGCCCCAATCCACCAGCGCTTTATCAACCGCCTCCGGTGTCGCGCCTTCCTCGACTAAGAACTGCGCTTCTCGGATGTACGGAAGAAACATCCGGTTCCCCACAAATCCGCGGCAATTGCCGACCAGCACGCCGACCTTACCCAACCTCTTTGCCAACTGCATCGACGTGGCGATCACCTCTTTGGCCGTCCGGCGTCCCCGCACGATTTCGAGCAGCCGCATCACGTTCGCCGGACTGAAGAAGTGCATACCGATCACCGCCTCGGGCCGTGACGTCGTCGCTGCGATTTCATCAATGTTCAGCGTCGAAGTATTGCTCGAAAGAATGGCTCCCTTCTTGCACACACGATCCAATTCCGCAAACACCTGCTTCTTCAGAGGCATCGTTTCGAATACGGCCTCGATCACCATGTCCGCGTCGGCAAAATTGTTGTAGTCGAGTGCCGTGCGAATCAGTTTCATCCGCTCATCCACGTACGGCTGGGTGAATCGCCCGCGCTTTACAGACATCGCGTAGTTTTTCTGAATGGTCGCGAGTCCACGATCGAGTGCCGCTTGATCGGTGTCCTTCAAAATGACCGGAAGGCCCGCGTTGGCACAGACCATCGCAATGCCGCCGCCCATCGTCCCCGCGCCCACAATGGCCACGGAATGGACGGGGATCACCGGCGTTTCCTTCGGGATATCGGGAATCTTGTTCACCTCGCGCTCCGCGAAGAAAACATGGATCTGTGCTTTGGATTGATCCGAGTAGAGGCACTGGTAGAAAAGCCTAGCCTCTTCCGCGCAGCCCTTTTCGAAGGGCAGCTTCGTTGCCGCTTCAATCGCGTCAATGGCCGCGAGCTGGCAAATCATTCCACGATATTTCTTTCTTGCATTCTCCCGCGCCGATAGGAAGATGGGCGCATTTTCCTCAGCGCTGCCCAACTTGTCGCTTCGCTCACGTGTCTTCCGAATCGACTTTCCCGCCACCTCGCGCGCAAAGGCGATCGCCTCTAGGAGCAGATCGCCCTCGATCACGCGATCGATCAGCCCAAACTCGGCCGCTTCGGTGGCCTTGACGGGCTTGCCCGTCGTGCACATCTCGATGGCCCGCTCAATCCCTACCAACCGCGGCAATCGCTGGGTGCCGCCTGCGCCAGGAATAATCCCGAGGTTCACTTCCGGCTGCCCCGCCCTTGCGTCCGCGGCGGCCACGCGGTAATGACAGGCCTGTGCGACCTCGAGTCCACCGCCGAGGGCGTTTCCGTGAATCGCTACGACAATCGGCTTCGCCGAGTCTTCGATCTTCAACAGGTGCGGCAGTATCCCGATGTCGCCTTGGTGGCGGCCCGAGGTGAGCTTCACAAACTCCTTGATGTCTGCGCCCGCGATAAACGTCTTCCCCGCTCCAATGAGCACAGCGGCTCTGACATCGCTGTCCTCTTGAATCTCCTCCACGGCCGCCACAATCCCTTCCGGCACGCCCGGGCTCAGCGCATTCACCGGCGGATTGTCAATGGTGATGACGGCAATGTCCTGTTCCTTCTTCCATCGAACCAAATCGCTCATACGGGTGTCTCCGAAAGCCACTTGACGATGTGCTTAGAGAATCTGTACCACTGGCGCCGTGCCGGAAAGATTCACCACCGAAATGCGCGCCGCCACGTTTCTCGCCATTCGGTAGAGGCTCTGGGAGCCTGGTTCGTCCGGGCCCAGCGATGCCACCGGCTTGCCCGTGTCGCCACCGATGCGAATCTGCGGGTCGATTTCGATGTCTCCCAGAAACGGCAGCTCAAACATCTTCGCCAGCCGCTGGCCTTCGCCGTGGCCAAAAACATCGATTTTCCCATTGCAATGAGGGCAGGAAAAATAGCTCATGTTCTCAACGATCCCGAGAATGTCCACGTGCACCTGCCGGAACATCTCCACCGCTTTGCGGACATCGGCCAGCGCTACAACCGATGGCGTCGTCACCACGACTGCTCCACTGACCGACACGCTTTGAATCAAACTCAGTTGCACGTCTCCAGTACCTGGCGGCAGATCCACGACCAAATAGTCGAGCGTCCCCCACCGCACACTGCGAAGAAACTGTTGCATCACGCTGTGGAGCATCGGCCCGCGCCAGACGAGGGGCCGATCGCCCGGATTGAGCAGCCCCATCGAAATCAGCTTCACGCCGTAGGCCTGGATCGGGATGATCGTTTTCTCGTCGAGCATCTTCGGCTGCTCGGTCGTTCCTAGCATCACGGGAACATTGGGGCCATACACGTCGGCGTCGAGCAATCCGACGAGCGCTCCCATATTTTTCAGCGCAATCGCAAGATTCACGGCGACGGTCGTCTTGCCCACACCGCCCTTGCCGCTTGCTACGGCGATCAGATTCTTCACGCCGGGAATCGGAGCCTTGTTCTCAAGCCGGCGTGCCTCCGGCACCGATGCGTCGAATTTCAAGTCGACCGAAGTCACACCCGGAACCTTGGCCAGCGCCGCGCGCACGTCTCTCTCAATCGTTTCGCGCAGTGGGCAAGCCGGCGTGGTCAGCGTCACGAGCAGCGACACCTTTCCGTCATTCACCTGGATATTGTTCGCCATCCCCAGCGTGACGATATCCTTGTGAAGCTCGGGGTCAATCACCCCGCGCAACGCTTCGATCACTGCCGCTTCATTCGTTCCCGCCATCCCGGTCCCTCAGTCGCGCGCCCTACCCAGGGCACAATCGCTAATCATAGACTCCCGCCCGAAAACCGGCAACCGCGCCCTACGCTCGAACCACAGCTCGTTCATCTCCCTATCTGGCGCCCCTCGGCTTGCCGCTTCGCAGCCGTCATCTCCTCCCGTATGCACTCTTGTACCAGTCCCACGTGCGGCGGAGGCCTTCCTCAAATGTGACCAAGGGCGAATAGCCAAGGACCCTTCTTGCGAGCGAGATTTCAGCTTGCGAGTCCCGGATGTCTCCGGCGCGCGGCGGCTCGTAGTTGACCGGAATCCTCCGTCCGATGATTTGTTCCATCAGCTTCACGACGTCGTTCAGCTTGATCCTCACCCCCGTGCCGCCATTGAACACCTTCCCTGAGGCACCGCTTGCCTCGCACGCGCGCAACGTTTCGTCCACTATGTTGGCAACGTAGGTGAAGTCGCGGGACTGCTCGCCGTCGCCATAGATCGTCAGTGGCGCTCGTTCGATCACAGCCAGCATGAACCGCGAAAGCACGCCCGAGTATTGCGATGTCGGGTCTTGGCGCGGGCCGAACACGTTGAAGTATCGCAACGAGGCATTTTCGAGCCCATACACTCGCCCAAAGACCTGTGCGTACAGTTCACCCGCGTATTTCGTCACGCCATAGGGAGAAATCGGCTCGGGCTGCATGGTCTCCACTTTGGGCAGCGTCGGAGTTTCGCCATAGGCCGAAGACGATGCGGCATAGACGATCCGCCTCACTTTGGCATCGCGTGACGCCACCAATACGTTCAGCGTACCGTCGATGTTGACGCGATTGGTCTCCCGTGGATCGGTCACCGATCTCGGAACAGACGTACGAGCCGCCAAATGGATGACGTAGTCAGCTCCTCGGCAGGCCTCTTCCACCGCCGCCAAGTCCGTGACACTGCCCAGATGGAACGCGATTTTGCTGCGAACATTATCAAGATTCGCCTCTTTGCCCGCGGAGAGATCATCGAGCACAGCGACTTCCTGCCCGCGCCGCACTAGCTCGTCCACAATGTTCGAACCGATGAAACCGGCCCCTCCCGTTACCAGGTAGCGCATCCCCTATTCCCCTTTTGCTGGAAAAGCGGCCCGAACCGGCGGCCCCATTTGGCGCGACACGCACGAGATGATTGTGTCGCACGTTTCAGGTACGCTTGAATATAGTCCGGCTCTCACAATCCGGGCAAGAATTGAGCATTCGAGCGCGGCCCGTTCCTCTGGAAGCAACGTGCAAGAAACTGAACCGTCCACCAAGCAAGCCGCCCCTTGTCGAAGACAGCCCCGAGCCGTCTTGCGAGCCGTTGTTCTTGTGGCAATTCTGCTGCTCGATCCAGCGCGGTTTCTGTCCGCCGCCCGCTCGCCACAGCACGCCACGACAAAGCAAAGGACCGCTCTCGTGCCAGCGCCCAAAGAACAGCCGGTGCCTTTTCGCGCTGGCGAGACGCTTACCTACCGCATCTCCTGGTCCGTATTCTCAAACGCGGCCTCGCTCGAACTCAGCGCCCCGGAACGCCGCGAACTGTTCGGTTGGGAGACCTGGCATTTCCGCGGCGTCGCGCATACACTCAGCTCGGTCCGCACACTGTTTCCGATCGATGACCAATTCGATTCCTATACCGACACGGCGACTCTCGACTCCCACCAGTTCGAAACACACCTGAATGAAATGGGCCGGTCCACCCATCAGGTGCTGCGCCTGGCGCCTCCGGGAAAACCTTCGAACCTCCCCCCACCGATCACCATCGTGCCACTCGGCACGCGCGATGCGCTCGGAGCAGTCTACGCTCTGCGCGACGTCGACTGGCACAACAGCGTCGATTTTCGCACGCCGGTCTACGACGGGCGCGATCTTTACGAGATTCGGGCCTCTCGCGAATCTGCCGATGAGCCGGTTAAGGTCCCGGCCGGAGCCTACTCCACCTGGCAAATTTCGATCCGTGTGTTTCAGTTCCAGAAGGAGCTTTCGGCCGTGCACTACATGATGTGGATCGCCTCGGACGCCGCTCGCACCCCTGTCGTGATGCAAGCAGAGTTGCCCTTCGGCACGCTCCGGGCGGAACTGACCTCTCGAACCCCCTAGTGCGGAGGGGGGCGCTGCTCAGAACCGGTCCCTTCTTATAAAAGCTTCGAGTCCCCGAAGCCGAATTCTGGCCGTCTCGCTTCAACTTCCGGATTGCTGCTAATACGCACATAATGGCCACTGGGTCATAAAGCCAGGAGCCAAACGATGACGGCCCCGAATGAAATTGTTGCGCGGCGCCTGCTGAAACAGGCTGAGTGGTGCGAAAGACTTGGCTCAGGCCTCTACTCAACGCTGTTGCGCTACGCCGCAGAGGATGTCCGGGCTGAAGGTGTGTGCTGTGCTGTTTTGCATGATCGTCACGACGATCCACCCGGCTCAGCGCTCGCTCTGCGCTTTCTCGGAGCAGTCCACCGCCTGGTTCTGGAAGGAAAAGCCCCGCAACTTGCTGCTTGTTATCCCTCGACGGGCGGCAATAGCAATTGTAATGACCTCTGGCCCAGGTTTCGCGGTATTGTGCAACATCACGAAGCTGAGCTACGCGAATTAGTTCATCGCCCTGTGCAGACTAATGAAGTGGGCCGCTGCGCAGCGTTGCTCGGCGGATTTCTTGAGGTCGTACGCCAAACCGGTCTTCCGCTGCGCCTCTTGGAGGTCGGGGCCGCAGGAGGCTTGATCCTTCGGTGGGACCAATACCGGTACGAAGCAGGCCACGAGGGTTGGGGCGATTCTCATTCACCGGTACACATCACAGGCGCCTTTGGCGGTGAGCATCCGCGTTTCGACGTGTTTGCGAAGATTGTAGAGCGCCGCGGCTGCGATGCTTTGCCGATCGAACCTGGCACAGAGGAAGGGCGGTTAACCTTACAGTCCTATGTATGGCCAGATCAGGTTGAGCGTTTTCGCCAGCTTGCGGCAGCCATTGATGTGGCGCGCCGTGTACCTGCCCATGTGGACGAAGGCAACGCGCCCGATTGGGTTGAGACTGCGCTGGCCGATGGCGTTTTTGGCGTGGCAACCGTCGTCTATCACTCCATCGTGTGGCAGTATTTGTCGGGTGCGGATCGTGCGCGCTTCGAGCGTGTCATGGCGGTAGCAGGCGAGGCCACCACAGATGACAAGCCGCTTGCCTGGCTTCGCTTCGAGCCAGCCGACAACGACACCGCCGAAGTCCGCCTGCAACTTTGGCCCAGGGGCGAAGACCGGTTGCTAGCCCGATCCGGCTTCCATGGAAAGCCGGTGCAGTGGCTAGGACAGGAGAACTAGAGATTTCAAAAAGCGGGATTGGTTCCAGAACGAGTGATGGCTAACTGGAAACTTCCGATTACGCACTGTATGCCCGTATCAATAGGGTCTCAGCCGGGACCCAACGCTTCCGAATAGAGTCGAAGAAGGTGAAATGCGTCATGAATAATGCATCACTGCCGGACGACACAGCGGACGTGCAGAGGGCATTGGCTGGCCTTTCCGTGGCCTGGAACAACCACGATATGGTGGCGTTCGGCAAGCTGTTCACTATGGACGCTGACTTTGTGAGCGTTGGGGGACTCTGGTGGAGAGGGAGAAAAGAGATTCAGATGCAGCACGCCTGGTCGCACGGTGCAATCCCCATAGATACACAGGGTTTTGACGCTGCGGCCCGTGCTCACTATGGAATTTTCAAAGGCAGCAGATTGCAGTTCGACAGCATCGACCTGCGCTTCTTACGAAAGGACGTAGCCGTCGCTCATGTGAGCTCGAAGCTGCTCGGAGACGCTCGAACACCGAATCCACGGGTTGGTCTCCTCACGTTGGTGGTCACCCGGCAGGATGGTGAGTGGCTGATCGCCGCGGCACAGAATGCCGAAATCAACCGGGTCGTGAAATGAGCTCCGGTTCAAGCTCTGAGGCACCCCTGGTCTTGATCGCCCTCATCTACTGCTGTGGCTACAGAATTTCCGCAGGTTGGTTGTTCGTTACGAACGCTACGCTGAAAACTTAATCTTCCGGCACGACCCAGTCGTCGGGTGGGAAATCAATCTGCCAAAAAGAAGGGCACGCCTCGGTGAACTCAACTCCCATCTGCATTTTCCCTGCTGCGGGATTGCCCACATAGACGACGCGGCAGTCCATCGACTTCCGGGTGGCTCGATTGCTCACCTGGATTCGCTGCCCGGCGATCACCTTGGCCGCCAGAGAGATCAAAGCGCCGTGCGCGTTCACCACGAGCGTCCGGGTCTGTTCCTCGAACTTCTGCCCTTCTTTTGTATCACCGGTGACGAAAATCGGCACGCTCAGCAAGACGCGCATGCTCCGTCGCCGGCCGGGGTCGAGCTGCAGGCCCTGCTTATCAACTACTGGCTTGGTGGGGGCTGACATCAACTGCACCATAGTATTCGGGTACGCCCCAGGCAATAGGACTATGGTCCTCCGTGCCCGTTTCGGTAACGGTCCGGGGCGGGACCTAAGCCTCCTGGAATCCTAGCACTGTACGATTTTTTCGCGTCCGGTCTTCACGCGTCTGGTGGCGTTGCGTGTATCCACGACCAGCTTTGCGTTCTTCACAATCGCTTCGTAATCGTAGCTGGTATGGTCTGTCGCAATCAGGACGCAGTCGTACGCCGCGATTCGTTTGGGCGTTAGCTCGACCGACCTTTTGTTGGAAAAATCGTAGTGCCGCATTTTGTACAATGCGGGAAAGTACGGATCGTTGTAATCGACCTCGGCGCCGCGCTCCGTTAGCAGCTCCAACATCTTCAGCGACGGCGACTCGCGCAAATCGTCCACATCCTTCTTGTACGCCACGCCCAAAAGCAGCACCTTCGATCCCTTGACGCTCCGTTCGCGCTCGTTGAGCGCAGCGCCGACCGACCGCACCACGTGATAGGGCATTTCTGTGTTGATCTCGCCCGCAAGTTCGATGAATCGCGTCGCAAAATCGAATTCGCGCGCCTTCCACGACAAGTAGTACGGATCCACCGGAATACAGTGCCCACCCAGGCCGGGCCCTGGATAGAACGGCATGAACCCGAATGGCTTCGTCGCCGCGCTGTCGATCACTTCCCAAATGTCCAGCCCCATCCGCAGGCTCAGCAGCTTCAGCTCGTTCACCATGGCGATGTTCACGCACCGGAAGATATTCTCGAGCAGCTTCACCATCTCGGCCGCTCGCGTCGAACTTACCGGTACCACCTTCGATACGATCTGCGCGTACATT
This sequence comes from uncultured Acidobacteriaceae bacterium, assembly GCA_964407845.1. Taxonomy (GTDB): domain Bacteria; phylum Acidobacteriota; class Terriglobia; order Acidiferrales; family UBA7541; genus Palsa-295. The sequence goes on along the minus strand of CAYOXF010000036.1, from coordinate 8,623 downwards.
GCCGCTGCCGCGCGTCCGCTCGCCGGATTGATGCCGCCCACCACCTTGGGAATCTGCGCCAGTCCGAACTGTTTGTTTCCGGGATCCTCGCGCTCGGGCGAAAACGCTAGATAGAAATCCGTCTCCACTTCCTTTCCGCCCTTGCCGCTCTCGATTGGACAGCGCAGACCACCCCGCTCCAAAATCGGCAGCACGAGCTCGTCCGTTGTGCCCGGGTACGTCGTACTTTCGAGCACAATCAGCTGTTTCTTCTGCAGGTGCGGCGCAATCGCCTCGGCCGTGTGCTTCACGTAGCTCAGATCCGGTTCGCGCCTCTCATCCAGCGGAGTCGGCACGCAGATCAGCACGGCGTCCATCTCGCGAACCTTGACAAAATCAGTCGTGGCCCTAAACCGTTTCCCCTTCACATGCTCGTGTATTTTTTCGGCCGATATATGCTGGATATATGACTGCCCGGCGTTCAGCTTCTCGACCTTCCTCTTGTCGAGATCGAATCCGGTCACACGCTGGCCGACCTCGGCAAACCGCAATGCGAGCGGCAAGCCAACGTACCCGCACCCGATAATTCCGATCTGAAGGTCCTTGCCGGCGAAGAATTCAGGCTCGCGCTCGGTGCCCATTCCGCAGTTCTCCCTAAGCTGTGACGGTGATTGCTCCGAACAGGTCTGGGCCCGACGGCCCCGGATGACGCCTCTTGCGCAAACAAAAAGCATAGCAAAACCCACCCAGCTTAGGAACCTGCTGATTTCGCCGGAGGTTCCTTCTAGGCGCTTACTGGGCCGAGGCCCGAGGGCAGGAGGGGCTTTTCGCCTGGGTGGCAAAAACAGCATCCGGGGTACCGACCGAGCAAGCGCAACTCACTCAAAATAAAGGGAGTGTGACCGCTCGGCTGGGGCTGCCTCCGTTTGGGCACAGGCAGGCTTGAAGGCCCGGGCTGTCGAATTGCCTGTGAGTTTTCTGTGGAAATACTGAGCGCGCAACCGACCCGTAACAATTTCCCCTGCCCTCGCGTTGTCAATCCCGAAAGCCTACGCTATCCTGCACGAAGAGATGGTCGACATTCATTGTCACATTCTTCCTACTCTCGACGACGGATCTGATTCCATCGAAACATCTTGCGCGATGGCCGAGATGGCCATCGAGGAGGGCGTGACCCACATTATCGCCACGCCTCACGCAAGCGAAGACTACGCCTTTGTCCCTGAATTGGTCCGTGAACGCCACAAGGAGCTCCAGGCGCGGTTTGAGGGAAGGCTGACGCTGGCGACGGGATGTGACTTCCATCTAAGCTTCGAAAATCTGCTGGAAATCCGCCACGATCCCGAACGCTTCACCCTAAACCAAAAGAATTATCTACTGGTCGAGTTTGCCGATTATTCAATTCCACCGTCGCTTGACCAGGCCCTACACGAGCTTCAGCTTGCCGGGATGCGCCCCATCGTCACCCATCCGGAACGCAATCCGCTCATTCGCGCACAACCTGAGCGACTCTACAAATGGTTGCGTCAAGGATGCTACGCACAGGTGACCGCGCAATCGCTGCTCGGAAGATTTGGCGAGGCGGCGCAGGAAATGGCACAGGTTTGGCTGGATACCGGGGCGATCCATTTTCTGGCGAGCGATGCGCACAATCTCACGTCGCGCCCGTTGCGCCTCAAGGGGGCTTTCGATCATGTGGCCGAGACCCGAGGCGAAGACATTGCGCGAGCGCTGCTCGTCGACAATCCTCTGGCGGCGTTGGAAGGCCGCCCGCTCCCTTGGGTCCCTGAACTTCCGCCCGACTCAGAGCTAAGCGGTGCGGCCACACGCAAGAGAAAACGTTTCTGGTTTTTCTAGCGTGATCCGCTGCTTACCTCGGGCGGTTTCACTTTTCCTGAAAAACCTCGATAGCTGTGGGTCAGGTAGGCTAATGACCATGCCGAGGAGCCACCACACGATTCCGACGCGCCGTTTATGTTCTGTCGCCTTGCTGTTTTCAATCGTTAACGTAAAACGCGGGGTCGGTGGTCGCGGGAAGCGGACGCGGCGGCCCGCTCACGACTATCGGAACTGGATCGTCGCTTTGTCCAGTTCTTGAAGCAGTGCGGCATCAAGCGACACGTCCAGAGCCGCCAGGGTCTGATCGAGCTGCTCGGGTTTGCTTGCCCCGATAATCGGGCTGGTAATGGTCGGATTCGCGAGCACCCAGGCAACGGCGAGTGTGGTAAGCGGTATTCCTGCGCGAGATGCGATCTGCTCTAACTGGTCCACGGCGTTGAATACCGGCTCCTGCCAATAGCGGCTGCGATAGAGTTCTCCGACGCGCCCTGTGTAGGCAAAGCGCGTGCCCTCGGCGGCCTGCTGGGAGCGATTGTACTTGCCTGTGAGCATCCCGCCGGCAATCGGATTGAACGGGATGACTCCGACTCGTTCTTCCGCGCACAGCGGCAGCAGCTCGCGCTCGATCTCGCGATAAAGCAAGTTATAGCGGGGTTGCACAGAAACGAAACGCGCCCATCCGCGCACGTCGCTGCGCCCCAACGCCCGGGCCACCTGGTAGGCCAAATAATTCGAACATCCGATGTAGCGCACCTTGCCCGCATGCACCAGATCATCGAGCGCACCAAGCGTCTCGTCTAGCGTGACCTGCGGGTCAAATCCATGCAGCTGATAGAGATCGATGTAATCGGTGCCCAGCCGCCGGAGAGAATGGTCGACCGCATCGAAAATGTGCCGCCGATTGTTGCCGGCGTGAAACGGCTGTGGCCCGGTTTGGCCGAAACACTTGGTCGCGATCACGAAATCGTGCCGTTTGCCGCGAATCCAGCGGCCAATGATTTCCTCGGTGCGCCCCGCACGCTCAAGCCCTCCGCCCAGTGGGTACACATCGGAGGAATCCAGGAAGGTGATTCCCGCATTTGCCGCCCGATCGAGGATCGCAAAGGAGGTCGGCTCATCACACTGAAAGCCGAACGTCATCGTGCCGAGGCACAGGCGTGACACTCGTAATCCCGTGTTTCCAAGACGAAGGTGTTGCACTTCAAGCCTCCTTTAGACAAGCAGAGGATCGACATTCTCCGATCTAAGTCGCTCTCACTCAACCGAAATTCTCATTCGTTTCAAGCGCAGGATTCCGGCGATTGTCTGTGAGGAGCCGATTGGCATACGATAGAGTTCGTTTCTGTAGTAGCCCTTGCGGGATCATTGGATTTCAGACTCGCCCGAAGTATTTGGGAAGCTCTGGGGAGGTAACGGGATGGCTGAGGACGGACCCAGTGTTCGCATGGTGAAATGCGTGAAGTTCGGCCGAGAGATGCCTGGCCTTGACCGCGCTCCGTGGAAGGGCGAGCTCGGCAAGCGCATCTATGAAAACGTCTCCAAACAAGCCTGGGCCATGTGGGTCGACCACTCCAAGATGCTGTTGAACGAATACCGCCTCAACCCTCTTGATCCCAACGCACAGAAAATCATGGAAGAGCAAATGGAGCAATTCTTCTTCGGGGAAGGTGCGAAACTTCCCGAAGGCTATGTGGCGCCGAAGCATTAGCCGGTCCTGTGGTAAAATCCCGGCCGATTGAAACCGCTCTTCGTCCGAGGGGGACACACCATGCATATTCGAAATCTATTTGTGCTTCCCACATTGCTTTTCGTTTCCGCCGCGTTGGCATGGGGCGACGCCGCTCCGAAGTCGGCGCACGCGGACATCCTGAACGTGGCAGGGATGAAAATCGGCACTGCCAAAATCACGTCCACAAAGGACGGAGTCAAAATCGCCGTGAATGTAGGACAGTTGCCTGCCGGAGAGCACGGGATTCACATTCACAACGTGGGCAAATGTGAGGGGCCTACCTTCGCCTCCGCGGGCGGTCATTTCAATCCCACGAACGCCCACCATGGAATGAACAATCCGCAGAGCCCTCATCCCCATCTTGGTGATCTGCCGAACCTCGTCGTGGACAAGGACGGCAAGGCCAAAACCACGTTCGTGGCCAAGGGGGTGACGCTCGGCGACGGGGCCAATTCGCTGTTCCACGACGGGGGCACCGCGCTCGTGATCCACGCCAAAGCAGACGACTTGATGTCAGACCCATCGGGCAACTCCGGTGATCGCATCGCCTGCGGCGTAATCGAAAAATAAGGGTCCGTCTGCTTCTGGCAAACTCGTTAGGGGCGCTCTTTCTGCTCCTGCGGGGCGGGCCCGCGAATTTTAGCCCATAGCATCAAAGAACAACGATTCCTTCGGATCTCTGCGCTAGAATCGATTTGTGCCAGTGACTTCCAGATACGGAGATTGGGTTCGCCGATGAGCGCAGCTTCGAAAGACTCATTCTCGACACGGGCACGGCTTCCGGTCGGCAGCGAGTCATTGGACGTGTATCGCCTGGACCGACTGGACCGCTCCGGCCTGACCAATGTTTCCCGGCTGCCCTTTTCGCTAAGAATCCTGCTCGAAAATCTTCTCCGCCACGAAGACGACCGTTTCGTCCATGCAGACGATATCCGCGCGCTCGCTCGCTGGAACCCAAATTCCCGCGCGGAAAAAGAGGTCTCCTTCTTGCCCGCGCGAGTCCTGCTACAGGATTTTACGGGCGTGCCCGCTGTGGTCGATCTCGCTGCTATGCGCGACGCCATCCAGAAACTCGGTGGCGATCCGAAAAAGATCAACCCTGTACTTCCGGCCGAGCTAGTGATCGATCATTCCGTGCAGGTCGATAAATTCGGCTCGAGCGATGCGTTCCGCTTCAACGCCGAACTCGAAATGCAGCGCAATATCGAGCGCTATGTCTTCCTTCGCTGGGGTCAGAAAAGCCTGCGGAATTTCCGGGTCGTCCCACCTGACACCGGCATCTGCCATCAGGTGAATCTTGAATACCTCGCACGCGTTGTCTTCTCGGAAAAACGGAATGGCACTTGGGTCGCTTTCCCGGATTCGCTGGTAGGAACCGATTCCCACACGACCATGGTCAATGGCCTCGGGGTCCTCGGCTGGGGAGTGGGAGGCATCGAAGCGGAGGCTGCCATGCTCGGCCAGCCCCTTTCCATGCTCATTCCCGATGTTGTCGGCTTCAAGCTGCACGGCCGGCTTCCGGAAGGTGCGACCGCGACGGATCTGGTCCTCACCGTGACACAGATGCTGCGGAAAAAGGGGGTCGTAGGCAAATTTGTGGAATTCTACGGCACAGGCCTTTCGAGCCTGACTCTGCCGGATCGCGCCACCATCGCCAATATGGCGCCCGAGTACGGCGCAACGATGGGCTTCTTTCCGGTCGATTCCGAGACGCTGGCGTATCTGCGCTTCACAGCGCGTTCGGAAGACCAGGTCAAGCTCGTCGAGGCCTATACCAAAGAGCAGGGACTTTTCCGCACCGACCAGACGCCGGATCCGGTCTTCACCGATCGCCTCGAACTCGATCTCGCGACCGTTGTGCCGACGATGGCCGGACCCAAGCGGCCGCAGGATAGTGTCCCGCTCACGCAGGCGAAGTCCGCGTTCGAGAAATCACTCACGGCAGCGCCGAAGCACGCAAACGTCCAGAATGACGGCGACAACTTCGATTTGGCGGATGGTTCAGTCGTGATTGCCGCGATCACCAGCTGCACGAACACCTCGAATCCATCTCTGATGCTCGGCGCCGGCTTACTCGCGAAGAAAGCTGTCGAGCGCGGGCTGAAGGCAAAGCCTTGGGTAAAGACTAGCTTCGCCCCGGGATCAAAAGTCGTCACGGATTACATCGAAAAGGCCGGTTTGTGGCCTTCATTGAATTCACTCGGCTTCAATCTCGTCGGTTACGGCTGCACGACTTGCATTGGCAATAGCGGCCCGCTTGCCGAGCCAATCGGGAAAGCAATCAAAGACCACAATCTCGTCGCTGTTTCGGTCCTCAGCGGCAACCGTAACTTTGAAGGCCGCGTGCACCCGCTCTGCCGCGCGAACTACCTCGCGTCGCCACCGCTGGTCGTGGCTTATGCCCTCGCCGGTCGCATGGACTTCGATATCGTCAACGAGCCGTTGGCAAGCGACAAAGCCGGCAAGCCTGTTTATCTGCGCGATATCTGGCCTTCGCCGCAGGAAGTCGAATCCGCCATGCGCAGCGCCGTCACCACTGAGATGTTTTCGAAGGAATATGCCGACGTTTTCGCCGGTGACGACCACTGGCGCACGCTGCCTGTTCCGGAGGGCGATCTTTACTCATGGGAAGGGAAGTCCACGTACATCAAGGATCCGCCGTATTTCGAAGCGATGCAGCGCCAGCCGGGCGCCATTTCGGATCTGCGCGGACTGCGCGTGCTGGCTGTGCTCGGCGACAGCATCACCACGGACCATATTTCCCCCGCCGGCTCGATTCAGCCAGACGGGCCCGCGGGAAAATACCTAGTCGGCCATGGAGTGCAACACAAAGACTTCAATTCCTACGGCGCGCGCCGCGGCAATCATGAAGTGATGATGCGCGGTACCTTTGCGAATATCCGTCTGCGCAACCAGCTTGCCCCCGGCACCGAAGGCGGCTGGACGATTCACCAGCCCAGCGGCGAGAAAATGTCGATTTACGACGCGGCCATGAAATACCGCGAACAGAGCGTGCCCCTCGTGGTCCTCGCCGGAAAGGAATACGGCTCAGGTTCGTCGCGCGACTGGGCCGCGAAAGGCACGATCCTTCTTGGCGTGCGCGTCGTACTCGCCGAGAGCTTCGAGCGCATCCACCGCAGCAATCTCGTCGGCATGGGAGTGCTGCCGCTGGAGTTTCTGCCCGGCGAAACCGCGCAGTCGCTCGGCCTTACAGGACTCGAAATCTACGACTTCGAAGGTCTCTCGCAGACCTTCGAACCGAAGAAGCGAATCCGAGTTACCGTGCGCGACGCCAGTGGCCAGCTCGCGCGCCATTTCCACGCCGTCGCCCGCATCGACACGCCTTTCGAGGTTTCCTACTACCAGCATGGCGGCATTCTGCCCTATGTGCTCCGCCAGATGTTATAGGAAACACGCGGGTTGTCGGACTGCGAAGTTGCCCTTGACGGCTCGTACCATCGTTGGCAACATGTCGCGCGCCGAACGCATCTGAAGTCGGTGACTTGCCGCAAGTCCTAAGTGCGGCGACAAATCAAGACTACTCAGCTGGTCTGCAACCGCAGAGGCAACCATGCGAAATCGAGTCCCAGCCCTTCGCGGCGCCTTCGTCGCCGCCGCGGCAGCCGTTTTCCTGATTCCCAGCATTTCCAAAGCCCAACAGATCGTCAGGACCCCGCGCATCACGGCGCGCGTCGACAACGCAGTCCGCGTCCAGATCCCGCACTCGACGCATCCGCTGGCACGGCCGGCCTTCGACGCGGGAAGGCTCGAAGGCAGCGCGCCCCTGAAGCGCATGATCCTGATCCTCGGCGGATCGTCGCAGCAGGACCACGATCTGGTCACGCTGATCGACAGCCAACAGACAAAGGGTTCGCCCGACTATCATCATTGGCTCACGCCTGATCAGTTCGGCGAGAGGTTCGGACCCGCGCCGGAGGATATCGCGGCGGTCACGAATTGGCTCCAGCAGCAGGGATTCGGCATTGATCGCGTGGCACGCAGCGGCAGGTTCGTCGAATTCACCGGTACGTCCGCACAGATCGAAGCTGCATTCCAGACGCAGATGCACCGTTTCCGCGTGAATGGGGAAGCGCACATCGCGAACGCGACAGATATCTCCATTCCGGCCGCGCTGGCGCCGGTGGTCCGCGGCATCGCGTCTCTTAACGATTTCTTCCCCAAGCCGACGCACTTCAGCGGTCCCCTCGTGCGCCGGGCCGGCGGCGGCAAATACGAAGTGATTGCCCCGGATGCAAATCTTCAGAATCAGCAGGGTCAGAAACTTAACGCTCTCGGGCCTGAGGACTTCGCGGCGATCTACGATCTGAACCCGCTTTACGGCGCTGCCCCGACTGCACTGAACGGCAGCGGCGTGACGATAGCGATCGTCGCCATCAGTGATATCAATCTGCAGGACGTTGCCGATTTTCGGACTGTCTTCGGGCTGCCGGCGAACGTGCCCAACATCATCGTCGATGGAGTTGATCCCGGCGACGTGCAGGGTGCCGACACGGAAGTCACCCTCGATACGGAGTGGTCCGGCTCTGTCGCTCCGGGTGCGACGATCGACGTGGTCATCAGTGGAGACACGCTCGTTTCGCCAGGCATCGAGCTGTCGGCGCTCTTCATAGTGGACCAAAATCTTGCGCCCGTGATGAATGCAAGCTTCAGCGCGTGCGAAGCGAACTTGGGCGGCCCAGGCGGAACCGATAACCTTTTCTTCCAGAACGTATGGCAGCAGGCCGCCGCGCAGGGTATCAGCGCGTTTGTGTCCACCGGCGACACCGGAGCGGCCGGGTGCGACCCCAACCAACCCGTGCCTGCGCCCGGCGCCACGCACGGAGTCGCAGTCAGCGGCATCGCTTCCACGCCCTATAACACCGCGGTCGGCGGCACGATGTTCAACGAAACAGGAGCGGGCGTGAACCCGCCGCCCGGGACGACCGCCGCGACCTTTTGGAATGCGACCAATCAAGCCGACTTGGAATCGGCGCTCGGATACATTCCAGAAGCTGTTTGGAACGAGAGCTGCACGGATTGTGAAAATGGCGACGACAGTCTGGGTGCGACCGGGGG
>CAYOXF010000035.1:0-15125 GCA_964407845.1 uncultured Acidobacteriaceae bacterium | reverse complement strand
GAACGGAACGGGCTGCTGCAACTTCACGTTCTGGCCGGTGTACCAAGACGAGAGCGCGATCTCGTACAGCGCGAAGCCGAGCACGCCCACGAACAGGACAGCGCCATAGATACTCACGCGCGAGATCAGATTCGTGCTGCGATGAAAGATCTGTGCCATCGACTAGGAATGCACCTTCTCTTCGCTCGTTTCGTGAACCAGCGACCGCACTTCCACGATCGAGATCATGGGTAGGAAACGCACGAAGAGATAGAAACAGGTAAAGAACAGTCCGAATGTCCCCAGATAGGTCGCCCAGTCCCACTTCGTCGGGTAGTACATCGCCCAGGACGAGGGGACGAAATCGCGATGGAGACTGACGACCACAATCACGAATCGTTCCAGCCACATGCCCATGTTGACAACTAGGGATATGAAGAAAAGCCACACGATGTTGCGCCGCAGGCGGCGAGACCACAGCGATTGCGGAATTAGCAGATTGCAGGCAATCAGGAACCAGTACAAAGGCGCATAGGGACCGGCCAGCCGGTTCATCATCATGTAGCGCTCGTATTCATTGCCGCTGTAGAAGGCCATGAAGGTTTCTGAAATATAACCATAGGCGACGATGAGCCCTGTGGCGAGCATGACCTTGGCCATAATGTCGAGATGGCGGTCGGTCACCAGATCTTCGAGGTGGTAGACGCGGCGAATCGGGATCGCCAGCGTCAGGACCATGGCGAAGCCCGAGTAGATCGCGCCGGCGACGAAATAGGGAGGAAAGATCGTGCTGTGCCAACCTGGAATCAAACCGATCGTAAAGTCGAAGCTCACCACCGTGTGAACGGAAAGAACCAGGGGCGTAGCGAGGCCCGCCAGCAAAAGAGAAGCCATCTCGTAGCGCGACCAATGCACGGCCGAGCCGCGCCAGCCCATCGAAAGCATCCCGTAAATGATCTTGGCCGCCTTATGCTGGGCGCGATCGCGCAGCGTGGCCAGATCGGGGATCAACCCGACAAACCAAAACAGCAACGAAACTGTGAAATACGTAGAAACCGCAAAGACGTCCCAGACCAGCGGGCTGCGGAACTGCGGCCACAGCCACATCGGGTTGGGGTACGGCATCAGGTAGAAGAACAACCAGGGGCGGCCCATGTGCAGCAAAGGAAACATGCCTGCGCACATGACCGCAAAAATCGTCATCGCCTCAGCGAAACGATTGATCGAGGTGCGCCAAGTCTGATGCAACAGCAAGAGAATGGCTGAAATCAGCGTCCCGGCATGACCAATTCCGATCCACCAAACGAAATTGACAATCGCAAAGCCCCAGGCGGTCGGAATCTTGATTCCCCAGATGCCCACACCCTTCATCATCAACAAGGTGATGACCAAATTGAGCAACATCAAGAGGCAGAAGGCGAGGAAGAAACCGAACACCCAGCCCGGAGTCGTGCCACGCGTCAGCACGATGGAACTGATTTTGTCGGTTACTGTCTCAAACGTGTGGCCCGGACCAATGAGAGGTTCAGGCCTATGAGAGCCTTCAGAAGCCACTCCGTATCCCCTGCGCTCGTTGATGCCCCTGCGTTGTTAAGGGGACGTGGGAAGCCATCCCCGATCACCCAGCGCGGATATGAAGCCGATCCTTGAAGATTGCGTTTCGCGCCGACTGCTCTACTCCGGCGGGCTGTGTATGAAAGGACCGTCGAGCCAACCGGCTTATCTAAGACGGCATAGCATAAGACTGGATGGCACGATACGCAAGTCGAAATCAAAATTTCTTGAAAGTCACAAAGAATCCCGCAAGGTGCAGCATCTTTTGACTCATCGGCTTGAACCCGCTGTTCGATTTAGGACATAGCCCACGAAGGCGGACGCCGGTGGCCCTCGTTCGGTTGATAAAATTCAAACAATGCGCCTGTTAGCGCCACTGATCGTCACGCTGTGTCTCGCGGTGTCGTCGGCCGCGGCCGACACAATCGTGCTGAAGAACGGTCGCCGGATCATAGCGGAAAACGTAACCGAAGACGCCAGCCACATCACTTACCAGACGCCTGCGGGCCAGATGTCGATTCCGAAATCGATTGTGGCCAGGGTCGAGCACGATGACTTTAGGTACCGATCGGCGGCGACGGTTTCGGCCGAGCCGCTTGTTTCGACGCCGCAAGTGGAACCGGTACGAGGCTATGAGGATGTTGCCATGCGCGCGGTGCACGGCGATTCGGTCGATTACGCCTACATCGCGCAACTCGAAACCGACAGCCGCTCGGGCGACTCCGCCGCAGTGGCCAAAGTCGCGGCCGCGCACCATGCGGCAGCGCAGTTTCTCGCGGGCAAGGGCGACACCGACGCGGCCATCCAGCAATACCGCCAAGCGCTCGTCTTCGCTCCAGAAAATATCGGCCTGCTACTGAATCTTGCGGTTCTGTACTTGCGCGAAAGCCAGTTTACCGCGGCCCTTGATCCGCTCGAGCGCGCGCGCCGTGTCTCGCCCGATTCCGCTGACGTTGCCAAGCTGATGGGCTGGGCCTACTACGGCGCAAACAAGATGAACGAAGCGATCGAGGCATGGACCCGTGCCGAACGCCTGCAGCCGGACCCGGAGGTCGAACAGGCTCTCGCCAAAACCCAGCGGGATAAAGCCGAAGAGGAAAGCTATCGCGAGGGCGAGACCGCCCATTTCGATCTGAAATACTACGGCGGAGCGGCGCCCGACCTTGCCCGTGAGCTTCTGCGCGTGCTGGAGGAGGATTTTCGCGATCTTGAATCGCAACTTGACTACACGCCGGTTGAGGCAATTCCCGTCATTCTCTACACCGAGCAGGGCTTTGCCGATATCACGAGAGCGCCGGGATGGGTTGGCGCGCTCAACGACGGCCGCCTGCGCATTCCGGTACAAGGGCTGACGCACGTGACGCCCGAATTGGCGCGCGTGCTTAAGCACGAGCTTACGCACAGCTTCGTGGGGCAAAAATCGCACAACCGCGCGCCCACCTGGCTCCAGGAAGGTGTCGCGCAATGGATGGAAGGACGCCGTAGTAGCTCGGAGGCAAGCGCGCTGATGGACCGGGCGGGCCGAGGCCTGGTCCCGTCGTTGGGAGCGATGGACGGATCTTGGATGGGGCTATCCAGCGATGCCGCGGCCTTTGCGTATGCTTGGTCGCTCGCCGTCGTGGAATCGATCATCGATGCAGGTGGCGTGACCGATATCAGCCGCCTACTGGACCAGCTAGCGAGCGCGCCATCGGCTGAGATCGCACTCAAGGAAACTCTGCGCCTCAGTTACGACGACCTGAACCAGCAGACCATGGCGTATCTGAAACGTGCCTACCTGCGCTAGAGACTCAGGAGCAGCCCAGCGAGCAAGGTCGCTCGATCGGGCAGCGAGCGGATCACGACATGCTCGCGCGGGCTATGTGCGCCGTCGCCGACGGCCCCAAGGCCATCGAGAGTAGGTACCCCCAGCGCGGCCGTAAAGTTCCCATCCGAACCGCCGCCTGCGAACGACTCGCCGAGTGGCACGCCGATCTCGCGCATCAGCGACTGGGCTCGTCGAAACAGATCGACAACACCGGCCGCGCGCTCCAGAGGCGGACGATTGATACCTCCAAGGACTTCCATTCGGGCTCCTGGCAGGATCGGGCGCAAGCTGCGCAGGGTTCGTTCCAGCAACGCCGCATCTGCCACTTTTTTCACGCGGAGGTCGATCAGTGCCCGGGCGGCGTCCGGCACCACATTGGAGACGGTGCCGCCTGCCACCACGGTCACCTGCACGGTGATTCCGCGCCGAGAATCATTCATCTTCATCAGCCGCACGGTCTGTAAGGCGAGCTCATGGACGGCATTGACACCGGCTTGGGGATTCAGGCCGGTGTGTGCCGAGCGGCCTATCACGACCAGTTCCGCCGTCCCTACGCCTTTGCGCGCCGTCTTCACACGGCCCTCTGGGCCAAGAGCCGGCTCGAGGACGAGCACCGCATCGCTCTGTTTTGCTTCGCGCTCGATCTGAGGTCGCGACGACTCGCTATCGATCTCTTCATCTGAGTTCCAGAGACAGACGAGTTTCTTAGAAGGTCGTAGCCTGAGCGATTTCAGGGCATCGACCGCCGCGAGCGCTATCACAAGACCCGCTTTCATGTCGAATGTTCCGGGGCCCCAAGCGCGCCCTGCCGAAATCCGGAAAGGGGTCTTCCGAAGTGTTCCGAGAGGATAGACAGTGTCGAGGTGACCGAGCACCAGGATTTGGCCGTTGGGGCGGCCTCGGCCAAGCCAGATCTCGGCCCGCACATGATCGCCACGCACTTTCTGGCCGAGAATGCGGATCCCTGCACCCCTGTGGCGCCATTGCTTGGCCACCATTCGTGCCAGGCGGTCCACAGAAGGCTTATCGTGGCTGGGCGATTCGTGGCGGACAAATTGACCGAGCAGTCGAACCATTGCGAACTCGCGGCACCGCAAATTTTCCCGCAGCTCTCGCATGATCGGCCGCATCCTCGAATCGGTTTCACTCATCGCGCCGTATCCTAACAGCGGCGCGTGACGATCCACAATGCCCGCTTCGCGCCGGTTCCCAGGCGGGGGCGATTCGTATAGAATTGTCTAAATACCCGGCGCGAAAAATACAGGGCTGTGCAGAGGCCAACGATGCTCCTTGATGTGAATGGGATTCAGAAAATCCTGCCGCACCGCTATCCCTTTCTATTGGTAGATGCGATTGAAGAAATGGAACCAAAGAAGAGGATCGTAGGAATCAAGAACGTCACCGCAAACGAAAGCTACTTTCAGGGACACTTCCCGGGCAAACCGGTCATGCCCGGTGTATTGATCATCGAATCCATGGCACAAACAGGGGGTGTGCTGCTCCTCAATGAGATTCCAGATCGCGACAAGAAAGTTATCTATTTCGTGGCTATCGACAACGCGCGATTCCGAAGACCGGTCGTCCCGGGTGATCAGCTCCGGCTTGAGTTGATTGTCCATTCTTGCAGAGGAACATTTTGCAAACTCGAGGGACGTGCGTCGGTCAACGGCGAACTCGCCGCCGAAGCGACCATGATGTGCAAGATGGTCGATATGGAGACCGAGCCCGTAGCGGCCGCCGAGCCGGCCGAGAAGGCGCGATGAGCGAGGTCGATCCCCGCGCTGTGGTTTCGCCCTCCGCAAAATTGGGCAAAAGCGTGTGCATCGCGCCCTACGCCATCGTTGGGGATGAAGTGGAACTGGGCGACGGCTGCATCGTGGAGCCTCACGCGGTGGTAAAGGGTCCCTCGACCTTTGGCCCCAACAACCACTTCTACTCTTTCTCAACGGTTGGCGGCGACCCCCAGGACCTGACCTATACCGGACAGCGGGTCAGACTGGAAGTGGGTGAAAACAACGAGTTCCGCGAGTTCTGCACGGTGCATCGGGGAACGATCAAAGGCGGTGGGGTCACGCGCGTTGGAAACCACAGCCTTTTGATGGCCTATTCGCACGTCGGCCACGATTGTGTCATTGGTGATCGCGTGATTTTGACCAACGGAGCGCAGCTTGCCGGGCATATCGTGGTGGAAGACTACGCCGGCATCAGTTCCTTCTGCTTGCTGCACCAGTTCGTGCGCATCGGACGCCATTCCTACATCGGGGCGGGCACTGTGATCACGCAGGACGTACCGCCATTTTCTCTCATCGTGGGAGAGCGCACCAATCGCTGCTACGGAATCAACAAGGTGGGCCTTGAACGCCATGGATTTTCGCCCGAGCGTATCCGCACGCTCGAACAAGCCTACCGCTATCTCCTGCGCTCCAAACTCAACACTTCGCAGGCCGTTGAGAAAATGCGCGGAACCCTGTCTGAGTCCGAGGACGTCCAAATACTGATCCGGTTCATCGAGTCGACCACCGATCGCGGGTTGACGAAATAGGAATGGCCATGGGATTGCCCGCTCCAGGAATGGGAACGTGGGGACTGATAGCAGGAAATGGCGATTTCCCGTTTCTCGTGCTCGAGGGTGCCCGCAGCCGTGGCATTGAGATGGCGGTGATCGCAATTCGCGAGGAGGCCTCGCCCGCGCTCGAACGAGAGGCCAAGCGTTTTCACTGGATCGGCTTGGGCGAGCTCAGCCGAGGCATCGAACTGCTGCACCGTGAGGGAGTGAAGCAGGCCGTGATGGCGGGCCAGGTAAAGCACAACAAAATCTTCAGTGCGATTCGGCCGGACTGGCGTTTGGCGAAGCTGCTGCTGTCGCTATCGGCAAAGAACACAGACTCTCTGATCGGCGCAATTGCGCACGTTCTCGAGGAAGAAGGCATCGAGCTTGTAGATTCCACGAAATTTCTCGGGCCCTTGCTGGCTTCTGCAGGACTCCTGACACGGCGTCCGCCCGATGAATCCGAGGCGGCCGACATCGAATATGGGCGCCACATCGGACGGCAGATCGCAGGACTCGATCTAGGGCAGACGGTCGTGGTGCGTGATCGCGCCTGCGTCGCGATTGAGGCGATGGAAGGCACCGACGAAACGATTGAGCGCGCCGCCCGGCTGGCAGGTGGGCAACGACTGGTGGTCGTGAAGGTTAGCAAGCCGCGGCAGGACATGAGATTCGATGTGCCAGTCATAGGAACAAAGACCATCACAGTGATGAGCCGCGCCCATGCAACGGCGCTTGCCATCGATGCTGGGCGCACGCTGGTTTTCGACCGGCAGGCCGTCGTCGACGCGGCCGATGATGCCGGTATTGCGATTCAGGCATTCGCCTGGGAGCCAGAAACAAATCAATGAGCGAGAGACCGATTCGCGTGGCTGTTGTGGGTGCCGGAGAGTTCGGCAAGAACCACGCGCGCGTATGGCGAGAACTCCGTGGCGTCGACCTGGTTGGCATTGTGGACACGAATGTTGAGCGCGCGCGACAGGTTGCTGCCGAATTTGGGACCGAAGCGATCGCGGACCTTCGAATGTTGGGGCGCGAGCGGCTCGATGCGGCGAGTCTGGCGGTCCCCACCCGCGAGCATGCGCGGATCGGCTGCCAACTCCTTGAGGCCGGGCTCGACGTGCTCATTGAGAAGCCCATGGCTGCCTCGCTTAGCGAGGCGGACCAGTTGATTGCTGCGGCCCGACGCTTCGGTTCGATTCTACAGGTTGGGCACGTCGAGCGCTTTAATGCCGCGGTTGTGGCTGCTCAAAAGATGGTCACACGACCGTTGTTTTTCGAGGTGCACCGCCTCGGAATCTTCACCCCCCGTAGCCTTGACGTAGATGTAATCTACGATGTGATGATTCACGACCTGGACATTCTGCTGGCGCTCGTGAAGGCACCGGTCATAGACCTGAAAGCCGTCGGCATTCCGGTGATCACCGACAAAGTCGATATTGCGCACGCTCGTGTGGAATTTGCGACCGGCACGGTGGCCAACGTCACGGCGAGCCGCGTTTCTACCGAACGCGTCCGCAAGATGCGCTTTTTCCAAGAGCACGAATATATTTCGCTTGATTTCACCCGTCAGGACGTCCTGCGCATCCGCGTCAAGACCGGTGAATCGCAGCCGGAAATTGGCTTTGAAAAAGTGCCGACGACACCAGAAGAGCCTTTGCGTGCAGAGCTGCGCGCGTTTGCCGAATCGGTTCGCACGCGCCGACCGCCCATCGTGGACGGTGCCGCCGGGCGGCGCGCTCTCGAGCTGGCCGACTGGGTAACGGCAGGCATCCTCGACCATGCGCGCCGCGTCCAACCCGATGCGTTTGCAGCGGAGGAAGTTCGATGATCCCGCGCACCCTCGTTCCGGTTGACGTACGCCCGGTAAAGAACGGCGAGGCCCGTACGCCGGCGCGCCGTCTTGAGACGTACATGGACGAGCGCACCGTCGTGCCGGTCGGCTTACCGGATCGGGATTTGCCTCCGCTCGATGGCCGCACCTCAATTCCCTCTTATCTGCCTCTGGACGCACTCGTCGCGCGCACTCTCGTTCCGCGCGGCATGCCGGCAAAGCCGATCGAACGGGTCAGGCCGCTGACCGAATACGTGCCAGTGGCCGTGCTCGATGAACGGATTGTTGTTCCTGCCTTCGTAGAGCCGGCGGCACCGGAGACGATCAAGGAATTTGAGCACGCGCCGGCGATGACGCCGGATTTGCGCGAGGTGATTGAGCCAGACATTTTCATCACCGGCGATCCGAACCTTCTCATCCAACCGGCTGCAAAGAAAGATCCAAAGTGGGACGCCTTGATGCGCGCCCTTTCCGTCGCTTGCCACGTGGCGCTGCTGGCCTTCGTGCTGTTGTGGCCGAAGATTTTCCCGTCTCATGCGCCGAGCGATGCAGACATAGCACTCGCACAGAAAGAACTGAATTTCGTCTATGTGCCGGGCACTGAGAAGCCGGTGCCGCCCGCGCCGACGCCAAAGCTCAAAATGAATCGCGAGATTCTCCGGAAGGTTGTTCCAGAAGTGAAACCGGAAATTCCCGCACCCGCTCCTGCTCCCGAGCGTCCGCCGTCTGACTTGCCCGAGGCGCCGAAACCGCGGAACCAGGCGTCGCCTTCCCCGGCTCCCTCTCAGCCCACAGCTCCTACACCATCGCACCTCGAGCCCGTTTTGCCGGCAACCCCCCAGAACAAGGGCATCAATCTGGGCCTGCCACAGGCTTCGCCGGGCAAACAGCTTGACAACCAACTGGGCGACGCCATCAGTCGCGCCCGTTCGCAGGGCGGGGTATACAGCGGCGGGGCCATCGCGCCGGGCGGCGGCGGACCTGGCCTCGGTCAGGGTGTCGCGATCCTCTCCGACACGCAGGGCGTGGACTTTGGTCCCTACATCACCAGACTGCTGGCCACACTCAAGCGAAACTGGCTATACGTCATGCCCGAGTCGGCTCGGTGGGACCGGGGTATTGTGTACACGACATTTCAAATTAACCCAGACGGAAGCGTTCCAGCCCCTGACCCGACCCTTGAAAGGACGTCGGGCAAGCAGCCGCTTGATAATGCAGCAATGTCTGCCATACACGCCTCGAACCCGTTCGAACCGTTGCCGTCTGCATTCCATGGACCCTATCTAAGACTGCGTATCGCTTTCCTCTATAATATCCCGCTCGATCAAGCCTTCCCGGGGCGCTGAAAGTTCGATGGAGCGCAAATCGTGGACGATCGGCCAGTCCCGCGTTGTGGGGTCATAGGGAATCTTGGGGATGAGTGATCTCGCGCGGCTCGTCGTCGTACTCGGGCCGACCGCTTCCGGGAAGTCGGCTCTCGGGATCAGGCTGGCCGAACAGTTGAGCGGCGAAGTTCTCGTCTGTGATTCCACGCAGATATACCGGCATTTTGACATCGGCACGGGCAAAGTGCCGCCCGCCGAGCGGCATGGCGTCCGCCATCACCTGGTCGATCTCGTCGAACCGCACGAAGTCTTCACAGCCGGCCAGTATCGCGAGCGGGCACTCGAGGTGCTCGAAGGCCTCCGCTGCCGCAATAAGCTGCCGATCGTCACGGCGGGCACCGGCCTTTATCTGCGGGCCTTGCTCGAAGGACTCGCCGACGCTCCGACGCGCTCCGAGGAGCTTCGCGAACGCCTGCGTGCCCGGGCCAGCCGGCGCGGCGTCGAGAGCCTCCACCGGCTTCTGGCGCGTCTCGATCCAGAAGCAGCTCGTCGAATTGCGCCGCGCGATGCGCAGAAGGTCATCCGCGCCATTGAAATCCGGACCCTTTCGGGACGGCCCGTTGGAGACATTCACCGCAGCGGCCGAACTCCCCTTGCAGGATATGAAACGCGGAAAATCGGACTCTTGCCGACCCGGGCCGAGCTCTATCGTCGCATCAATGCCCGCGTCGAATCGATGATGACAGCCGGTTGGGCAGCCGAGGTCGAGCAGCTGATCAGCCGGGGGATGACAGCCGCGAAGCCGTTTCAGTTCATCGGCTATGCCGAGCTGCGTCGGCAGATCGAGCTCAGGCGCGACCCCGAGCAAGTGATCGGTAGGATCCAACAAGCCACTCGGCGTTTTGCCAAGCGGCAGATCACTTGGTTCCGGAAGGAGCGCGGGGTGCACTGGCTCACAGGTTTTGGAGATGACCCAGAGGTCGTTTCCGCAGCTCTGAAACTCGCCCGATGGTCTTGATCGGATCTAGTTGACAAAGAGTTTAGATCGCTCGTCTCTTTGATGTGATTCTGGCGGCTCGACTCGCTCCTCCCTCCGCCACTCGAAGCGGCACCGCTGCTTCTTCCTTCTCCATCTGGCGCATGCGGCTAATGATTGACCTAGTGCGGTGCCGATGCGATAATTTCTGTCCCTTGTCGGCCCTTTGAAACTCGTACCGGCACCGCGAACCGCGAATCGGCGAAACCAGGAGCGCGACCGCAACCCCGTATCGATGCGATGGATATTCTTCACAGCTTAGGCCAGCTGTTCCTTGGGTCTGTGCCCACAATTATCATCGTCCTGCTGTTTTATTTCTTCCTCCGCTCAGTTTTTTTCACGCCGATACAGAGGGCAATGGCAGAGCGCGAGGCCCGCATCGACGGCGCACGGGCTGAAGCCGCCGCCGTCGAAGCGGAGGCGAAGCACGAGATGGAGTCCTACCACGACGCTTTGAGCCAAGCCCGCGCCAAAATCTTCAGCGAGCAAGAAGCTGTTCGGCATGAGGCGCTCGAAAACCGTGGGAAGTTGCTCAAGGCGATGCGCGTCCGGGCCCAGGAGGAGGTCTTGGCTGCGACGAAGCGCATTGAGACCGAATCGCAAGCGGCTCGCGCGCAAGTCGAGCGTGAGGTACCGACGCTCGCCGGCGACATTGTCCGCGTCATTTTGGAGAAGCGATCTTCCTTGGGCGGGGGAGTGGCCCGATGACACGGCTCCTTCGGCCCGCTCACTGGATGGGAATGTTGCTTCTGCTTTGGGCCGTTCCTGTGCTGGCACAGGAGGGCGAAGCGTCTCCCGCCGAATCTCCGATGGGATGGGTTTTCCGGTGGATTAACTTCGCCATCGTGGTCGTTGGGATCGCCTATGCGTTCCGAAAAGCGTCACCCATCTTCCGCCGCCATGCCGACGAAATCAGTGAGCGAATTGCCGAGGGCACACGGGCGCGCGAAACGGCCGAGAAACAGCGCCGCGAAGTGCAGGCCAAGCTGGCCGGAATCGAAGAAGAGGTTGCTCGGATGCGGGTCGAGGCCAAACGGGGCGCGGAAGCCGAAGCCGAACGCTTGCGCGAGTTGGCCCGCACCGAGGCAGAGATGATCGAGCGTGCCGCGCAACAGGAAATCGCGGCTCGGGAGCGGGCAGCGCGGCTGGAATTGAAGGCGCTCGCTGCGCGTTTGGCGATCGAGCGAGCCGAAGCCATGCTGCGCCAGGCTATGACACCGGAATCGGAAGCGGTGCTTTTTGGCACGTTTGTTAGGCAGCTTGAGGGCAAAGTGAATTGAACGGCGCGCTCGCATCCCGTTACGCCGCCGCGCTGGTTGATGTGGCGCTCGAGCAACACCACGCCGACCGTGTAAAGCGTGACCTGAGCTCCTTCGCCGAGGCGATGTCTTCCTCAACTGACCTGCGCACGCTTTTGGAAAGCCCGGCGGTAAGCCAAGAGCTGAAACACCAGGTGGTCAGAGAACTCGCTGAGCGCATGGACCTGGCGCCGGCGGTGCGAAATTTCGTGTACCTTTTAATCGACCATCACCGCACAGAGATGCTGGCCGAGATTGAAGAGGCGTTTCAGGCGGAACTAAACCAGCGGCTCGGGATCGCCGAAGCAGACGTGACCTCCGCGCGCGAAATGAGCCTCGAGGAACGGAAACAATTGACCGTGGCGCTCGAACGACGCACGGGCAAGAAGATCGAAGCGCGCTTTCGCAGGGACCCATCGCTTGTCGGCGGCACCCTGGTGCGGCTGGGGTCGACCATCTACGATGGTTCGGTGCGTGAGCAGCTGACGCGGCTGCGTGAGCAGCTAGAAGGGGAATAAGGAGCCAGCAATGGCCAACATCAAAGCGGATGAGATTACGAAGATCCTGCGCGAGCAGATCGAAAACTATCAGCAGGCCGTCGCCGTTGAGGAGGTTGGCTCGGTCATTTCGGTAGGCGACGGCATCGCGCGTATCCATGGCCTGGAACGCTGCATGGCCGGCGAGATGCTCAGCTTCCCACACGAAGTATTCGGGATCGCCTTGAACCTGGAGGAGGATCAGGTGGGAGCGGTGTTGCTCGGTGATTACGCCGAAATTCGCGAAGGCGACACGGTCAAGCGCACAAACAAAATCATGTCCGTGCCAGTTGGCGACGCGCTCATTGGGCGAGTGGTGAATCCTTTGGGACAGCCGCTCGATGACAAAGGCCCCATCGTGAGCGAACACAACAATCCGCTGGAGCGCCTGGCACCGGGCGTCGTGGATCGGCAGCCGGTGCGCGAACCCTTGCAGACGGGCATCAAGGCGATCGACTCGATGATTCCGATTGGCCGCGGGCAGCGCGAATTGATCATCGGGGACCGGCAGACCGGGAAAACGGCGATCATCCTCGACACCATCTTGAACCAACGCGGCGGCGACATGATCTGCATCTACTGTGCGATCGGGCAGAAACGTTCCACCATCGCACAAGTGGTGAAAACGCTCGTCGACTACGGGGCTATGGATTACAGCATCGTCGTCGCAGCTTCCGCAACCGAACCGGCCTCGATGCAATACATCGCACCGTTCGCGGCCGCGGCCATGGGCGAATTTTTCCGCGATAACAAGCACCACGCCGTCTGCTTTTACGACGACCTTTCGAAGCACGCTCAGTCTTATCGCGAGATTTCGCTGCTGTTGCGCCGTCCACCAGGACGAGAGGCGTTCCCCGGAGACGTCTTCTTTCTTCATTCGCGCTTGCTTGAACGGGCTGCCAAATTGAACGACAGCCTGGGCGGGGGCTCGCTGACTGCGCTTCCTGTGATTGAAACCCAGGCCGGTGACGTTTCCGCGTACATTCCGACAAATGTAATCTCCATCACCGACGGCCAGATTTATTTGGAA
This sequence comes from uncultured Acidobacteriaceae bacterium, assembly GCA_964407845.1. GTDB lineage: Bacteria > Acidobacteriota > Terriglobia > Acidiferrales > UBA7541 > Palsa-295. The sequence continues at coordinate 2,178 of CAYOXF010000035.1, read as the reverse complement.
GCAGACCTGTTCAACGCGGGCATCCGCCCGGCGATCAATGCGGGCATTTCCGTGAGCCGCGTGGGTGGCAACGCCCAGATCCGGGCGATGCGTCAGGTGGCGGGCACTCTGCGTTTGGACATGGCGCAATATCGCGACCTGGCGGCATTCGCACAATTCGGCACCGAGCAACTCGACAAAGCTACGCAGGCGCAGCTGGCCCGTGGCCAGCGGCTGATGGAGGTGCTCAAGCAGGACCAGTTCCAGCCGCTTCCGGTTGAACGCCAGGTGCTGATCATCTTCGCGGGGGCAAACCGCTACTTGGACGATTTGGAAGTGTCAGAAGTCCGCCGCTTCGAACGCGAGTTCTTTGCCTATACCGAAACCAACTATCCCGGATTGCTGAAGACCCTGCGAGAGAAAAAGGCCATCGACGATGCGGTGAAAGCCGAGGCTTTACGAGCGCTGGATACCTTCAAAGAAGCTTTCAAGGCTACGGCGCAGGCGGCCGCAGCGGATTAACGCGGGGCTTTTATGGCCACCCTTCTGGATTACCGGCGCCGTATCCGCAGCGTGAAAAGCACTCAGCAGATCACGCGAGCGATGAAATTTGTCGCTGCCGCCAAGCTGCGCCGTGCCCAAGAAGGCGTGTTTGCCGCACGGCCCTATGCGAAGGAGATCCTGCGCGTCCTCCGCTCGGCTGCGGCGCGCCTGGATCCCTCCGAGCACCCGCTGCTCAGTCCTCCGGAGAAGAAAATTCTGGTGGTGGTACTGACGGGAGATCGCTCGCTGTGCGGAGCCTTCAACACCAACGTCATCCGGCGTGCCACGGCCTTTTTGCGCGAAAAGTCCGCAAAGGAAATCTTCCTGCTGCCGATTGGGAAAAAGGGACGCAATGCTCTCAAACGAGGCGGTTGGAGGTTCGCGGGTGAGTATCTGAACGTATCGGGCAACGTCGATCTCGCGACGGCTAAGGAGATCGCTGGAAAAATCGCGCAGTTGTACGCCCAGCGAGAGGTGGACGCGGTCTACACGGTCTACAACGAATTCAAAAACGTTCTCGTGCACAACCTGCTTACGGAAAAACTCCTTCCCATCGATCCGCACGTGCTGCGTCCGGAACTGTCCGAGTCCGGGCCGCGTGAAACGGAAAGTGAGAAATCGTTGCCGCATGAGCTATATACGGGGGGTACGGTGCGGCTGGTGGATTACATCTACGAGCAGCCGTTTCACGAAATCTTCGACAACCTCTTCTTACGGTACATTGAGACGGAGGTTCTCCGCATTCTGCTGGAGTCCTCGGCAGCGGAATGGGCCGCCCGTATGACGGCCATGGATGCGGCGACGAGGAACGCGTCTGAGCTGATCGACAAATTGACGCTGGAGATGAACAAGATCCGGCAGGCGGGCATTACCAAGGAACTGATTGAAATTGTGAGTGGCGCAGCATCGGCGACGGCGTGAGCACAACTGGGATCACCGATCCTAGAATTAAGGGAGTTTTCATGGCAACCGACAACACAAAAACAGGCCATGTGGTCGAAGTCATCGGCCCCGTAGTGGACGTTCAATTCGCGGAGGGCCAGCTGCCGCCGATTTACAACGCGGTGCAAATCACCAGCGAAGGGTTTGACACTCCCGACCCCCTCGACATCATCGTCGAGGTCCAGCAACATTTGGGTGAGAATCGCGTCCGCTGCGTAGCCATGAAGCCCACCGAAGGTCTAATCCGCGGCATGAAAGCGGTCGACCTTGGCCAGGAGATATCCGTGCCTGTGGGGCGTGGGACGCTCGGGCGCGTGCTAAACGTGCTGGGAGAGCCGGTCGATAAGCTCGGGCCAGTGAAATTTGACAAGCGCTATCCGATTCACCGTCCGGCGCCATCCCTCGCCGATCAGTCCACCACACTGGAAATGTTCGAAACGGGCATCAAGGTCGTCGACTTGATCGAACCCTACCTGAAAGGTGGCAAGATCGGACTGTTCGGTGGTGCCGGCGTGGGTAAGACTGTTCTGATTCAAGAGCTAATTCACAACGTCGCCATGGAGCACGGTGGCGTCTCCGTATTTGCTGGCGTGGGCGAACGCACGCGCGAGGGCAACGACCTTTGGCTGGAGTTCCAGGAATCGCACGTTATCGAACCGGGCAACTCGGAGAAATCGCGTTGTGCGCTGATCTATGGCCAGATGACCGAGCCGC
>CAYOXF010000034.1:0-9855 GCA_964407845.1 uncultured Acidobacteriaceae bacterium | reverse complement strand
TTCGAGGAGCGAACGCGCCTGTTCAAGATTGCGTCAGCGAAACCTGAATGGGAGACAGCCTACTTCGCTGCTGTCTTGTCCATTAACACGACGGCACGGAAATGCGAACTTTGCGCCTGGCAGTGGCGGCACGTAGATTTCATTAACCGCACTCTCGAAATCCCTAAGAGTAAGACCGACGCCGGACTGCGCCTGGTCCCTCTGAACACGGAATCCTATGAGGTGCTATGGAAACTGCGGCACCGATCAGAGAATTTCGGGCAAGTTGAACCTTCCCACTTCGTGTTCGCTGCGCTTCGCCCGAAGTTTCGTTTCCATGGCCGGAACCGTCTGGACAGCATTGACTGGGAGTTTGATGCCACTCGATCAGTCGGCAGCTGGCGCACTGCCTGGCGGACGCTGACGAAAAAGGCGGGGCTACCTGGTTTCCGTTTCCACGATCTTCGCCATACCGCCATCTCAGCTCTCGGCGAAGCCGGAGTGCCGGATCGTGTGATCATGGACGTTGCTGGGCACGTCAGTCAGCGGATGCTTAAGAGGTATTCCCACATCCAGCTTGAGGCTAAACGGAAAGCGATTCAGGTCCTGTCGATGCGCCCAGAAGGAGGCTCACAAGGCTCCGATGTCACAAAAGACGTCACAAAACAGAGTGCCAACCCGAGGGTGCCTCCGCAAGTGATTGAAAAGGATGGTAGGCCCGTGCGGGCTCGAACCGCAGACCTCTACCGTGTCAAGGTAGCGCTCTAGCCAACTGAGCTAGGGGCCTGTGACGTTCCGCCATTTTATCACAGCGCCTCCGGCTGGTCTTGATTCGGAACGCTCTGAGTGAAAGGAGTCGTCGGATGGAATGGAAGCGTTTTCTCTGGGCGGTGCTGGCGGCGGGCTTGGTTAGCTCCTTCACAGATTGGTTTTTCGCTGGTGTTCTTTTCCACGAGAAATACAATGCCTACCCGGAGGTATGGCGGCCGGCGCTCCGTCAAAGCGATACGGCCGCTATAGCCGGGAGCATCGCGCTTGGATTCCTCACCAGTGGGTCGTTCATTGTCGCTTGCCTTGCGTTCGGTGTTCGTGGATATGAGGGCACCCTAAAACTTGCAGTTCTTTGCTGGCTGATGGTTCCCTTGCCACTTCTGATCACGAATGCTCTCTTCATCAAGTTGCATGCGCTGGTAGTGGTCTCTCACTTGCTTGGGTGGCTTGCAAAACTTCTTGTTGCAGCACTCGCTGTTGCTTTGTTGCTTTCCTGAGCGGTCCAGATTTTTCTGTTCCCGCATCAATTTATTGTTGACACAAAATGCATACGGTCATGTATCATTATGCAGAAGCTTGCATATTCAAGCATCGCCCCCAAAGATGAGCGTACAAAAGCGATTTCGTCAAGGACAGATTTTGAAGCTCCTCTCGGGCCAACCGGTTGCGAGTCAGGACGAGCTTCGCCGTCGCCTCGGACATCTCGGTGTGCGCGTGACCCAGGCCACCCTTTCGCGCGATGTGCGCGAGCTTCGGTTGGTGAAAACGACTCAGGGCTACCGTCCTCTAACCACTGTAGGCGCCGAGGAAACACCTCAGCTACCTACGCTCGCCCGTGCGCTCAAGGAATTCTTGCTCGATGTGCGTCCCGCACAGAACATGCTTGTTTTGAAGACTCCCCCGAGTGGTGCCCAGCCTCTCGCGGCGGCCGTCGATACCGAACACTGGAAGGAAGTCGCTGGCACGCTGGCGGGAGACGATACGGTACTGGTCATCTGTTCTTCACGGGCGGCATGCGGCACTGTCCAGCGCCGTCTAGAGGAAATGCTCCGATGAGCGACTCATGCCGGGTCGCCGTCGTCGGCGTTACCGGATATGCCGGATTCGAGCTCGCCCGGCTTATTCTGCGGCACCCGCACATCGAAAAAACGACCTTCTTTCTTCGCGAAGGCTATGGCAATGTCCGGTGTCTCACGGAGCTTTTCCCGCAGCTTCGCGGCTGGGGTGATGCTCCGTGCCGGCCGCTTTCGGTCGAGGCAGTTGCAAGCAGTGGCGCCGACGTCGTCTTTCTATCGACGCCGCATGAGGCCTCGCTGGAACTGGTTCCCCAACTGCTCTCGGCGAATCCGAACCTTCGTATCGTGGACCTCAGCGGCGCGTTCCGGTTCCGCAGCGCCGAGACGTTCGTGAATTGGTACAAGATGCCTGCGCCCGATGCAACAGCCCTCGCGCAAGCGGTCTACGGCCTCCCCGAGCTTTACGCGGAAGCGCTGCCAAAGGCGCGAATTGTGGGAAATCCAGGCTGCTACCCCACATCGGTGATTCTGGGGCTGCGCCCGCTGGTGGAAGCGGGCTGGATCGACATAACCCGAGGCATTGTGTGCGACTGCAAGTCTGGTGTAACCGGCGCAGGTAAAGAGCCCAAGCGCGAAACCCAGTTCGCGGAAGTTAACGAAAACTTCCGAGCCTATGGCTTGTTCACTCACCGACACACGCCCGAAGTTTCCGATCACTTGGGCTTCGCGGCACGTGATTTCGTGTTCACGACGCACCTGCTCCCGGTCGATCGCGGAATTCTCGCGACGCTGTATGTTTGGCTCCCGTCCCGACAGAAAACGGAAGACATTGAAGCTCTTTATCGAACGTTCTACACGGGTAAGCCCATGGTGCGGATCATGCCGACTGGGACTTTGCCCGAGCTGCAGTACGTGGCACACACAAATTTTTGCGACATCGGTTTCGCCCTCGATCCCTTGGGAGAGCGGCTGATCGTCGTTTCGTGCTTGGACAATCTTGGCAAGGGCGCGGCCGGTCAGGCCGTGCAAAACTTCAATGGGATGCGCGGATATCCCGAAACGGCGGGTTTGCTATGAGAATGGTCGTCAAAGTGGCGGGAGCGTTATTCGAGCGTGAGGAAGACGTGCAGAGGCTCGCTCGGCAGATCGCGGAACTTGCGCGCGCGGGACATGAGCTTTTGGTGGTTCACGGGGGCGGAAAGATTTTCACGGCCACGCTTTCACGCATGGGAATTACCAGCCGTTTTGTCAACGGCTTGCGCGTCACGGACCGGGAGACGCGCGATGTGGGAGTCATGGTCTTTGCGGGCCTGCTCAACAAGAAGCTTTCGGGCGCAATTTCGCTGGCTGGCCAGGCGGCCGTGGGCATCAGCGCGGCCGACGCGGCTTGCTTCCTCGCCGAGCCCATGCAGCTTGATGATTTCGAGGGCGGTCTTGGCTTCGTCGGTTATCTGACGGAAGTCAACGTGGATTTCCTGCGCTCGCTCTGGCGCGAGGGAATTGTTCCAGTTGCCTCCTGCATGGGGTTGGGCGCTGACGGTGAACTCTACAACATCAATGCCGACCACATGGCCGCGGCAGCCGCGGAGTTCATACGTGCCGATCGACTGGTTTTTCTCACCGACGTGGCTGGCGTGCTCGATGACGGCAAAGTTCTGCGTGCCGTCCGCGGGGCAGAGATCGAGAACCTGATTCGCCGCAACAAGGTGTCCGGCGGGATGATCCTGAAGCTCGAGGCCGCCAAGAGGGCGCTGGCCGGCGGCGTCGCCGAAGTGCGCATCGTTGGTGGTACACAGCCCCGGGCCCTGCTGGCTGCTGCCGGGGGAATCCGCTGCCCGGGAACCCGCGTGTTGCCCGTTCTGCCAGCGAATGCAAGGGCGGCACATGGAGCCGCGCATTAGCCATGCCGAAGAAGAAATCCACTGCGTCCCAACGCATTTCCTCGGCGAAGATCCTTGCCGAGGAAGCGCGCTATCTAATGAAGACGTACCGGCGGCCACCGATCGTTTTCACGCAGGGCCGAGGCGCGCACCTCTTTGATTCGCGTGGCCGCCAATATCTCGATTTTGTAGGCGGCATCGCTGTGAACGCGCTTGGCTACGCTCATCCAAGACTGGTGAATGTGATTCGGCGTGAAGCCGGACACGCGACGCATGTCTCGAACCTGTTTCACAACCCCTATCAGGCGCCGCTCGCGCATAAGTTGGCCGAATGGTCCGGACTCGATCGCGTCTTCTTCTCCAACAGCGGCAGCGAGGCGATCGAAGGTGCTTTGAAGCTTGCGCGAGCCTATGCGCATGGGCAGGCCAACGCAGGCCATCGGGTCTCACCGAAGACGCGCATTCTCGCGCTTGAAAATTCCTTTCATGGCCGGACCCTGGGAGCACTCTCGATCACGCACACGGCCAAATATCGCGAACCGTTCGCGCCGCTGGTCCCCGGAGTCGAATTTATTCGGTTCAATGACGTCGCAGACCTCGATGCGAAGTTCGATGACACCGTCTGTGCCATCGTGATTGAGCCGATTCAGGGCGAGGGTGGCGTTTATCTCGTAACCGACGATTTCTGGAAGCGGGCGCGGCAATTGACGGCCGATCACGATGCCGCTCTGATCGCTGACGAAATTCAATCGGGTCTTGGTCGTACCGGCCGCAAATTCGCGTACCAAATGTTTGAATCGCTGCCGGACATTGTGACCGTTGCCAAGCCCCTCGCGGGCGGCCTCCCGCTGGGCGCCTTGATTGCGAGCGAAAAGTTTGCCTCCGTGTTCGCTCCCGGGATGCACGGATCCACGTTTGGTGGTGGTCCATTGGTTTGTGCGACGGCGCTCGAATTTCTCACGACCGTCGAAGAGGAAAACTTACTGGCCAATGTTCGCTCTCGTGGCGCTGAGCTGCGTGCGGGCCTTGAAACGCTCGCCGCCCAATTCGGTTTTATCCGCGCGATTCGTGGCCAAGGGCTCATCGTGGGCATCGACCTTGCGGTCGAAGGCGCTCCGTTTGTCCAAGAGGCCCTTCGCCGCGGCCTGCTGATCAATTGCACGCATGAGCACATCTTGCGACTTCTTCCGCCGTTTATCATTCGCGCGAAAGACGTCACGGAATTCCTCGAGAAATTCAAGGCGGTGCTCGCCCGAGGAGCCCGGTCGGCAAAAGGCATTTCTAACACGGAGCTGAAATCAGATGCTGACGCGCGGCCGCTGGCGTTAGCCGCAACGAGGTAAAACATGGGCACAGTTACAACCACACTCGCCCTCAAGCGAGATTTTCTTACGGGCACCGAATGGAACCCCAAGCAATTGCGCGACTTTTTTCGCCTGGCTGGGGAGATGAAGACGCACCCCGCACGCTATCGAAACGCTCTGGCTGGCAGCGTTTTCGTTCTGATCTTTGAAAAGCCGTCGCTACGCACGCGTGTGACATTCGAAGTCGGCATCGCCAATCTCGGTGGCTCGTCGATTTTTCTCGATCACACGTCTGCGCGCCTGAGTGAGCGCGAGCCCATCCGCGACATTGCCAGGAATCTCGAGCGCTGGGTACAGGGCATCATCGCGCGTGTCTTCGCGCAGGAATCGCTCGACGAACTCGCCGCGAATGCGAGCGTTCCGGTGATCAATGCGCTTTCCGACAAGTTCCATCCATGCCAAGCACTGGCCGATTTCTTCACTCTCGAAGAGCGCTTCGGCAATCTGCGCGGGCTGAAGCTGGCCTATGTGGGTGATGGCAACAATATGTGCCACTCGCTTCTCACGATCGGCGCGCGTGCTGGTGCTCAGGTTCGCGTCGCGACGCCGGACGGCTTCGAGCCGGATGCCGGTGTTGTCGCTGAAGCGAGGCGTGTCGCCCGCGAAACCCGCGGCAAGATCGAAATCTTCCGCTCGCCCCAGGACGCCGTGGCCGGGGCGCAGGCCGTTTACACCGACGTGTGGGCCAGTATGGGACAGGAGCACGAGTCCGCCCAGCGCGAGATCGCCTTCCGAGCGTACCAGGTGAATGAGTCTCTGTTCGCGCATGCCGCGCCGGACGCCGTTTTCCTTCATTGCCTGCCTGCGCATCGTGGCCTCGAAGTTACGGCGGGCGTCATCGACTCGCCGCGCTCCATCATCTACGATCAGGCGGAAAACCGCCTCCACGTGCAGAAAGCGCTTCTGCACACGTTGCTGACTTAAGGAGAATTCCTTGCCCAAGAGAGTGGTTCTGGCATATTCCGGGGGACTCGACACCTCGATCATCATTCCCTGGCTCAAGGAGACGTATCGCGGTTGTGAAGTGATTGCAATGATCGGTGACCTTGGCCAGCGCGAGGACCTTGAAGCCGCGCGCAAGAAGGCTCTCGCCACGGGCGCCAGCGCCGCCTACGTCGAAGACCTGCGCGAGGAATTTATCACCGGCTACATTTGGCCTACGCTCCGAGCCGGAGCTGTGTACGAACACAAGTACCTGCTCGGCACCTCCTTCGCGCGGCCTCTGCTTGCGAAGAGGCAGGTCGAGCTTGCGAAGAAAGTGGGAGCGGATGCTTTGGCTCACGGCTGTACGGGTAAAGGTAACGACCAGGTTCGTTTCGAGCTTGCCGCCAAGGCTCTCGCGCCTGAGCTCACCATCATCGCCCCCTGGCGCGAATGGAAGATCAACTCAAGGGAAGAGGCCATTGCCTACGCGCGCGAACACAACATTCCTGTCGATCAGACGACCCAGAATATTTACAGCCGCGACCGCAACATCTGGCATTTGAGCCATGAGGGCGGCGTGCTTGAAGACCCCGCAAAGGCGCCGGAAGAATCGATGTGGCAATGGACTGTCTCGCCTGCCAAGGCACCTGACCAGCCCACCAGCGTCGAAATCGGATTCGAGGCAGGAATTCCGGTCTCCGTAAACGGACAAAGACTTTCGCCTCGTGCCCTGGTCGATCAGCTCAACGAGGTTGCTGCCGCAAATGGTATCGGCCGCATGGACATTGTTGAAAATCGCCTTGTCGGTATGAAATCACGCGGCGCGTACGAAACGCCGGGCGGAACCCTGCTCGTCGCGGCGCATCGCGAGCTTGAGTCGCTCTCCATCGATCGCGAGACGGCACACTACCAGCAGCTGCTTTCGCTCCGCTACGCGGAGATGGTTTATTACGGCATGTGGTTTACGCCGCTGCGCGAAGCTCTGGACGCGTTTTTCGCAAGCTCCCAGAGTCGAGTCACTGGCTCAATCGGACTGTCGCTCTTCAAAGGCAACGTAAACGTCACTTCGCGGCGTTCGCCGTATTCGCTCTATCGCACCGGGCTCGCGAGCTTCAGCATGACTGGCTACAACCCGAAGGATGCCGAGGGTTTCATCAATCTTTTCGCCCTGCCGATCACGATTCCGCGCGAGGCTGCGGTGCGATGAGTCGTTCCCAAGGTCAAAAGATGTGGGGTGGGCGTTTCGAGCGCCCCCCGGATGCCGCTTTCTACGAATTCGAACGTTCCTGGCGATTTGATCGCCGGCTGCTTCCGCAAGAGCTTTCGCTCGATCGTGCCTGGGCGCGGGCGATCACCGCCGCCGGGATTCTCACACCTGAAGAGAGCCAACAGATTGTTGGCGCACTGGATGCCATCGAATCCCGTGCAGAGTCCGATCCTGCGTGGCTTGACCGTTCGGAAGCCGAAGACGTTCATCATTTCGCCGAAACGGCACTGATTGAAAAAGTCGGTGCGCTGGGTGCCAAGCTTCATACGGGGCGCAGCCGCAATGAGATGATCGCGACCGAGTTCCGTATGTACGTCAAGGCTGCTGCCGGCGAGGTCCGGCGCGCGGTTGGCTCGCTCATGCGAGCGATCGCAGATCAGGCAAAATCGAATCTCGGCATTCCCATGCCCGGTACCACCCACCTGCAGCATGCACAGCCGTTGCTGCTTTCGCACTGGTTGCTGGCGCATGGCGAAGCGTTCGCTCGTGATGCAACCCGGCTTGCCTCTGCAGCAGCCAGTGCCGACGCCTGCCCGCTTGGCTCTGGTGCGCTGGCCGGTTGCGCGTTCTCGCTTGACCGCGTCGCACTGGCTCGCGACCTGGGCTTCTCGCGAGTCACTGCCAATAGCCTCGATGCTGTCAGCGATCGCGATTTCGCGCTCGAGATGCTGTTCGCGCTTGCGACGCTGGCCATGCACTCGTCGCGCCTTGCCGAGGACATGATTCTCTTCGCCTCACCCGAATTTGGATTCGTCGAGCTCCCGGACGAATACTCCACCGGCAGCAGCCTAATGCCGCAGAAAAAGAATCCGGATGCCTGGGAGCTGATTCGTGGAAAAACGGGAAGGATCTACGGCTCTTTCTTTTCGCTTTTGACCACGCTTAAAGGCCTGCCTTCGAGCTACCAGCGTGACTTGCAGGAAGACAAAGAAGTGCTTTTCGCCGCATATGACGAGATGCTGGCCGCCACACGTATCGCCGCAGCCGCCCTGGCTGCGACACGATTCCGGGAATCACGCCTTCGCGACGCGGCCAAAGATCCAGCGCTTGTCGCCACCGAAGTCGCCGATTATCTTGTGGCACAGGGAGTGCCGTTTCGCGAGGCGCATGAAATCGTGGGCAAGGTCCTGCGCGCGGCGGATCAGGAAGGGAAATCAATTCGCGAGATGCCTGCAGAGCGTCTAAGACAATTTTCCCCCGCATTTGGCTCTGGACTAGATGTCGCCCTGACGCTTGAATCGGCGCTTGCGCGGCGCTCGGTCCGCGGGGGAACTGCCCCCGCTGCCGTTCGCGCTGCGCTCGAGGACTTCCATGCTCGGCTCGCGCAGCTTGAGGAAGGCTCATGACGCCGAGCGAGTCACGTGAGTCCCCCACAGACATCCTCGATCGTGTTGCGACCCCATGAACCCACATCTTTCGGCGTCGGACATTCCAGCCGGCTTTACTTTTGCCGCCACTCACTGTGGCATCAAGCGCTCGCGGCTGGATTTGGGGATTCTGGTTAGCGATGTGCCCGCCACAGCTGCCGCGGTTTTCACAACAAATCAGATTGTCGCTGCTCCTGTGGTGGCCTCGCGCGAGAACCTGCGCAAGGCACGCGATCGAATGCGTGGCCTGATCGTTAACTCCGGCAATGCGAATTGCTGCACCCAGCAGGACGGTTACCCGGCTTCGGTCGCCATGGCTGCCAAGCTCGCAGAGGAACTCGGAGTTGGGCGGTCACAGATTCTGGTGAGCTCGACTGGCGTGATTGGTGCGCCGCTGCGAATCGAGAAGATTCTCGCTGCCGTTCCGCACCTAGCCCTGGTTCGCAGCGCGGAAGCCGGTGCGTTTGAGGAATTCGCCCGCGCCATCATGACCACCGACACGCACCCGAAATGGGCCAGCGCTAGATGCCGGGTTGCTGGCAAGCTGGTTCGCCTTCTGGCGTGTGCCAAGGGCTCAGGAATGATCCAGCCTAATATGGCGACGATGCTCGCCTTCATTGCCACGGACGCTGCGATTGCAGCGCACGTGCTGGATCACGCCCTGCGGACGGCTGTCGGGTCGACCTTTAATTCCATCACCGTTGATGGCGACACGTCGACCAACGACACGGTCGCCGTCCTCGCCAACGCCAAGTCAACGGCCCCAGAAATCACTCGCACCTCGGGAGCCGACTACAAGGCCTTCAGCAGAGCGCTCCATAGCGTTTGTAAATCGCTCGCGCTCGCGATCGTCGAGGATGGCGAGGGAGCTCAGCGCGTGATCGAAATCGAAGTGCGCGGCGCCTCTTCGGACAAAGCTGCACGCCAGGTCGCGCGCACCATCGCAAATTCGCCTCTGGTCAAGACGGCCTTTGCCGGCGCGGATCCGAACTGGGGCCGCATTCTGGCTGCGGCCGGTCGTTCCGGCGTCAAATTCGACCCAGCCAGCACCAACATCTGGATCGCCGGCGTTGCCTTGTGCCGCGGCGGTCGCGAGCATCCCTTCGATGAGCGTGTTGTCCATCAGGAGATGCTCGCCAAGTACGTGCCGATCCGTATTGATTTGGGTTCCGGTAAGGCCTCTGCTCGCGTATGGACTTGCGACTTTACCATCGAATATGTCCACATCAATTCGAGCTATCGCACCTAGCGGGGGCTGGCGCATCCTAGCCGGTCCGATCCCTGCTG
>CAYOXF010000033.1:0-21096 GCA_964407845.1 uncultured Acidobacteriaceae bacterium | reverse complement strand
GCGGAACGTCGAGTTTTGCTCGGGATCGAGCACCTCCATCAGCGCCGCGGAGGGGTCGCCGCGAAAATCGCGGCCGAGCTTGTCGACTTCGTCCAGCATGAGGACGGGGTCGCTCGTTTCGGCGCGACGGATTCCCTGAATGATCTGGCCCGGCAGGGCGCCGATATAGGTCCGTCGATGACCGCGAATCTCGGCTTCGTCGTGCATTCCGCCCAGCGAAATACGCACGAACTTGCGGCCGAGCGCGCGGGCGATCGATTTGCCAAGCGATGTCTTGCCGACGCCCGGAGGTCCCACAAAGCAAAGGATGGGACCCTTCATGCCGGGCTGCAGTTTCTTCACCGCCAGGTAGTCCAGGATTCGCTCCTTCACCTTTTCCAGATCATAGTGATCTTCGTCAAGGATCTGCTGCGCCTTCACGATGTCGATCTGCTCTTCGGCCGTGCCAGACGTCTTATTCCACGGCAGCGAGGTCATCCATTCGAGGTAGGTACGTGACACCATGTATTCGGCCGATGCCGGCGTCATCTTGGCGAGCCTCTTCAGTTCGCGCTCGCACTCTTTCTTGGCCTCGGCCGACATCCCCGACTCCTCGATCTTCTTGCGAAGCTCCTCCACCTCGCTTTGGGCGTCATCGGATTCACCCAATTCCTTCTGAATTGCCTTCATCTGCTCGCGCAACAGAAATTCACGCTGGCTCTGACTGACCTGCTCCTGCACCTGGTCGTGAATTTTGCTGCGAAGCTCCAGGACCTCTTTTTCCTTCGTCAACTCGTTGGTCAGCGCCTCCAGCCGCCTGCGCACGCTAAAGGTCTCCAGAAGCTCCTGGCGGACCATGGTGTTGAGCGACGGCAGCGTGGCGGCCACGAAATCGGCGAGGCGAGTGGCCGTGTCAATGTTCATGACGTCGGTTTGTAGATCATCGGAAAGCTGCGGTGAGCGCGCTACGACTTCTCGGAACAGCTCCTGAACGTTGCGCACCAGTGCCGTCAATTCCGGACCGGTTTGGTCTTCGGTGTCGGGCTGCCCCTCCACGCGAGCGCGCAAAAATGGTTTGAGTCCGACGACTTCCAGCACGCGAATGCGGTGCAGCCCCTCAAGGAACGCCACGACGTTGCCGTTGGGCATACGCACCATCTTGTGCACCTTGGCGAGCGTTCCAACGCCGTGAAGGTCCGACCCGGTCGGCGCTTCCACACGGGGATCGAGCTGCGCGACAACGCCCAGCAGCTTTTCTGATCCTTCCAGCGAATCGAGCAATGCGAGCGAGCTCTCCCGGCCGACCGGCAAGGGCATCACCGCTCCCGGAAAAAGCACAGTGTCCCGGACCGGGAGGATGGGCAGCTCCTCGGGGGTAACTCTGGCAGGTGTAGTCACGACTGCCTCCTTGAGTAAAATGCCAAATCAAATCACCTGAAGTCCATAGCGCAGCACGATTTTGCTGCTCAGTCGGTTAGATGCAGGGGGAAAGGCAAAAGATACGCAAATGTTCGCATCGCAATGTAAGCAAACATGAGTCTATAGCACTAAAGCCGTCTTTGCAAGTGCTTTATTACCACGCTATCTCAAAATGATTCTTATGGTTAGGCTTCCTCTCGTTTCACAAGGTCCTGCACAAACTGAATAGCGCTCTCCCTTGTCTCGAGCATGCCGTTCAATTGAGCCTCCTCGACGGCCTCGAGGATCTTTCGGAAGGCTGGGCCGGGAGCAAGGCCGAGTTCGATTAAGTCCTCCCCGCTCAGAAGTCGTGGGGGGCGAACCTCCAGAGGGGGCGTCTCGGTAAGAAACCGCTCGACGAGTTGATAGTTGTCCAGATTGCCGTGGCTGGATGAGCAATCCAGTCGGTGCAGCTCCAGGTGCTCATGGAAGCGGTCAAGCCGAACGAAACGCTTGAGCGTGGAAGGCTTCATCCCCGAGACATCTTTGAACCGCATATGGTTGGCTACTAGCGCGGCGATCTGCGCCGTATCGTGGTTTGAGAATCGAAAGCGGCGGCAAACTTGCTCGGCCATGCGCGTACCGACCTCGGCGTGCTCGTCAAATCGGATACGACCATTCGGCCCGGATGGGGCTCGGAAGGTCGGCGGCTTCCCTACATCGTGCAGCAACACACCCCAGGCCAGGGTCATGGAACAGGGATGAGGCAAGCGCTCGAGCATCATCAGCGTGTGCGTCCAGACGTCGCCTTCTGGGTGGAATTCAGGCGGCTGCTGGACGCCCTTCATCTGCACAATTTCCGGCAACAACTCGGGCAAGAGCCGGGTCTCATCGAGGAGTTCAAATCCCCGCCGTGCCGCTCCGTCGGTAAGGATCTTGCTCAATTCGTCGCGCAGGCGCTCGGCGGAAACCTGATGAATCTCGGGCGCCAGCGTCGGAATCGCAAGGAAAGTGCTGGCTTCGATGGCATAACGAAAGCGCGCGGCGAACCGTACGGCACGAACCATGCGCAGCTTGTCTTCTCTGAAGCGATCGAGGGGCCGGCCGATCGCGCGAATGATTCCCGCACGAAGGTCGTCGCGTCCGCCAACGAAGTCGAGCACTTGGCCGTTTTCCGGATCGAGAAGCAGCGCGTTGATCGTGAAATCGCGCCGCTTCACGTCTTCCTCGGGAGAACTCGCGTAGACGACGCGATCCGGATGGCGGCCATCGGAATAGCCGATGTCGGAACGAAATGTAGCAACCTCGACCTGGGCCGGCTCACCGGTGCGGGAGTCTTCCGTGACGATGATGACCCCGAATTGAGCGCCTACGGCCAGGCTGAGGGGAAAAAGCTGCTGCACGCGGTCCGGCGTGGCGTCCGTGGCCACGTCATAGTCGGTGGCTGAGCGCCCCAGAAGGATGTCGCGCACGCATCCGCCGACGAGATAGGCCTGATGGCCTGCTCCCCGCAGCGTACGGCAGATCTGATCGGCGAGCGCGCGAGCGTCCATGATCGAATTATCTCGGAAACGCGCGGGCGGGGGAAGCGGAGACGGCAAAACCGCAGCCGGTAACAGTTTTAGGCATCGACCTTCACCACCAGGCAGGTAATGTCGTCGTGCTGGCGAGCGAGGCCGACGAACCCGCTCACTTCCTTCATCACGCGCTCTAGCGTCGTGGCGGCGCGCTCCTGCGGGACGGACTGAATCAACCGCAGCAAGCGTAGTTCGCCAAACTCCTGCCCGCGCTCGTCGACCGCCTCGATCAGCCCGTCGGTGAAGATCAGCAGAAGATCGCCGGGACGAAGCTCGAGTTTTCCGGATTCGTAGATCACCTCGTGTTCGGTAAAAAGGGGAAGCCCGAACGGCGGACCGCCAGTCGATAGCCTTTCGATTTCTCCGGAGGCGCGGCGCAGGACCGGATCGTTATGTCCAGCGTTGGTGTACTCGATTTCGCGTGTTTGGGGATGGATCTGAGCAAGGAAAGCGGTGGTAAAGCGGCGCCCGTCCATGCTGTGGGCGCGTGCATAGCGATCCAAGCCAGCCACAACCTCCGGAAGGGTCGCCCTTGTCGCGGACAGAGCGCGCAGGCTGGCCTGGAAGGTGGCCATCAGCAGAGCCGCCGGAACGCTCTTGCCGGCAACATCGGCAACAATCAGGAGCAGAGGATTGCTCGCGCTGGGATCTTGAAGCTGCCGTAGAAAAGCGTCGTAGTAATCGCCGGCCACGGTATTCTGCGGGCGCGCCGCAAAAGCGATGTCGAAGTCGGGGACGACAGGGGGTGTCTCGGGAACCAGCCGCTGCTGGATTTCCCGCGCAATTTCAAGATCGCGCTTCATGGCCACGCGGTCGGCCAGCTCGACAGCCAGCAGCAGAAAGAGAATAAAAGCGCCGAGGCCCGCCAGATTGATGCTGACCTCATGCGTTCCCCAACCGAAATTCAGCTGAAACACCACCAGAGCAATGGCGATCAACAACAGAACCCGGCGCGCCGGCGAAAGCTTCATCAACATCGCTTGAAACAGAGCCCACGCAGATCGCCCGATTCGTCGGGCTCCGGCAGACTGACGATGGATCTCGTCCCAGTCGACGTCTCGTGAATACAGGCCGTAGCTGGCCTTCGCTTCCGACAGGAACTGATCCCAGAGCTGTTCGAGCTCGAGGCCCTCACTGACACGCGCCCAAAAGATCCGAAACCGGTCTCGTATGGTTCGCGAAGGGCTTGGCAACGAACTGGTGGGTGCCGGCATGGAGGCGTGATTATGCGAAAGGAGCGAAGTCCCCTTACGTCGGATCCTTGTAGGTTTCCAGCGAACTGGCCAGCTGCAACTTGGAGAAGCCAAACTTGTCCCGCAGGCGATCGGTCGTGCGCGCCAGCCGTTCCAGCTTTTCGCGGCGGCCCGGATCGAGCAGATCCAGCTGGCCCGAGCCGGCAGAAAAGCTTGACAGTTGGACGCCCGCCAGCCGCAGCATGGCGCGGCCGTTCCAGGTGCGATCAAGAAGCTCATTGATCCTCTCCAGAAGAACGAAGTCGAGGTCGGTAGGCTCGGCCAGCGTCTGATTCTTGGTGATGGTTTTGAAATCGGCGAATCGCAGTGTCAGAGTGACCGTGCGGGCATAAAGGCCAGCATCGCGCAACCGTTTGGCGGCTTTCTGGCAGAGATGGCTGAGGGTCGAGTGCAGTCGGCCTCGGTCGTTCGTATCCTCGCCGAAGGTTTGGTTGTGCGAGATCGACTTCGGCTCCGCATCGATGAAGAACTCGTAGGAGTCGATGCCGCGGGCTTTTCGATAAAGGGCCGTTCCCCAGCGGCCGAAAGCATCTTCGAGCTGCTCGCGCGATCGGAGCTGCAATTGACCGACGGTCTCGATGCCCATCGCCTTGAGCGCCGCTTCGCTTACCTTGCCGATGCCTGGAATGCGTCGCACCGCGAGCGGGGCGAGAAAAGCCGCTTCGCTTCCCGAAGGAACCCAAACGAGCCCTCGCGGCTTGGCCTGCTCGCTGGCAACCTTCGAGATCAGACGCGTCGAGCCGAGCCCGCCCGAGCAAGGCAGTCCTGTCTTGGAACGGATCTCGCTTAGCAAACCATGGGATTGAGCCAACGCAGGACCGTGCAAGCGCTCGGTTCCAGACAGATCTAGATAGGCCTCGTCGATCGAGGCCATTTCGACGATGGGGGAGTATTGCGCGAGGATCTGAAAGACGCGATCGCTCCACTCGCCGTAGCGAGCATGATGGCTGTCCAGAAAGATCGCGTGCGGGCACAGCTTGGCTGCCGTGCGCAGCGGCATGGCCGAGTGGACACCGTAAAGGCGCGCTTCGTAGCTGGCCGAAGTGACGACGCCGCGCTGATCGCTCTGGCCACCGACGATAACCGGCAAACCCCTGAGTTCCGGGCGCGCGAGCAATTCGACAGACACAAAAAACGCGTCCATATCGATGTGGAGGATGGAAGCGGTTGCACCGGCGCGAGGCTCTAACGCGTTGTGCTTGGCGCGAAATTGTGCCAGTTTCGGCATGGGCTGAATATAGCGCCCGCAGCGGACAAATCCTAACCTGGCTTTATAAAAAACTCCGCTTCTTTAGACGTGCTCGGCGGCAAGGACGCGCGGGATGCCTGCCAAATCGTCTGTGGTGCGGATGTTGACCCAGTCAGAAGCCTTGAGCATTCTTTCGACTTTCGCCGCCTCGCCCAAGCCGAGCTCCACAACGAAGATCCCTCCGGAGGTAAGCAATCGGGCGGCTTGTTCAATCAAACGCGCATAGACTTCGATACCGGTCTCCCCACCGAAAAGAGCCGTTTCCGGCTCGTGGTCGCGAACCTCCCGTTCGAGCAAAGCGATGTCGGCGTGAGCGATGTACGGCGGATTGCTGACGATCAGATCAAAAAGACATGATTCGCCAGGTGTGGTTCGCAACTGGGGAAGGAGACCGGCGAGCAAATCGGTCTGGAGGAAGTGGATGCGGTCAAAGACACCATGGCGGGCGGCATTGCGACGTGCGACCTCGAGGGCTGCTGCGGACGTATCCGTCGCGAAGATGACGGCGTGCGGCAGTTCATGCGCAAGCGCTACGGCGAGACAGCCGGAACCCGTGCCGACGTCAGCGACGCGCAGCTTCGGAGTCGGCCTTCCGGTGGCCATGTCGGTCTTGATGCCTCGTGAGCCCAGACGCTCGAGCGCGACCTCGACAAGGTGTTCTGTCTCAGGACGTGGGATTAAGACGGCGGGAGTGACTTCGAATTCCAGGCCCCAGAACTCCTGCCGGCCAGTGAGATACTGTGTTGGTTCGCCGGCCGCCCGGCGCGCGATGAGCGCAAAGAATTTCTCAGACGCTGCGGCATCCATTCGATCCTCGGCATGCGTATAAAGCCAGGCACGATCGCGGCCGAGCACGTCGAGCAGCAGCACCTCAGCGGCGAGCGTGTGCGAAGGAACATGCGCCGCGCGCAGCCGCGCCATGCCCTCCTTCAGCACGGAACGAATCTCATCTCCGGTGGCGATCGCCGATTTGTGGGGCTCCTGCATTTTTCCTGCCATGCAAGGACATCGTGTCGAAGGACGGCTGGCCAGCACACCCAACCGACGGCTATTTTAGCGCGCGCCAAGACTGTTTTGTCTCAGAGTGCTTCCCCCAGCCGATCAAAGGGTCCAGGCAATGCCACGGCCGGCGACCGGCTCCGGCAGCGATCCATCGATTGCCACGCCTGGATCGTCATGGCGCTTTGCGTACCGTGATTGGGCAGGACCGGATGGCCCTCGGGGTCCGGGGCCAACCGAGGCACGAGCACTTAGTTGTGGAAACCATCCGAGTGAGGTCCTCTCCGTTTCAAAAATGGCGGGAGCCATCGGCAACGCAATGGGACTTTCGCGAAAGCGTAATAGCGGCGTAATTTCAGCGCACTCGATGCGTACTTAGTAAAGGACCGGGCCCTTTTCAAAAAGTACCGAGAGAAAGGGACACAGATGGCACAAGCAGGACCTCGGGTAGAACCGAAGGCGTACAAGGGCATGGGGATGGAAGGTCCCATCGCGAAGTGGTACGCGCGGATTACCGGCAAGGACCTGTCGGAGTTCAAAGCCCTGGCCAGGCGGGTGGCAGGCGAGCTCGCCGAGAGAGCCCGGGTGCTGGAAGTGGCGCCGGGTCCGGGATACTTCGCGATCGAACTCGCCAAGCTCGGAGAATATAAGATCACGGGCCTTGACATCAGCGAGACATTCGTCGATCTGGCGCGCGAAAATGCGCGGGAAGAGGGCGTCATCATCGATTTTCGGCGGGGGAACGTGTCCAGCATGCCATTTAACGATCGGTCGTTTGATTGGATCGTGTGCCGGGCCGCGTTCAAGAATTTTGCGGACCCGGTTGGGGCGCTGCGAGAGATCTACCGCGTTCTGGCAGCGGGCGGCAGGGCGGTGATTATCGACCTTCGCAAAGACGCGCCCAAGCGAGAGATCGACGCGCATGTCGACAAGATGAATGTTGGCAAACTCAATGCAATCTTTGTCAAATTGAGTTTCCGGCTGATGCTGCTGAGGCGTGCCTACACAAGACAGGATTTCGAGCGCTTGATCGGGGAGAGCGGCTTTCAGAAATTCGAGATTGCCGATGCTCCCGTGGGCTTCGAGATCACGCTCATCAAGTAGTACCGAGCCGCGCGCCGGGCACTAGGCGCAAGCAAGAGCCTTGCGACCAGCAAAACGCGCGGCTGAGCCCAGTTCTTCCTCGATGCGAAGCAGCTGATTGTATTTGGCGATGCGATCGGTGCGGGAGGCGGAGCCGGTCTTGATCTGGCCCGCGCCCATGGCCACAGCGAAGTCAGCGATGAAAGCGTCTTCGGTTTCACCCGACCGATGCGAGATCACCGCGGCATATTTTGCTTTGCGCGCCATTTGTACGGCTTCGATCGTTTCGGTGACGGTGCCGATTTGATTGAGCTTAATCAGGATCGCGTTGCCGACGCCTTCTGAAATGCCTCGGCTGAAAATCTTCGGATTCGTGACGAAGATATCATCGCCGACTACTTGAACAGTGCGGCCGACCTGCTTGGTGAACAGCTTCCATCCCTCCCAATCATCTTCAGAAAAGCCGTCCTCGATCGAAACGATCGGATACTGGCGCACCCAATGGCCCCAGAATTCGGCCATCTGCTCGGAGGTGCGCGCGGACTGGTCCGATTTCTTGAATATATATTTTCGGAGGGCGCGGTCGTAGAACTCGCTCGATGCGGGATCAAGCGCGATGGCAATCTGCTCGCCGGGTCTGTATCCGGCGGCGGTGATGGCTTCCAAAAGACGGTCAAGCGCCTCTTCATTCGATTTCAGGTTGGGCGCAAAGCCGCCTTCGTCGCCGACAGCGGTTGAATAGCCGTTCTTTTTGAGCACGGCTTTGAGATGGTGAAAGACTTCGACGCCCCAGCGCAGCGCTTCGTGGAAACTCGACGCGCCGATCGGCATGACCATGAATTCTTGAACATCGACGGAATTATCGGCATGCGCGCCGCCATTCAATATGTTCATCATCGGGACGGGAAGCGTCGTGTGAGGGCCGCCACTTGCCAAATAGCGGTAGAGCGGCTGTCCGGCTGCGGCAGCCGCCGCGCGCGCAGCGGCCATCGAGACGGCCAGGATCGCATTTGCGCCGAGTTTTGATTTATTGGGTGTGCCGTCGACTTCCATCATGCGGCGATCGAGCGCGCGCTGATCCGTCGCGTCCATGCCGGTGAGGGCGTCGGCGATGGCGGTGTTGATATGTGCGACGGCTTTCAGGACCCCCTTGCCGAGATAGTGATGTTTGTCGCCGTCGCGCAGCTCGATCGCTTCATGCTCTCCGGTCGAAGCACCCGACGGCACGGCGGCTCTGCCGAGCGCCCCATCTTCCAGACGGACGTCGGCCTCCACCGTGGGGTTGCCGCGGGAATCGAGAATCTGGCGGCCATGCACAGCGACGATTTTCACGGACATCATGCCTCCTCAGCTCGGTCTGAAGCTGCTGCGAGCACAGCCAGGGATTCAAAGTCTACGGGAATCTTCTGCCTGGGCCAAGCCTGGCGGGCGCGTCGGCAAAAGCTACTCGGGCTCCTCGATCATGGATTCCGGGCGGACTACGACAACGATGCCGTTATCGGAGACGGAGTATCGAGCACGGTCGGCTTCCGGGTCATGCCCGATGACAGTGCCCTCCGGAAGTTCCACGTGGCGATCGATGATGGCACGGCGGATGCGAGAGTGACGGCCGATATTCACGTGGTTAAAAATGATCGATTCCTCGACCTCGGCGTAGCTATTCACACGGACGTCGTAACCGATGACGGAGTTTGACACACGCCCGCCAGAAATGATCGAGCCGCCGGCCACAATGGAATCGAGGGCGACTCCCATACGCGTCGGATCGGCAAAAACGAATTTAGCCGGTGGGTATTGCTGTTGCCAGCTATGAAGCGGCCAGCTCTTGTCGTAGAGGTTGAAAACGGGCGTGACCGCAACCAGATCCATGTTGGCCTCGTGATACGCATCGATCGTGCCCACATCGCGCCAATACGAAGTCTCCTTCTTATTTTCATCGCGGAAGTTGTAGGCGAAGACGCGATACTTGTCGATGATGCGGGGAATAATGTCCTTACCGAAATCGTGCGCCGAAGAGGTGTTTTCGGCGTCGTCGATCAGGATCGGCACGAGAAGCTGCGTATTGAAAAGATACACGCCCATCGAAGCGTTGCATTTTCCCGGATGAACGGGTGAAGTCTTAGGGTTCAGAGGTTTCTCTTCGAAGCCAACGATGCGCCAGTTCGCGTCGGTTTCCAGAACTCCGAATTTTCCAGCGCAGGCGGAAGCGTCCATTTCGATAGTGGCAACGGTGACGTCGGCGCCGGATTCGACGTGCTGTTCGAGCATCTTCTGATAGTTCATCTTGTAGATGTGATCGCCGGAAAGGATGAAGACGTAATTGGACTGCTCGCTACCGATCGAATAGATGTTCTGATAGACAGCATCGGCCGTGCCCTGATACCAGTGCTGGGAGACACGCATCTGCGGTGGCAGAACCTCGATGAAATCGCCCACGCCCATCAGCGAGGACCAACCCCGGCGAACATGACGATTGAGACTCAAAGCCTTGTATTGCGTGAGCACAAAAACGCGGCGCAGGTCGCTATTGAGGCAGTTCGATAGTGTCAGATCGACGATTCGAAAGACGGCGCCGAAGGGAACGGCAGGCTTGGCGCGGTCCCGAGTGAGCGGCCAAAGCCGCTCCCCCTGTCCGCCGGCGAGCAGCACGCCAATGGCGTTGCGCATGGAAACCATGGCAAAAACCCAGGCCCCTTTCTACAGGCAGACATTCTAGCAGCATGGCCTCGGGCAAAGGCCAGGAGTTCCCTGCCACGGCCGTGAAAGGGCGGCGGAAGTTTATCGAAGAGTTAAGTACGATCTGAAACTTCGGTCGTGTTCAATTTAAACCTTGACTTCAAGGATAGCCTCCGATAGAAGAGGTGGGCAACGGCCGGTGGAGAGGCTGCCGGCTACACTGGTTTCAGTCCATCAATCCAAATTCCAGAAAGAGATGGGGGTGAATACGCGTGGCAGAAGTTGTTATTCAAGAGGGCGAATCTCTGGAAAACGCTCTTCGCCGCTTCAAGAGAAAGGTGCAGTCGGAAGATATCATCAAAGAGATCAAGAAGCACAGCTACTACATGAAGCCTGGCGAAAAGCGTCGCGCCAAGGAAGCTCTCTCGCGTAAGCGCCTCCGAAAAAAGCAGCGGCGTGAGCAAGACTAGGGAAGCTTACCAGTCAGATCGTTCCAGGCAGCTTCGGGTGAGCGGGCGAGTGACATCCGCGGGTCGAGGCGGATACACGGCGCACGGTTTGCACCAGGCTGCGCCGCTGCCTCTCCTGTTAGAAGACGCAGCCGGAGCAGCGTATGGAATATCATGACAAGGTACTGAAGTGCGCCGATTGTGGAGCCGAATTCGTATTCACCGCCGGCGAGCAGATGTTTTTTGCCGACAAAGGCTTCAAGAACGAGCCGAAGCGGTGCAAGGCGTGTAAGGCAAACCGCGTGCAAGGAACCAACGGTTCTGCCGCTACCGGAACGGTTCAGCGCGTGGAAACCAAGACGGTCTGCTCGCAGTGTGGCAAGGAAACGACAGTCCCGTTCAGGCCGACGCAGGGACGTCCGGTGTACTGCCGAGAATGCTTTCAGCAACGGCGCGGGATGGGTGCACAAAGCACGACGGCCTAGCCTTGCGTTCGTCCCCCTAATCGACAGTTCAGCAGTGGCGGATCGGCACTGCTGATCGATGGCAAGGCCCTTTTCAGCAACCGGAAGACGCTGGAAGGGCCTTTCGTATTTCTGCCTGGGCTGACCTTGTTATCTCTCACCACGCGGGTTTCTTTCCAGAAAGAGAACGCGTTTTGACGCCACCGACCGCGGTTGACCGGGCCGAAGTCGAGACCTAAGATGCTAAGGAAGACGAGCGGCAGGCACATGGACGAAAAGGTCTTGCGAGACTATTTGGGCCGCGCCTTGAGCTGGCACGAGGCCCATGTCGACTGGAAAAAAGCCGTTACGGGTATTCCGACCAAAGACCTCGGAAGGCGGCCCAAGGGTGGAGAGCATTCGCCTTGGGAATTGCTCGAGCACATGCGTCTTGCGACGTGGGACATTCTCGAGTTTAGCCGCGATCCAAAGCACGTTTCGCCGGAATGGCCCGCCGGGTATTGGCCCAAGAAGCCGGCGCCGCCGAGCGCCGCCGCATGGCAGAAGAGCGT
This sequence comes from uncultured Acidobacteriaceae bacterium, assembly GCA_964407845.1. Lineage (GTDB taxonomy): Bacteria > Acidobacteriota > Terriglobia > Acidiferrales > UBA7541 > Palsa-295. Next base: position 9,418 of record CAYOXF010000033.1, on the reverse strand, counting down.
GAAGGCACTTGAGCATGACCTAGAAGCAATGCGCACGCTCGTGAAGGATCCGAAGATCGATCTGTTAGCGCCGATACCGTCCGGCTCGGGGCAGACGATTCTGCGCGAGGCGTTGCTGATCGCTGATCACAATGCCTACCATCTCGGCCAGCTCGTTCTGGTTCGCCGGCTGCTGGGTTGCTGGCCGGAAACCTGAGCCGCGCTTCGGGCTCGCAGCGGAAACCGGGCACACTTTAGGATGTCTCTACGGGTGTCATTCGTAGGGAATTCAAGGGGCAAGCCATGATCCGGGAACACGCAGTGGCAGAATCGAGTGCGTCGTTTGAAGCACAGGAGCATGTGTGGGATTCATTCCGCCGTTGGGGATACCTGCAAGCCCATCTGGATCCACTCGGTGATCTCGAGCCGCTATTGCTGCCGGAGCTGGATCGAACTGGTCCGGAAGCAGAGGCGGCCCGGCGCGTCTACTGCGGAACAATTGGCGCCGAATTCATGCACATCGCCGACCGCGAGCGAAGGCTTTGGGTGCAGGAAAGGATGGAGGAGGAAGCACCGGAGCCGGATCGCCCTCGCATCCTGGACCTCTTAATCCGCGCCGAAGTGTTCGAACAGGTGCTTCAGACGCGCTATCTCGGCACCAAGCGCTACTCGCTGGAGGGCGAGTCGGCCCTGTTGCCGTTGCTCGATTCGATTCTAAGCGCGGCGGCCGAGCAGGGCGCGACGAAGGGCATGTTGGCCATGAGCCATCGGGGACGACTCAATGTGATGGTGCACATTGTCGGACGGGCAGCCGCCGAGGTGTTTGCGCGTTTCGAAGACGTCGACCCGCGAAGTACGATGGGCAGCGGGGACGTGAAGTATCACATCGGCGCGACCGGAACGTTCCACGCGGCGAACGGCCAAGACCTCAGCATCCACTTGGTCTCCAATCCGAGCCATCTCGAGGCAGTCGATCCCGTGGTGATGGGCCGGACTCGAGCGAAGCAAATGCGCCGCGGCGAGAGCGGGCGCAAGCAAGTTCTCGCCATCACCCTACATGGCGATGCGGCATTTGCCGGACAGGGGATTTGCGCTGAGACGCTGAATCTGTGCGGCGTGGCCGGTTTCACGATCGGTGGTTCGGTGCACATCATCGTAAACAATCTGATCGGATTTACCACCGTGCCGCGAGACAGCGTGTCGTCACGCTTCTCCTCGGACCTGGCCAAGCGGCTGGCCGTGCCGATATTTCATGTGAACGCTGAGGACCCGGACGCGGTGGTGCGCGTGGGTCGGATCGCACTGGACTATCGCTATCGATTCGGATCGCCGGTGGTCATCGATCTGATCGGGTACCGGCGGCACGGGCACAGCGAAGTTGACGATCCCACGATCACGCAGCCGCTGCGTTACCGAAAGATCGAAGCGCACCCGCCGATGGGACAAATCTACGCAGAGAAGATCGGCGCAGATCCCGATCCCATCATTCAGCGCGTGCGCGAGGAACTCGACGCCGCACAGTTGGAAGCACAGGAAATCGAGAAACGTCCCGTCATGCGGCGGCTGCCGCGCTACTGGGGCGGTTTCAAAGGCGGGCGGTACGACGCGTCGTGCGAAGTCGACACGGCGGCCCCGGCGGAAACCATTGCCGCCATCGGCGAGTCTCTGGTGACCTATCCCGATGGATTTCACATTCACCCAAAGGTACAAAAACTGCTTGAGCAGCGCCTGGAAATGGCGCAGGGCGAGCGCCCTATCGATTTTGGGATGGCCGAAGTGCTGGCCTTCGGTTCGCTGGTCTTGCAAGGAGTGCCGGTCAGGCTTTCGGGGCAGGACAGCCGTCGGGGCACGTTCAATCAGCGTCACGCCGCGCTCATCGACACCGAAACGGAAGAGGAATTCGTGCCGCTTGAGCACATGGCGCCGGATCAAGCCTGGTGCGAGATCTATAACTCCCCGCTTTCCGAAGCGGCCGTACTGGGATTCGAGTACGGCTTCAGCCGCGATTTTCCGGAGGCGCTGGTCCTCTGGGAGGCGCAGTTCGGTGATTTCGCCAACGGTGCACAGATCATCATCGATCAGTTCATTGCCGCGAGCGAGGACAAATGGAACCTGCTCTCCGGCATCGTGATGCTGTTGCCTCACGGGTATGAGGGGCAGGGACCGGAACATTCCAGTGCGCGCATGGAACGGTTCCTCGAGCTGGCCGCGCGCGACAACATGCAGATCTGTCAACCTTCGACTGCCGCGCAGTATTTTCACCTGCTACGCAGGCAGGCTTTGCGAATCTGGCGCAAGCCGCAGGTCGTCTTCACGCCCAAGAGCATGCTGCGGCACCCGGCGGCTTCCTCGCACCTGGCCGATTTCGCGAACGGCCGGTTCCGGACGGTCGTTCCGGATCGCGGTGATGGCTCAGCCGACCGCGTACTGTTGTGCACGGGCAAGATCGGTCACGAACTGGAAGCGGAGAGAAAACGCCGAAAGATCGACTCGACCGCGATCGTCTTTGTCGATCAGCTCTATCCTTTTCCGGAGGCGGAACTGACGGCCGAGATGGACCGCCATCAGAAGGCGCGAGAATTTGTCTGGGTGCAGGAAGAGCCGGGCAACATGGGCGCGCGCCCATTCATGATTCCCCAACTGGAGCGGCTGGCGCGCGGCCGAGCCGTTCTGTCGGTGAACCGATCGGAGAGCGCCAGCCCCTCCACGGGATCGTCCAAAGCGCACCAGATGGAGCAGAAGACACTGCTCGCGCTGGCGTACGGAATCTGACCGAAGCTCTGCCTTACGGGCGCGAGAAGATCAAGCTGTGCCCCCTCAGGGTCATGGAGTGGAGAACGCTCGACGAGAAGCCGGCGCGGCGGAACATTTCTTCGTATTCGGCGAACGTATAGGCATCTCCGGACCGCGTCATGCCCAGCATCATCATGCTGAAACTGGCGGCTCGCGGCGGAGAGATGCGATCAGGGTTGGGAACCAGATCCATGGTCACGACCGTGCCGTCAGGTGCCATCGATTTTCGTACCTTGCGAAGAAGCCCCTCGTTTGTCGCCGGATCGTAGTGGTGTAGGAAATTCGTGATCAGTACGACGTCATAGCCAGTGCCGAAGTCGACCTCAAAGGCACTGCCCGGCAGGCAGTGGAAGCGGCCAGCCACTCCTCGGGCGCGTGCGTTTTCCTGGGCCACTTCGAGGACGCGCGGCCAATCCTGTGCAAAAATGTCGGCATTCGGATTGTGTTCGGCGATGGTGATGCCGAACAGACCATGCCCCGCGGCGATATCCAATATTTTCCATTTCTGTCCTCGGTCGGCATCGAGCGCGCGCGCCATTTCCTCCGCGACAGGAAGGGTTAACGGGACCATGGAGTGGGCGAAATCCACCCAAATTGGGTTTTCCTGCGACACGGAACCCTCTCCGGCGCCCAGAGGTGGTCGGCCTGTGCGAATGGTTTCACTCAGGTGCATGAATGCACTCACCGTCTCGGGCAGCGCGAGGAAGCCCGACGAGGACCCCTGATAGGCCGGGGAACGGCGATCGAGAAACGTGGCGGAGTCGAGCGTAAGAGCATAGCGCTGATCTGATTTCGACAGTAAACCGAGGATCGTCAGATAGTCGCAAAGGATCCGAACGCCACGCTCGGTTGCTTGGCAGCGCTTCGCCAGCGGCGGAACGGTGTCGATGCCCTCGCCGATCGCCGTGAACACGTCGAGCTCGATCGCTGCTTTGAGCGCGGCGGTGTTTTGATAAGCATTGAGCGTCTCGTAGACCAAATTGGGGTTGGGTAGAGCGGCACCGGGTTTGGTTGCCATCGTTTTAGTTTTGATTGCCAGAGTTTTTCCCAAGCGACTGCGAGTTTTGAGCGAAACACCAATGAACGAATTGCGGGGTATATCGCGCCTTCACGGCGGCCGGCACATCCTTCTCGTTCAGTTGCTGGAAGTCAAATCGAATCGTCCCCGAAGGGTTTACGGTGGCGAGAAGAAATCCGTAGACATCGGTCTTTGCCGCCTTGGCCGCCGATCGCTCGGGCGGCAAGCTGTACCGCTGTGCCCCGGCCGTTCCCACGATCCATCCGGGGAGAACTCCGCCATGCTCATGCCAGTAAGAGGTGTTGAAGATGCCATCCATGAAGTAGTGGGAATGACTGGCTAGCACGTACACGCGTTTGTGGGCCTGGTTTTGGATTTTCAAAAGATCGCCATACACGCGCCGGCCGCTTTCGGTCCCGAGCTCCGTTTGGTTCATGCTGTGCCCCTTCGAAATGCTCTCGGGGAGCGCTTCGTGCATCCCGACGACGATCGTAACGATCGTGGAATCGGCCAGATCTTTTGCCAACGTTTTTTCGAACCAGGCGATCTGATCGCGGCCAAAATCAAACGGCCCATTGTCGAGAGTGATGAAGTCCACGCCAGCCTCCCTCCAGTGATAATAGATGTGGGGGTTGAGATCGGCGGGATCATCGTCGAGGCGTTGGAGGCGGAGGTTGGGCCGGTCAATCCACGGTGCGAACGTGGCGATGTAATCGGCGTCGGTGTACGGCGGGATGAGTTCATGGTTGCCCCGCGCGAGATAGACCGGGAAAGAGCCGAACGGAGCAAGCTGGCTTACGATAAAGTCCTTCCAAGCCATGGCGCGGTACTCGGAAAGGGTCAGGGGTTTGGCGAGTTGTTCCGGCTGGTGCTGGATGTCCTCATCGAAGTCGGAAATTTTTCGGAAATCTCCGAGATGCCAAAAAAAAGCAGCGCCGCTTTTCTTCACGGCCACCTCTATCGCGGGCATGACGACGTCGCCGCAATTGCGCGAATCGCCCGACGCGGCGAACTTCCACACGGCCGCGCTCGTTTGGGGCGTGGCAGCCTGGACGGGAGTCTGCGTCTGACATCGGGTCGGCAGCGCCGCGACCAGGACGAACAGGAAAATGAACGGACCTTGCTTCATGGGGCTTAGGACAGGCACCGCTCAAAGGACAATATTGTCCCGCGGCAATGAGCGGATGGCAACAGCGCCCGATGAGCAACAGAGGATCGGAATTCGCTCGACCGATGTACACTAGGAAACCGTCGGCGGTTGCTTTCTTACTTCCTCAACATTTGTTTGGTATTTCCGGCGCACGAAACCTGGGGCCACAGCGGAACGGTAGGATGCCGTCTCAACCGGCGCTGCGAAGGAGAAACAGTGAAGCGTATCTTGGTGGCGGACGACGACCGGACCGTTCGCGAATGGCTCGCCGGAATTCTGCGGGCCGAACATTTCGAGGTCTCGACCGCGGCGGATGGAGCCGCGACCTTGAACAAACTGCGTCGCAGAAGGTTTGACCTGGTGCTGCTGGACATCCGCATGCCGCGGATGAGCGGCTTGGACGTTTTGGCGGCGCTGCGTAGCAAGAGGAGCCCGCCCAAAGTCATCGTGATCACCTCAGATGATTCGCCGGCAACGGTTTTGGCGGCCATCCGCGAAAATGCTCACCAGTACATCGCCAAACCGATCGATCGGGATGCCCTGATGGTTCTGGTGCGGCAAACGCTGGGCAAGAGGGCCCGGATCCAAGCGATTGAAGTGATCTCGGCGCGGCCGGATTGGGTGGAGCTGGCTGTTCCTTGTTCACTGGAAGCGGCGGAACGCTTGGAGGGGTTCATGGCGCATCTAGAGTCCGGGCTGCCTGAGGATGTGCGCATCGCCGTGGGACAGGCGTTCCATGAATTGCTGATGAACGCGATCGAGTGGGGTGGCAAACTCAATCCGCGACGCCAAGTTCGCATCTCCTATCTTCGAGCCAAACGCATGGTCCTGTATCGCATCGCCGATCCCGGGCCCGGATTTGATCTAGCCGAACTCGACCACGCGGCCATCGCTTACGGGGATGAGCCCATGAAACATGGCGATATTCGCCTGGAGAAGGGTTTGCGACCCGGCGGATTCGGACTCATGATGGTGAAGGCGAGCGTGGACGAATTGTTGTACAACGAAAAGCACAATGAAGTTGTCTTCGTGAAGTACCTTGACTGAGTTCAGCGACTCCCGCGTGTGTTCGGCGAAGACCGGATTGGTACCTTCGTAACATTGCAAGCCGTGTCAGGCAGCCCGTAGTCTACCCTCACAATTTGGGAAGGTCTGAGACCGACGGTGTGATCCACGGCCCGACCAACGGGAACGGTGAGCCTCGAGGCTCCCGGCATCGATTCGCGAACCGGCTCGGGCACAGCAGAGGGACTGGGCGCACGAAAGCGGTAGAGCGCCATGTGAGACGGGCCGCGGGGAACTTCGATGATCGCGGCACTCATCAGCATCACTTCACTGGCGGCAGCCATCCAGTGGGTGTACTACTGCCGGTCGGCTGTTGCTTCCACCCAAGACGTTCAGCCGTCCGGTCATCTACTTCGAGCTACAGGTGTGGCGAACGGAAAGCCGAATGGCGGCGACTTTGAACACTTTCTCGAGCTGGCCCGCCTGTGCCCGGAACGGGGCAACGACGCGGCACAGATGCGCGGGGTAGCTATCTACTACCAGCTGCTGCACCTGCTGGCTCGACTGCCCGGTGAGCCGCTCCCGGCTGTTTCTTGCTGGGCGAGACGGGAACAAAGAGCCTGCTCCCACTTTGCGGCAGTCGTGCTGGACCGAAGGATATCGTCCAGTCGGGATCTTTTCAGCCAGCATCGAGTCGACCGCGTGTAGTCGCTTCAGTTGGCTCGACCTACCCGCCCGCCCGCTGCTACCATGAACTCACGCGGGAGGACCCGTGTGGAACTTAGCTGCTGTAGGCCGACTGGAGGAGCGCGTCCTCGAAGCGATTGGTCGCGCGCAACTGCTGACGCCCGGTGACCGTGTGGCTGTGGCCGTCTCAGGCGGCTCCGATTCAGTGGCGTTGTTGCGGTTGCTCGAAACGATCCGCGGTGAACTTGGCGTCACGCTCCTGGTGGTTCACTTTAACCATGGACTGCGAGGTGAGGAATCGGAAGCCGATGCACAGTTTGCAGCCGCTTTGGCGAGCGGCCGCGGGCTTGATTTCATTTGTGAGCGCAAGGGGGTTCTGTCGGCTGCCAGAAAACACAAATGGAACCTCGAGGATGCGGCACGACGTCTCCGGTATGCTTTTTTCGAGCGAATCGTCGCCGAAGGCCGCGCGACGCGCGTTGCTGTGGCCCACACCGAGGACGATCAGGCCGAAACGGTTCTCGCACATCTGCTTCGAGGAACCGGTCTCGCGGGGCTTGCCGGGATCTATCCGTTCGTTGGCTCCGTTATCCGACCGCTGCTGGGCGAGCGCCGCGCGGACCTTCGTGAATACCTTCGCACCCTCGGCCAGAGCTGGCGAGAAGATTCGACGAATCTTGATACCCGACGCCTGCGAGCTCGGATGCGCAGCCGGCTGCTGCCCTTGCTCGAGCGAGAGTTCTCTCCACAGGTAACAAAACACCTTGCTCAATTGGCCGAACTGGCGCGAGAAGAAGAGGCATTCTGGGACGTGCTCGTCGAAGATCGGTTTTGCAAGCTTGCAACCAAACACGACGAGACACTTAACATCCCCCTTCAGGACCTGTTCCGTCCGATGGACATCGCTCGAGATCGGGCCCCGAGCGAGAGGAGCGTTCTGCCGAGACCGAATTCGTTGCGCGCGTTGACCGAACGCTTGATCCGGCGTCTATATCAAGAGGTCTCCGGCGGTCGGCAAGGACTCACGGCGGGACACGTGAGGCAGGTGATTCACCTTGCTGCGGAGTCCTCGAGCGGGCATCAGGTGGAATTGCCCGGCGGCGTTGTGGTGGAGCGCGTTTTCAGCGAATTGGTTTTCTCGCGACGGCCTGGAGCTGCACCTCACAGCAAACCGAGCGGTGAGCGGGAGGGCACGTACCAGCACCTGGTGACTCTGCCGGATCATGGCGAAACGACGGTTTCCGTCCCTGAACTGAAACGCCGCTTTTGCCTGAAAGTGATTGACTGGTCTCTGGCGGAGCGCGACACTACCAAAGAGAAGGCAGCCCTCGACCGAGACCGACTGTCGGCGCCTCTGGTGCTGCGCAATTGGCGACAGGGAGACGCCTATCGCGCGAGGGGTCATCGAGAGGTCGAGAAGCTCAAGAGAATGTTTCTGGCGCGACATGTGCCGAGGCGCGATCGAGCCAGCTGGCCGGTACTGGAGAGTGGCGGTCGTGTGGCTTGGGTCCGCGGGATGCCACCGGCAGACGAGTTTTCAGCCGGGGAGGGCACGCGGGTCGGCGTAGTGATCGAGGAAGAGCGCCTTTGAGAGGCGAACTGAACGTAGCGGTCACTCGAAAGCGTCTTGCGGCTCGGGTTGAGCAGATGGGGCGAAGGATTTCGCGCGATTACGCCGGTCGAACGCTCGACGTCGTTGTGGTGCTGGAGAATGCCTTTCTTTTTGCGGCAGATCTCGTTCGTGAGATTTCCGCTCCCGTCGCCTGTCACTTTGTGCGATCGGAAATGCGCGACGTTCGCCTAGCCGGGCATGATTACCGGGAGATTTTCTTCAGCCCGCCCCCGGCGCTGCGCGGCCGAGATGTTTTGGTGGTCGATGCGGTCCTAAACACTGGTGTCACTCAAGATTTCTTGCTGAAGCGCTTGGAGGAAGGTCGACCGCGGTCGCTGCGCCTGGCGGTATTGTTTGACAAGCTGGCATCGCGAAAAGTGAACGTCAGCGCTGAATACACGGGCTTCGATGCCGCATCTAAACATTGGGTAGGCTATGGTCTTGGTGACGCACGGGGGCTGCACAGGAATCTGCCGTACGTGGCCGCCAAAGGGACAGGCGGACCGAGACACGCCGTACGCAGGGTTCGGAAGGCGATGAGGTAAAGGTGAATTCAACAGTACGCACAATTCTTTTTTGGGTCATGATGATCGCGCTCGCGGCCGTGCTCTGGCAGATGGCCTCGAAAGGCGGACCCACACCGCACGAAGAGGAGACGAATTACTCAAGTTTCCTTGACAAGGTGAATGCCGGAAGCGTTAAAGACGTCACCATCATGCTTTCGCCGAACAGTGCCGAGCTACAAGGCGATTACAAGGATGGCACGCGCTTTCATGGTGTGACGGTCGCCAACGCGGCGATCCCGGACGTTACCAAGACCCTGCAAGACCAGAAGGTTCCCTTCAACTATAAGGAAGTCAAAGAGGCCAACTGGCTGAGCCTCGTTATGACGCTTGCGCCGATCCTACTGATTCTGGGTTTTTGGATTTTCATGATGCGGCAGATGCAGGCAGGCGGGAACAAGGCGCTTAGTTTCGGCAAGTCGCGCGCACGCCTGCTGACGGCGCAGCAGAAGAAAGCCACCTTCAAAGACGTGGCTGGCATCGACGAAGCCAAAGAAGAGCTCTACGAAATCATCGACTTCTTGAAGGATCCGCAAAAATTCCAAAAGCTGGGTGGGCGCATTCCGAAAGGTGTGCTGCTGGTGGGTCCTCCGGGCACCGGCAAGACCTTG
>CAYOXF010000032.1:0-54168 GCA_964407845.1 uncultured Acidobacteriaceae bacterium | reverse complement strand
CGCCATTTGAAACGTCTATCTCCCCGATCAAAACGTTGCATTTTACGAAATTCATACTTCTGTATAACCTCCGGTCCTCAGGCTTCACCCCCTTCAAAGGAGAGTCTAAATGGCCGAAAAAACAACGGGTGAGATGCAGGCTACCTTAGGACTGACCGGGCTCACGTTCAATGCGATGGCGCTCATCGCCCCGGGTGCCTTCCTGTGGCTCACCTTCATCACGCAGGCCGGTTATGGCAACACGACGCCATCGATGTGGATCGGCATCTTTTTTGCCTTACTGCTCTGCCTGGCAACGGCTGTGTCCTACGCCGAGTTGGCAAAGCTGTATCCCGGCACGGGAAGCTCCTACTATTTTGCCGAACAGTCTTTCTTGAACCACGAAAAGGCTTGGCGATACGCACGCCTTGCAAAGTTTGTCGTAGGTTGGGGCTCGCATCTTTATTACTGGATCTACGTCGGCGCGATGGTTGCCGTCACGGGAGCGTTCTGTGGCTACATGGCCGGGACGCTGTGGCCCAGCTTTATGAGTGCAGCAAACCCAGGCCCGATGTTCATGATGCTCTGCGCGATCCTATTCTCGTTCGGCGTGGCCTACATCGCACACCGCGGCGTGACGGGCTCGACAGCGGTGAACATTGCGATGAACGTCATTCAGATTTCGGCGCTGATTGTTTTCTCCGTGATGGCCATTGGCTATCGGCTGAACCACCCTCCGGGCAGTGTGGCTTGGCAGTGGGATGCGGCATCTGGTGACTCCTATAACTGCGAGTTTCAGATGGACGCTCAGAACAACATTGTCCGCGACGCCAGCATGGTGCCGCAATGCAAGAAGGATGCCTCCGGCGCGCCGGTTGCCTATCACATTAGTTATCCTTGGAACGATTCGATGGGCAATTTCCTGAGCCATCCGAATGCCAAGTCCGTAATCGGCCTTCACAGCTTCGGTTGGATGTTCGTTCAGGCCAACCTGGCCATCCTGATTCTGGTCGGATTTGAGTCGTGCACGGCGCTGGGGGGCGAAGCTAGAAACGCCAAACGAGACATACCCATTGCCGTGATCACCTCTCTGCTCATTCAGGGCGCCGTTTTTTACCTGTTTGAGTACTTCGCAGCCAACTACTTCTTAAATAGCGGCTATCCGATGACGAATGCGCCAAGTTCGGCAGCACCCATCGGGGACATGATGATCATGGTTGGCAACGCCGTCCTCGGTGCCGGCCATGGCCGCACCTTCATGCTGATCGAAGCGTTCACTGTCTTTCTTGCCTTGATCGGCACCACACTGTCCGCCATGAACACAGGGGCACGCGTGACCTACGCGATGGGTAAGGACCAGGAAGTGCCGGAGGCTTTCGGCATGCTGCACGGCAAGAATCTGAGTCCGCACCGCGCCATATGGATACTTGCCGTCATTGCAGCAGTCATGGGGTGTTTGGGCCTCTCCGTGTTGTTCGGCAACACAGCGGCCATCTCAGATGCCACCATCGCAGCATTGCCTCACGGGTTCTGGTCGAGCTTTGGCTATATGTCTCATGACACGATGGCCAAGCTTCCTAACAGCTTACTCGCGCTAGAGCTTTCCTCGAATTTTGGAACGTTCCTGCTCTACGGCCTGAGCTGCATGGTCTGCATGGTGGCCTATCACAAGCACCCGAACTTCAAGTTTCTCCGACACATGGGGATCCCGTTGTTCGGTTTGTTGGCGAATGCTGTCTGCATGGGGTTCTACTTGGTCGGGCCCTTTATGGGCTTCGGAACCAAAGCGGAACCGTACGTGGCTCTCGGGGTAGCTGCGGTCTGGGGAATCTACGGAGCCATCTATTTCACTGTCGTAGGCAAGAAGAAGGGCAAGACGACGCTGGTCACGGCGCGCGCGTAACCCTAAAGCCAATGGGAGCGGGCCCGGTTCTACCGGGCCCGCTCTCAGCTAGGGCGGGTACTATCTGAAACTTTTATCTGGCTCATTCAAACCTTGCATCTCACCACCTCCCGTCTTGGGCGAATAATGTAGCTTAGCGTTCTGCGCGCGAAGGGGGTGAGCGCGAACGGGCGCGATTGAGGCATCAGGCGCAGGCGAATTCCAGCCACGTTCTCGGGCAGGAACCAATGTACAGGGGCCTTCAAGCGGCAATGGCGACGAATACCATCGGCGTCAGAGAAGGCTATCGTCCAACTCAAAACTCTATGGACGTCGAGTTCGCGCACGTTTCCGACGTTGGCCGGGTGCGCCAGGGCAATGAAGACTATCTCGGTCATGTGGTCCCAGCGACAGATGAAGAAGCGCGCTCGCACGGATGGTTGTTTGTTGTGGCCGACGGAGTCGGCGGCCACGATCTGGGCGAAGTCGCCTCGCGCACGGCTGTCGAGAGCGTCCTGGCCGGCTTTTCCGAGGCCTCGGCCGGCGAAACGCATGCGGCGTTGCTCGAGCGCCTCATTAAAAACGCAAACACGCGGGTAATCGATGCAGGGCACGCGGCCCGTCCGGCCGGAGCGCGTATGGCGACGACGTTCGTTGCCTGCGCTCTACGTTATGACCGCGCAACCATCGCCCATGTGGGCGACTCGCGGTGTTATCTTATCCGTCGCGGCCAGGCCAATCTGCTCACCCGCGATCACACTGTCGCAAACGAGCAAATCCGACTCGGAATTGTCTCCGCGGCCGAGGCGGCAAGTTCCAAGTCGCACCATCTGCTGATCCGCTCGCTAGGTGCGGAGCTTTTTGTCAACGTCGACGTGCAGGAACACCAAGTCCTGCCGGGCGACATTTTGGTGTTGTGTTCAGACGGACTGCATGGTTCTGTGACCGGTTCGGAGATCGCCGCGGTCACGAGCCATGGCGGCGACTTGGCCACTGCGGCAAAGCGACTTGTCGAAATCGCCAACCAGCGAGACGGTAGTGATAATATCACCCTGCAAATAGTCCGCGTCCGAGGCGTTGAGCGCGTCGGAATGTACCGGGGCCGGCCCTATCGGCTGCGCTAGTCGGGACACGCCGCCGACTCCGCTTGGCGCTCTTGCGAGGTTCCCGTCCGCCCCGGCGAACAACTCGATCATTACCGTCTGGAAAGCGTAGCGGCCCGCAGCGGCATGGCCTCCATTTTTAAAGCGACCGATGTCCGTACGGGTCGGCCGGTCGCAATCAAAGTCCCTCACCCCGAAATGGAAAGCGACCCTGTTTTCTTCGATCGCTTCAAACGCGAGGAAGACATCGGCAAGGCCCTCGATCACCCAGGGGTGATGAAGGTCTTTGATAACGGGGATCGCAGTCAGCTGTATATGGTAATGGAGTGGGTGGATGGAAGGCTGCTCCGCCAGCTCTTGAACGAGCAGAAGAAGTTTCCTCCGGCGCGTGCCGTGAAAATCGCGCTTGGGATTTGCGACGCACTCAGCTACATCCATAACCACGGTATTGTGCATCGCGATCTCAAGCCCGAGAACATCATGGTCGATCCCGAGGATCACATTAAACTGATCGATTTCGGAATCGCCGGTCAGGCCGGAGCGCGCCGGCTCACCTTCGCCAAGCTCTCGCAGGTCATGGGCACTCCGGAATACATCTCACCCGAGCAGGTCAAGGGGAAGCGCGGCGATGGTCGCAGCGACATTTACGCCCTGGGTGTCATGCTTTACGAAATGCTCACGGGCAAGGCCCCGTTTCAGGGACCCAATCCTTTCGCCATCATGAATGACCGCCTGTTGAACAACCCGATTCCGCCGCGTGAGATCGATCCAGGGATTTCGCCCGAGCTACAGGAGATCATCTATCGCGCTATCGAGCGCGACCCCAAGAATCGCTATGCGAACGCTCACGAGATGGCTCTCGATCTTGAGCACCCCGAAAGGGTAGGTGTTTCTGAGCGCCCCGAGCTACACGAGTGGAAAAAGAGGCGCACGCCCTGGATTCGGCAAGTGCTCTTCTACCTCATGCTAGCGCTCATCCCCGTCATCGTTTTTGGACTGCTTTTCCTTTTCGTGAAGCACTAGTTTGGCCGCCCCCGCTGGACGACAAGCTTTGGTCAGATAGGACTCGGCATTCTTCGCTTCTCGCCGTGCCTTCATTCGAATATAAGGGCCACATATTCCATAGCAATTGAGATTTGAATTTAATCCATAGATTTAATGAGTTGGACCATTGGGGATACGGTCTGTACCTTACCTCCATTCGACGTTTATCCAGCGTAAAAACCGCGAACTCACAAGCCTATCGTGAGCGCGCGAGGGAGGGAAAGGAACAACTATGAACCGCACACATCTGTTAGCCACGGCCACGTTGGCTGCCAGTCTTGCCATAGGATGGCCAGTCGCCTTGCGGGCGGAGGATTCGCCAGCGGCCAACGACGCCGCACAGCCCGTCGCTGCGCAGCCAACTGCTACGTCGCAGCCCACGGCAGACCAGCGTCTCGAGGAGCTCGAAAAGGAAGTGACCGTCTTACAGCGGGAAATCGCGGAGCTCAAAGAAGAAAACATGCCGCGCGTGAAGACGGCGGCTCTCGTCGAGCCGGCGGCGTCGGCCGGCTCGGGCCTTAGCCCCAGCGTCACTCCGGCCGACGAGGCACCACCGAAGGTTACCGTCGGCAGTTTGCTCGGCCCGGTGACGCTCAGCGGAACCGTGGATGGCTATTACGCCTTCAATTTTAACCAGCCAGCCGCTCTCGGACCCGCATTTTTTCCCAATGGGATTCAGGGAAATACTTTGCGCTTCTTCGATGAAAATGCTCAGCAGTTCAGCTTGAATGCTCTTGAGCTTGTTGCCGATAAAGCACCCGACGCAACCTCGGGGGGCTTCGGCCGAGCAGGTTTTCACGTGGGCGTCATCTACGGTCAAGCTGCGGCAGCCATTAACGGAAACTTCAACAATTACTGCGGAGCGGTGAATGGGACTAACGGAAGCGGTGTCCCTATTAGCTGCGGGACGACTGCCAATCAGACGGACGCCTCCAATGTGGCTTTGAAGGAGGCTTACGTTTCCTACCTCGCACCCATAGGCAAAGGACTGACCTTTACGGTTGGAAAATTCGTTACCCCGGCCGGAGCGGAAGTCATCGAGACGAACGCCAACTTCAACTACTCGCGCAGTATCCTGTTCTACTACGCGATTCCCTACTTCCATTTCGGCGTAAATGCCAAGTACACGTTTAATCCGAAGTGGTCGATCACGGGCTATCTGGTGAACAACTGGAACGGAACGGAGCAGTTTAACTCCGGCAAGACCTATGGTGTGAGCCTCGCTTGGACTCCCACGGCGAAGTGGGCTGTCACCGAAAACTATTTGGCCGGTCCGCAAGGCGATTCGATTTTGTACGGCTCGTCCGGCAAGCCCAACAACAACTGGAGGCAACTGGAGGACGCCACGATTGCTTTTACGCCCAACACCAAGTGGACCTTCCAACTGAATGGCGACTACGACTACGGCGATAAATTCGGCTTGGGAGAAGGAGAGACTTCCCAGGCCGTCAATTGGTGGGGGATCGCCGGCTATGTTAAGTACACGCCTAACTCGAAGAGCTACTTGGCAGCCCGTTACGAGTATTTTAATGATCCTTACGGGTTTGCTCTGGGGACGGGGATAAAGGCTCATGTCGGCGAAGGAACCATGACATACGCCTACAACTGGACGGGAGCCTTCCAAACGCGGTTTGAGTTCCGCGAAGACTATTCAAATCGTGATTTCTTCCAGAAAGGTACTCGATTCGTAGATACTCAGCCGATCGCGGAACTCGGCTTTATCTACACGTTCAGCACAGCGAACGCACCCAAATAACCAACGGGCCTTGCTGCCCTTAGCGCAGTCCAAACCCGACGGCCGGCGGTGCGCTCACCCCGCGAGTCGGCCGTTTTTTCCCTCGATGATGTATCGGGCAAGTCTTCAGCCGTATGAGATACAGCGAGAGATTCTGCAGTCGAAACCGAAGGAGAAGCTTCGGAGGTGGACCCACTCAGAGGATCGCGCTGGAATCAGAGGTGGCCTACTGCGGAATCACCATAGCTTTTCCATAGATATCCTGCACTAGGGCCAGCTTGGCTTTCTCTGCGTGCGTATTGCTCTGCTGACGCGCAGCCTCGGCAACCGTCGGCGGCGGCGTATCGAGCGCGTTCTGGCCTTTGGCGATGGCTCGATCGTAGGAAACAAAGACGGAAGGCACGTATTCGTTTTGTGTGCCGCTGACGCTCGTCGTGCTGAACTGGGTCGGTGGGTGGCTCACGGGCCTGCTCCCCCCACCATATCCGCCGCCACCGCCCCAGCCACCACCACCGTTAGCACTTGGGGAATTCGCCGCGCCACCGGCGGCGGTATGCGCCGTCTGGGCGTGCGTTGGTAGGACCAGTCCCACAGCAAAGACTCCCAAAGCCATAAGGCGCTTCATGCGCGTTCCTCTCTCTCCGTGCCAGACGAGACATAATTCGGGCAATTCTGTTGCCAGAATTGCATATCGCCGCCGTGCCGACAGATCAATGAGTTAAACGGAACGAAGGACTGTGCTTGTCCCCGCGGCGGAATGACCGGAACATTGTGTGAAAACCCCTGCCGCGACAATTTCGGTCGGTACCAGAACTGCGTCCTAGACCCACCTGGAGGTTTGAAAGGAACAGGACCCTGGGCGATTCCTACATCATTGCCCGACGAGACTTCCATGCGGCACTCGCGGCACCCTTCAGCGGACATTCTTCGTCGAGCACCACGTAAATGGGAATCTCTTCGAGCCAGGCCGTCATTTTCTCCTTGTGGTGTGCGGCTGAAACGAATCGGCCGTCCTTCAGAAAAGGCAGTATCTTGATCGCAATACCTCCTGCCACGTAAATACCACCGCGCGCGAGCGAGCGAACGGCAAGATTCCCCGCTTCTGAGCCATAGATCTCGACCCACAAGCCCACCGCATCGACGCAGACCGGGCACTCCTTGCCGAGGGCCATTCGCGTGATTTCTGCGGCCGAATCAATTCTTGGATCATCAAAGGCTGGATGCCGCACGGCTTGGCTCAAGAATTCGTGCACCGTTCGGAAGCCCCTGCCGGATAGAACCAGCTCTGCGCTGACGAACTCGCTGCGCGCCTTTATGAACTTCCAGAGCTCAGCCTGCCGGACCGTATGCGGCGCAAAGTCCGCATGGCCACCCTCGGTCGGAGTGGGAAGGTGCTCGACGCCGTTCCAGAAAAGAATGGCCTCCCCCAGTCCCGTCCCCGCAGCGATTACGACACGAGTCCCTGGCGCCGAGGCACCCGCATGAAGCGTTTCCAGACCGCTGGGACCCAAAATACTGATTCCGTGGGCAGTGGCTTCGACATCGTTCAACAGCCGCACGTGCTCAAGCCCGAGTTGCCGGGCCATTGTTGCGCCGTCGACATTCCAGGGCAAGTTGGAGGTATGCACGCGATAATCATGCACAGCGCCGGCCACTCCGAATCCCGCCGCCGTCACTTTCGCTCCCGTGGCGCCCACAAAATCCGCCACGACCTCGTCCAGGCCTTTGTGATCTCGGCTCGCGTAGCGCTTATCTGTTATTTTGACCAGCGCGTCGTTCTGGACTTCGAACAGGCCTAGGTTTGTCTTCGTCCCGCCGACATCGCCGGCGAGTATCATGGGGTCCTCCGAACTGCGTGGTACTCCCGAATCGTCCGTTCGCCTTTTTGTGGAATAGATCTTACAGATTACGCCAGCGTCGCCCTTCGGAGGCGAGCAGATCGTCTGCTGCGCGCGGCCCTTGGCTGCCCGCCGGGTAATTCGGGAAGGGCGGAGCAGCCGCGGTCGCCCAGGCCTGCAAAATCGGGTCGACAAGACCCCACGCCGCTTCGACGCTATCGGCGCGATCGAACAGTGTGGCATCGCCGCGGATGCAGTCGTTGATCAGCGTGGCGTATGCCTCGCGTGAGCCTCCGCCGAACGCCTGTCGGTAGCGAAAGTCCATCGTCACCGGACGAATCTCCATCTGCCCACCGGGAGCCTTGGCACCAAAGGAAAGAGAGATTCCCTCATTCGGCTGAATATTCAATACGATCGAATTCGGGTCTACGTGGTTCCCCTGAAAAACGATATGTGGCGCCTGTTTAAAGCGAATGGCGATCTCTGTCCCCGGGTGCGCCAAGCGTTTGCCGGAGCGCAAATAAAACGGCACGCCACTCCATCGCCAGTTGTCGACCAAAAGTTTGAGCGCCACAAACGTCTCTGTTGCCGACTCGGACTTTACACCTGGTTCCTGCCGATATCCGGGTACCGCCGCGCCTTGTATGTTTCCCGGCCCATACTGGCCGCGAACCACCGATTTCCAGACAGTCTCGGGCTCTAGCGGTCGGATCGATTGCAGAATCTTAATCTTCTCGTTGCGAACCGCCGTGGCATCGAACGTCGCGGGTGATTCCATCCCAACCAGCGACGCCAGTTGCAGCACGTGGCTTTGGATCATGTCTCGCAACGCTCCCGCGGATTCATAAAAAGCAGCTCGGCGTTCGACACCTAGAGACTCCGCCGCCGTGATCTGCACATGGTCGATGTAATTGCGGTTCCAGAGCGGCTCGAAGATGCCGTTCCCGAAACGAAAAACCAACAGGTTCTGCACGGTTTCCTTGCCAAGGTAGTGGTCGATACGATAGACCTGTGACTCGTCAAAGACAGAAAGCACTTTTGCGTTCAACGCTCGCGCCGATTGACCGTCGCGGCCAAACGGTTTCTCAATGATCACGCGCGTCCACGAACCATCGCGCTTCGACTTGGCGAGCCCTGCTCCGCCCAGTTGCTCGATGATATGGGAATAGACCTCCGGCGGAGTCGCGAGATAAAATAGGCGATTGCCGCCCAACTGCCCTTCGGCATCAAGCTCTTCCAAGCGCTCGGCCAAACGCTGGTAGGAGTCCGGAGCGTCGTAGTCGCCAGCGAAATAACACATCTGACTCACGAAGTGCAGCCGCTTCGCCTCATCGGCTCCCGGTTCGTCCTTCTTCGTTATGGCCTCGGCGGTCGTCCCTCGGAATTGGTCGTCACTCATCGGCGTGCGCGCGAACCCAAGCAGGCGAAACCGCGGTGCCAGGCACGCATGGACCGCGAGATCGTAGAGCGCGGGCAAGAGCTTGCGCTTTGCCAGATCGCCTGAAGCGCCAAACATCACCACGGCGCACGGCTCGTGAGGAACTTCGCAATAGTAAGTGTCCCCTCGCGCCGCTTCCGATTCCGCAACACGAGCCGTTGAAGGCGTATTCATGACTGATCTCCGTGGCGGCCCCTACCTAGAGGACGTTGGCCGCGAAAGAGCGTACGGCAGCCCGCTCCGCCAGGGTCCCAGCCTACCACATTCGCGATCACGTTTTTCCGCTCGGCCAAACGTGCCGGTATGACGCGATTTCCGTACATCCGACGACTCCTGATCGGGTATGATCCGCTGATCCTGAAAGCGGTTGCGGCATTTCGAAGTGCGGGAGGCCCCGAGTATGCAAGAAGCAATGGTGAGGAGCGCCTTTTCCACGAGCAGGCTCGAGCGCCTCAAATCGACGATCGAACGAGACATCGAGCAGGGCACCTATCATGGTGCCGTGATTCTTGTCGCTCGCCATGGTGAAGTCGGCTTGCACGAAGCCATTGGCTACGCTCGGGAAGCAACGAAAGAGCCCATGCGAAAGGACCATGTCTTCAGCCTGTTTTCGGTGACCAAGGCATTCACCAACGTGCTGGTCTTCCGCTCGATCGAACGTGGGGATTTCGCCTTAACGACGCGCATTTCCGAGCTCATCCCCGAGTTTTCTGGCGGGTCCCGAGAGCGCATCACTGTCGAGCATCTCCTAACGCATCGCTCCGGCCTGCCGCCGCTTTTCGCTCCCGTTGCGGGTATGTACATCGATCATCTGGACGAAGTGATCGCCGCAATTTGTGCTCACGTTCACTGCACGGGCACCCCGGGCGGCACGGTCTCCTATTCGCCTATGTGTGCGCACGCGCTGCTCGGGGAAGCTGTTCGACGGGTCGACGATCGCAAAAGACACTACCGTGACATTGTTGCGGATGAAATTTTCACGCCGCTGCGCATGAAGGACTCCGCCATCGGTGTGCGGAGCGATCTCAAAGCTCGCCACATTGTGCCGTTTTTCATGCCCACCGTGCCCCCACTTCAGCACCTCGGCCATAGCCACCTGGGAGAAAACGGTGCGTTTGAGGAGCCGGAATCAGAAATGCCTTGGGTGGGAGGCGTCTCCACTGTCTCAGACATGTTTCGCTTCGCGGAAATGCTGCGACGTGGCGGCGAACTCGACGGGGTTCGCATCCTGGGCCCGGCGATCGTCGATCAGGCCACGCGAAATCGAACGGGCAACTCCCCGAACGATCTTTACACGGCGATTGGTCATGCGCGCGGCTGGGAGCCGTACCCTGCCTACATCGGTCTGGGCTTCTTTCTGCGCGGCGAGGTGATTTGCCATCACCAGTTCGGCACCTTGTCCTCGCCCAGGACCTTCGGCAACACAGGCTTTGGCAGCACGCTGTTCTGGGTCGATCCGGAAAGAGATATGACATTCGTCTGTCTCACTTCCGGCGTCATGGACGAGGGCGAAAACATCGAGCGCTTCCAGCGCCTTTCCGACATCGCCCTTTCCGCCACTTTATAGCAGCGCGTAGTAGCGGATCAGGTTCCCGTCCCGATGGCGCTCACCGATGCCGACAAAGACGTATCGCATCAACCAATCGTGCTTGCCGGCTTCGACCTCGAACGTCGGAAAGGCACGAAGATAGTATTCAGACGGATCGACCTTAGGACCTCCAGCAAAAGCCATTTCGCGCAGGCGCTCGATCGTATCCGGCTTACGCCCCCAGAGGTAGCCCCGATTGTGGAGCAGGATGAGCGTACCGTCGTTCTCCTCGAGCATGTAGCGCGCGTCGAATGCCAATACGCCGTCGGGTCGAAAGAGTGAATAATCGCCTCCGCTATTCGGCACAGCTTTGCCTCGCAAACGGGGCCCTTCGAACTCTCCGCTGTCAACGTATACGGCGCCGCGCCCTGAGCCCGTTGGCATCTTGGCGATCGTTTGCACGCGCGTAAAGCGCAAGCGCACCTCGAAGGCAAAGTCCAGCTTTGGCTCGCGCAGCATCGAGTGTCCCTCACCGAATGGCTCCGTCCCTGTCATGGGTTGATCTCCGCCGGCGAAATGGAAAGCGAAGGTGGTACAATCCCGCTGATTTTTCTGTCTGTCAATCACGATTGATCGCGCCACGAGCGTGATCTCGGCACATCCCTGGGGGAGGCGGGAATGAAGATTGCGCTCATCGGTGCAAGTGGTTTTGTCGGCTCGAAAATTCTCTCGGAGGCCCTGCGCCGTGGCCACCAGGTGACCGCCATCATCCGTCGTCCGCAGCGCATCGCGCCCCACCCAAATCTCACCGTCGTACAAGGCGACGTGCTGCGCGGCGATCAGCTTGCGCGAGTACTTGCCGGCCACGATGTGGTGATCAGCTCATTTAATCCCGCGCGCGGCGTTCCTGGTCCGGAGACCTTCCATCGGCACGTTCGAGGGCACCGCGCGATCATCTCTGCCGTGAAAAAATCAGGCGTGAAACGCTTCCTGGCCGTGGGTGGCGCGGCCAGTCTGAAAACCCCCGCTGGGATTGAATTCCTCGACTCACCAGAGTTTCCCGCTGCATTTGAGCCTTTCAAGCCTGGGATTCGCGGCACCCGCGAGCTGTACTATCTATTGAAGCAGGAGCCGGGCCTTGATTGGGTCTTTCTGGCACCGTCGGTGATGATCGGTCCCGGGCAGCGCACGAACAGGTTTCGCCTGGGCAAGGACCACGTCCTCTACGACGAAAAAGGCAAGAGCCATATTTCGCTCCAGGATTATGCCGTCGCGATGATGAACGAAGCCGAGCACCCGAAACATCATCGGGAACGCGTCACGGTCGGATATTGATGGGGTCTGAGCTCGAGCGTCTCAAGGGTCGGATCGGGGAAAGCTCGATGGGGTCGCACGATCCCCTTCGTCCTCGGCACGAGTATGGTGCCCGACAGGGTCGGGCGCTTTACTGCTAGCGCTGGCCCCGTCGTGACGGGGCAATCCTCGCATGCCAAAAGAAAAGCCTTTGACCATCGCGGATCGCGTGGCCATCAACGACCTGCTGGCGCACTACGCCTGGGCACTCGATACGGGTGACGTCGATCGGCTGGTTGCCTGTTTTACGGCCGATGCAGTCGTCATCGAAGATGTTTTCGAAGAGCCTGACCGTTGGGAAGGGCGCGATAACATCCGGCGGTTTGCCGAGCACTTCCGCAACGTGCCCAATTTTCCAGGCCGCCAGCATCACATCAGCCAGTTGGTCGTAACGGGCAATTCAAAACGGTGCTCGGCGCGCTCGTTCGTGTTCGTCACCGAGTGTCGCGGCGAACCGCCGTACACGCTCCGCTTCGCGGGCTACTATGACGACACGCTGGTCAAGATCCGCCATCGCTGGCTGTTTCGCAAGCGCGTCATCCGGCTGTGGGATGGCGAAGTGCTGTCGCGCTTTCCGGGCCGTGGCCAGCGCGTTCCGCGTCGGCGCCCACCCGAGCTGGTTATCGAGAAACCCTGAGGTTTCCGTCCGATGTTTTTTTCGGAGATAGGTGGGTTGGCTCGAGAGCGAGCGTCCCTCGTATGTCACTGCTTCTTATGCGCCGCCGCTTTGCTCAAGGCCTCGGCCAGAACGATCCATGAAAATGGCGCCATGTCTTTGTATTTCAAATTCTGTTCCACCATTTCGGAGACGAGCCCATCCTGTCTTTCGGCCGTGGCCTCGGCCATGGTCGGATCGATTCCCACATCGCGGAGGGCCTCGGCAACCTCGCGCATTTCAGCCGCGCGACGGCGCCCATGCTCGGCCACGCGGCTAACGAGATAGTTCGGGAGCTTGTCACCCCATCCCATCTGGGGATACGTCGCTTCGAGTGATCCGAGAACCGCCTCCTCCGCTCCATACCGCCTGGCGGCGAACAGGCACTCTACCGCGAGCGCCTCAATTCCTTTAATCATTACACTGCGGCACATCTTGACGGCGGAGGCGACGCCGATCCGTTCGCTCACAGGCGTCGCGTCCATACCGAGGACCCTGAGACGGGGGGCAACCTCAGCAGCGTACGGACCACCCAGCAGCATAGGGGCTTTCAGGCGGTACGGAGGAACCGGTGCCATCACGGCAGATTCGACAAAGTGCGCGCCGCTTCTCTCGATCTGAGCGGCATCGGCGCGTTTCGTAGTCGGTGAAACAGAGTTGATGTCCATGAAAATTTGGCCAGGGCGCAAAAGGCTCGAAGCATCTTTCGCCACATCGAGCGAAGAAGAGGCGGTCACTGCTGAGATGACAAGCTCGGCTTCGCGCACGCACTCGGCCAGACTCTCGCAGGCTTCTACGCCGCAATCGCGCGCCTTCTGAAACATAGCTGCACGAGACTCGGTCGAATGAAAGAGGATGTCGTAAACCGACACCCGGATCCCCTGCTCCGCAAAATCGCGGCCGAATATGCCGCCCACTTCGCCGAAACCGACGAGACCAATTCGCTGAATCGGTCGAGAAGCCATGCCCCTCCTAGGTTTGAAACAAATCTTCGCCGCGGCGCCCCTTTTGCCTCCGCGCATAGCCGGCATAGCACGCCGATTCGGCACTTCGAATTTCGGCATCGCTCAAACTGATCATTTTTGAAAACGCTCTACTGGTACTCGAGACCGAGTTCTTTGAGCTTTGCCCGCAGGCCGTAAAGGTCTAGACCGAGTTCGCCCTTCGCCAGGCGCTGTCGCGTACCTTCCTCTTTGTCGACTCGCTGCTTGGACGCAGCGGCGACGACTGTCGCTTCCGCGCGCTTCACGACAACGACGCCATCATCATCGGCGACGATCACATCTCCGGGCTCGATGGCGGCGCCTGCACATACGATGGGAACATTTACCGAACCGAGCGTCGCCTTCACCGTGCCCTGCGAACTCACCGCGCGGCTCCAGACTGGGAACTTCATCTCCGTCAACGGCCGCACATCGCGCACACCGGCGTCGATAACCAGGCCCTTCACGCCACGTGCGCGAAGTGAAGTTGCCAGAAGCTCGCCGAAATAACCGTCGGTCGAGGGCGAAGTGGGCGCCACCACAAGAACGCTGCCCGCCGTACAAATCTCGACGGCCACATGAATCATCAAATTGTCGCCTGGAGGCAACGAGACCGTGACGGCGTGTCCGGCGATCGACGCACCGGGATAGATCGGGCGCATGTATGGGGCGAGCAATCCAGTGCGTCCTTGCGCCTCGTGCACGGTGGAGACTCCATACTGGCCCAGTGCGGTGACGGCATCTTGAGGAGGCAGCTCTACCCGCCGAACGACGACCGGCTTCGTCATGAGAGCACCTCTGTGACGTGGGGAAAAACGCGCTGGTAGGCCTCCCCGTAGGTGATTTTGAGGTTGGAGTTGCGTGAGGCCTGCACGCCACGCTGCAGCGCGACGCGCTCGTAGTAATGCCAAAGGTGCTCCTGCGCGTTCATTTCCTTGAACGCAGCATATTTTTTGGGCCATACGGAGGTGATATCAAGCAGTACCTGGGGTTTCCATTCGCACTGCTCGGGCTGGTGTGGCTCGAACAGAAACACAGGGGGGGCGCCGAGCACGGGCTCTTTGTACGGGTCATGGCCGTGGGCCTGGGCGACGATGCGAGCCTCCTGCGTCAGATGCGCGACGAGCGGATGATCGAAATTATACGGGTCCTTCAGCGAATGGGTAAGAATGAACTCTGGGCGAATCGTGCGGAACAGTCCCGCCAATTCATAAAGAACGCTGTCTGGCACGCGCATCGGGTAATCCCCGACGTCAAAGAAGATCATCTTGCAGCCTAGAATCGCTGCCGCCTTCGAGGCCTCCCGCTTGCGATCTTCTTTAACTCCTTCCAAGGTCATCCCCGGCTGCCGCCAGAGCTTGGCGGATTCGCCGCGCTCACCGAATGACAAACAAATGACCGTCACTTCATATCCGCGCTCTGCGTAAAGCGCGATCGCACCCCCCGCGCGCCACACAAAGTCCGCCGAATGCGCGCTGACCACCATTGCCGTCCTCTTATCCCCCACAGTGCCTTCCTTTCTTCGAGTGGAATTCTAGTGAGCCTCAAAGCTTCGCGTCAACATCGATTGGCTTCGGGCGGCCGCGGTTCTGGTTCGCGTCGAACGGCTTCGAGCCAGGCGAGCAATGCGGCAGTAACTTGGCTGGGGCGCTCCATGGGCGCCATATGCCCGCAATTTTCGATCATCACGAGCTTGCTTCGCGGAATGCGTGCCGCAATCTGTCTGTGCGTGAGGGGCACGCTCCAGGAATCTTCCCGGCCGCACAGAACGAGCGTTGGACAGCGGATCGTAGACAGCACCGGCGTCCCATCGGGCCGCTCCAGCAGAGCTTTGATCTGGCCTGCGAAGATTTCAGGAGACTTGCGGGCAAACATGTCGACGATGGACTGGATCAAAGCTGCGTCGGAAAGCCGCGAGGGGTGAACCATTTTCTGAACCCAGTCCAAGGCCATCGCGCGCATTCCGCGCGAACGTGCGAGATCGACGAGCCGGAGCCGCTCGGCCGTTTCTCGCTCGCCCACTTCGCCGGGCACAAAGGAGCGGTAGGCCGTATCGAGCAAGGCCATCCCCGCAACGCGCTCGGGCACGCGACGAACGACTTCCAATGCGACGCGCCCGCCCATCGAGTGCCCCACGAGTGCGAAGGAGTCCGGCGCACGCCTGAGCGCGGTCTCGACCATTTTCTTGATCGAGTCGCTCCCGCCATAGTCAGCAACGCTCACACTCGCCACTTCAGAAACTTGGCGCGACGGATACCTCCACACCTCCTGGTCGCAAGCGAGTCCGGGCAGGAACAAAACATACTCTAGCGCCACGGCCTACCTGCGAAGGACGCCCGACCGGCCGACCGACCATAATCGAATCTCATGCAGACATCCCGTAACACGTGAAGTAGGCCTTTACCCGATCGCTTCAGACTCTGGCGCCAAGATCGGCGGAAAATTATTGGCGCAACCCGCTGAGATGTCAACTTTGTGGGCGCCTGAGTCTTTGAAATCTGCCCATTCGTTGACCATTTCGTATCGGGTTGTAAGGACCCGCTTGTTGACAAGGCCACAACGCGTCGATAGCATCCACAACTGGAAGCGCCCAAAGGAATGCGGCAAGTTTTTCGGAAAGGGGTAGGTCATGAACAGGCGAAAAATGTTGTCGCTGCTGGGTATGTCTCCAGCGCTGCTCGCTGACGGGCGCCTGGAAGCGCAAAAGGCCAAGCCCTCACCGAGCGCTGGCAAAATCGTGGCGCTCAACCCGAAAGGTCTTCCTCCACCGATTCAACTCGTCCCCATGGCGAAGCGGCTGGATACGCTTGACGGAAAGACCATTTATCTAGTCTCCGATGGATTTCCGGGTGCGGACCACTTTCTCGCTCAAGTCGCTGTCTGGTTCAAGAAGAACATGCCGAGTGTCACGACGGTGTATCGCCTGAAGGCTGGCGCGTTTGCCGACGATGACCCGAAGCTGAATGCGGACATAAAGGCCAACGGCAACGCCGTGATTATGGCCATCGGCCATTGAAGTACCTGCACACCAGCGACCGTCGGTCACTGCATAAAGTACGAGCAGATGGGCTTTCCGACCGCGCCCTTGGTCACAATCGCTTTTAAGGACCTAGCGCTTTCCAATGCCGCGCAGCGCGGCATGCCACACGAGCGCATCTGCTTCACACCGCATCCGGTCTGGGGCAAGACAGACGAGGAGATGTATGCCTACCTAGAAGGCAACGATCCGGTCAGCGGCCGACCTCTGATGAAGGAAGTGATCGGCGCGCTCACGAATCCCCTGACAGCAGAAGAATCGAAAACGGGCGAGGTCAGCATCTCCACGGGACCCGAGACATTCGTCGACACGGAGGAGAACCTTCAGCAGTACTACATCGATAACGGGATGACCGACTTCATGCAGATCGTGCTACCGACCCCGGAACGCGTCGACGTCATGCTGAAGGGCACGAGCCGCAAGCCGGATGAAGTGGTCGGGAAGATGGCGCCCGCACGCGGCTCCTACCCCGAATGGTCCTACACAGTCAGACAAGTCGCGGTCAACGCTGTGATGGCCGGTGCCAAGCCCGAATATTTTCCTATCATCCTCGCGATTGCAGCGAGTGGGCTAACGGCGCTTTCTAGTTCGACCAACTCATTTGCGGTTGCGGCGGTGATCAATGGCAGGATTCGCGACAAGCTCAACATGAACTACGGCATTGGCACGATGGGTCCGTTCGCTCAACCGAACGCCGCCATTGGACGCGCCTGGACGATGCTCTCTCGGAACTTGAGCAACTCCGGGATTCCCGGCCAAACCTATCTCGGCACACTCGGCAACGGCGTGAATTACAACAATCTGGTTCTTCCCGAAAACGAAAAGGCCAGCCCCTGGACGCCCCTGAGCGTTCAGAAGGGATTCAAGCCGGATGAAAATGTCGTGAGTCTGTTCCTAGGCTTCAGCATTTCCCAAGGGCAGGGGGGCATCGGCCTCGGTGTGAAACCCGTCCCGCAATATCACGAAGCGATTGCCTACAATTGCACGCCCTTCGGCCCGCTCTTTGGCGCGCTGATTGTTCTCGATCCGCTCGTGGCGCAGGGGCTGGTCGAGCTCGGTTACAAGACAAAGGAACAGCTCGCGGACTGGCTGCAGAAAAACCAAACGATTTCAGCGAAGGATGCACGCTCCACGCTCTTCGCCGCCCGCTGGGTGCCAGATCCGCAAACTCCCGACGATGCGCGAATTCCCTACTATCAGCGGCCGGACTCCTACAATTTCGTTGTCGTCGGCGGCCAGACCAACCCGTACCACATGGTTGCAAACATGAGCTATCGCGTGAGCATGCCCATCGATCCATGGGCGTAGCAAGGCGCCACAGCTGCCTGTGGCTTGCTTCAATCCTGTTGATTTTTTTCCCGCTTGCTGCGTTCGCGCCGACTGACTCGACTCA
The DNA here is from genome assembly GCA_964407845.1 of uncultured Acidobacteriaceae bacterium. GTDB lineage: Bacteria > Acidobacteriota > Terriglobia > Acidiferrales > UBA7541 > Palsa-295. The sequence goes on along the minus strand of CAYOXF010000032.1, from coordinate 36,200 downwards.
TTCAAATGCCGCGAAAATAGATGGCCAACCTGTCGGCGCGCCGGTCACCATCATCATCGAGTTCGGCGACCAGTATCTCGGCAGCGAACTCTACAATGCCCAGATTACAGTTCTGGCAGTCGTTCGCGGGGAAAAGGCATGGGGCATCGTGCAGCAGGCAAGTGCATCGAACCCACCCCCCAAACCTGGATTTGACTACCTGCTCGCGCGGGTGCGGGTTGAGTTCTCCTCCCGCACTTCGCCAGCACATGACAACTATGACCTCAACGAAACCCAGTTCACGGCCACCGCTCCTGAGGGCCAAGAATTCGACGCGCCGATTCTCGATGCTCCGCTCAAGCCGCGTCTAGGTGGAACGCTGAGGCCTGGCGATTCGGTCGAAGGATGGCTGGTTTTTCTCGTGCCCCAGAAAGTCTCTAGGCCGCTTATGGTCTTCCGCGAAGACGTTGGCACTGTGAGCCATCGGGGAGGCGGCACGTGGTTCCAACTGTATGCGCGCCCGATCCCCGATAAAAAGCCGAGACCCTAGCGTGTTGAAACCGCCCGGCGTTACAATTTGGCAGTTAGCCACATCCCTCTGTTAAATCGATGAAGCACACTCGGCTGATCGAAAAACCACAGGTGCGCGCCGTTCGATTGCGAACCTCTCGCGCGTCGATGGAGCGTCGCGGAGATGGCACGATCCTGTTGCGCCCGGACGAACCGCTTGGCGATTACCCACGCGTTTTGACGACGCGCCTCCTACATTGGGCGCGGGTTGCGCCAGATCGCCCTCTGGCGGCAAAGCGCTACGCCAATGGCGCATGGCGATATTTGAGATACGGCGAAGCGCTTGAGAAGGTGCGCAGTCTCGGCCAGGCACTTCTGGATCGAGGGCTTTCGGCAAACCGGCCCGTGGCCATCCTTTCCGACAATGACCTCGAGCATCTGCTGCTGATGTTTGCCGGAGAGCACGTCGGGGTGCCGACGGCGTCGATCGCACCTCCCTATTCCCTGGTTTCGACCGATTTTGCAAAGCTCAAGCACGTCATGAAGATTCTCAGTCCAGGGATGGTGTTTGTGTCGAATGGCGCTCGTTACCGGCGCGCGATTGAGGCTGCGGTCGATCCTGAAATCGAACTCGTCCTAACAGAAGGCGCCATTCCTGGGCGCAGGACTATTTCGTTCGATGATCTGGCGGCGAGGAATCCGACCTCGGCAGTGGAGGCGGTGCACGCCGCGATCCAGCCCGACGACATCGCGAAATTTCTGTTCTCTTCCGGCTCGACCGGCCTACCCAAGGCCGTCATCAACACGCACCGAATGATTTGCAGCAACCAACAAATGATCCTGCAGGGATTTCCTTTTTTGAGCGAAGAGCCACCCGTGGTGGTTGATTGGATGCCCTGGAATCATACCGCCGGGGGTAATCACAACACGGGAATGACCCTTTACAACGGAGGCACTCTCTATATCGACGACGGGCGCCCGACGGCAGCCGGAATTGAAGCAACCGTTAGGAACCTCCGGGAAATTGCGCCCACCATTTATTTCAACATGCCGCGTGGCTACGACGAACTGCTCTGCCATTTTCGCGCCGATGCGCAGTTGCGCCAGAACTTCTTCAGCCGCCTGAAGTTCATGTTCTACGCTGGAGCGGCACTTTCTCAGGCGCTCTGGGATGACTACCGGGAGCTGATGATCGAAACCTGTGGCGAGCGAATCATGATGGCGACCGGACTCGGGGCCACGGAAACGTCACCTATGGCGCTGCAGTGCACCTGGGACACCGAGCACAGCGGCGTAATTGGAATTCCGATGCCGGGCGTGGAAGCCAAGCTGGTAGCCCACGGATCGAAGACGGAAATCCGGGTGAAGGGACCGAACGTCACCCCCGGCTATTGGAAAGAACCGGAACTCACGCGCCGGGCGTTTGACGAGGAGGGCTACTACCGCTTCGGTGATGCAGTGCGCTTCGTCGATTCTGAGGACGTAAACAAAGGCCTGATCTTCGACGGACGGCTGACGGAGGATTTCAAATTATCCTCGGGGACGTTTGTGAACGTCGGCCCGCTGCGCAGCAAAATCATCCACTGGTTCGCACCGTATGTGACCGATGTGGTCATCGCCGGACACGATCGCAACTATTTGGCTCTACTTCTGTTTCCGAATCTGGAGGCATCCCGAGGGCTGGCTTCGGAGTTGCGCGAGACAACTTCGGCGGCCGCAATCCTCGATCACGAAGCGGTGCGAGCGAAGCTCGCCTCGCTGCTTCAATCTTTTGCTGCGCAAGCGACAGGCAATTCGAATCGTGTCGAGCGGGCCATGTTAGTCGAGGAACCGCCTTCGCTTGATGCCGGTGAAATTACCGACAAGGGCTCTCTCAATCAGCGCGTGGTTCTCGATCGCCGCGCCGCCCTTGTCGAAGAAATGTACGCCCCGAATCCCCCACGTCGTGTTCTCACCCTCCCGCGGGGATAGAGACGCGGTTAAGCGGCGGGCTCGACGAGTGCAATCGGTTGAACCTTGTTCGCCGGCGGGGAGCCGACCGGCGAACCATTGGTCTGAGGCACTTTGGCGCTATCCGCCCTGGGCCTGAGGGAAACTCGCACGCCGCGCTTTGAGTTTTCGTTGATCGTGCGCTGCAAGTCGACCTGATCCATAGCGACCGTGCTTTCCTCTCCGTAACTCACGACGTAATGAAGGGTATTGCCGGCAATCCAATAATCGGTTGCTGGGTACACTGTGCCGTCGGTCAGATAGAGCAAGATCGTCGGCCTCGATTCGGCCACGTTACCGGTCGTCAGGCTCGGAACAGCAGCCCTTGGTGCTGGAGCGGACTGGTTCGGCGCCATGGAGTCTGGCGGAGCCGCGTAAGGCGGGCCGTAGGAGTAATAATCCTCGTAGCCCGAGTCGTCCTGCGCCGGAGGCGCGTACGGGGGCCCATACTGGTAGTAAGGACCGGATGGGTAGGCGACCGAACCCCACCACCATGGGTAATACCAATATGGACCTGGTCCCCACCACACGCCAACCCAAGGCCATCCCCAACCCCAACCGAGGCCCCAGCCAAATCCCCAACCGAATCCCCATCCCCAACCACAACCCCAGCAACCGCCACCATGACCGTACCAACCCCAGCCATTGTTGTGCCAGCCGTAACCGTTCCAGCCATATCCTCGGCTGCTGACGCTGCCTGCCCCGCTAAATCCGCGCGTGGCTCCAAACGAATGCCAATTGCCGTCCGCTATTGCGGTGTTATGAAGTGCTCCTCCGGCGTGCGTGCCCGAGAGACTGCGGCCACCGCCAAACGAATGCCAGCTACCGTCGGCGATCGCGCTGTGAGCGCCGGACGCCCTTCCTGCTCCACTAAAACCGCGGGCGTATCCGCCCGAACCGCGCGAGCTCAAAGCTCCGCCACCTCTGCTGAAGCCTCCGCGATACGCACCGCCGCCGTAATACCGCCCACCGAGGCTGCCGCCATGATAGACTCCGCCGCCACGGTATGCGCCACCATAGCCATGAGACCCGCCGCCTCCAAAACCGCCGCTATGGAACCCTCCACCGCCGTGGAAGCCGCCACCACCGTGAAATCCACCGCCACCACCGCCATGGCCTCCTCCGCGTTGGGCAAGTGTTGGATTCGGCACCAAAGACAGCACAACAAGTGTTATGAAAGGAATAAAGGCTTTTGAAAGGAAGGATTTCAGCATCTAGGCACCTCCATAAAACCGTATGATGGGTATGAGGCAACCCGTAGCTATTCTACTCCTTTAGATCCCCTGAGGATGCGGAAGGTTTCCCCGAGCCTTATCCGGCCGCCTTCGCTGCCCCCTCGACAGGCACTGCCGCGTCCCGCTTCGCCGTCGTGATCGCCACTACGCTGACGAGGATCAGCGCGGTTCCTAGAATCGTTCGCCGGCCAAGGGCTTCGCCGCCCAAGAAATATCCAAGCAGGACAGCCACGACGGGATTGACATACGCGTACGTACCGACCTTGGTCGGTGATTCATGACGAATCAGCCACACGTATGCTGTAAAGGCGATGATGGATCCGGCGACAATGAGGTACGCAAGTGAGAGCCAGGCTCCCAGTGAAATGCGCAAAGGATGAAAATTGCGAAACTCTCCGAGGGCCGCTGATGTCAAAGCCAGCAATGCTCCGCCGGCCAGCATCTGCGACCCTGAGCTCATAACGTGAGAGGACGGCAGAGAAAGCTTTTTCGTCAGTGCCGTTCCCAGAGCCCAGCTGATCGATGCAACAAGCAGCGCCATCGCGCCCAAGCCGTCAACGGGGGCCCCTCCGAGGTCCAGCGAGCGACTCGCCAAGACGGCGACTCCGGCAATTCCTGCCGACAAAGCCAAGGCCAAGCGCATGGTGATCCTTTGCGTTCTGAGGAGAGTGATTTCCGACAGAGCGATAAACACCGGAATCGATGCCATCAGGACCGCAGCAATCCCCGAAGGCACCCGCTGCTCGGCCCAGAACAACAATCCGTAGTCGAGAACGAAAAACAGGATGGCGAGCAAGGAGATCTCCATCCATTGCCGCCGACCGGGTGACCGCTTACCGCTTGCGATGGCCCAACCATACAGAGCAGCCCCGGCCGCGAGGAATCGCAAGGCCGCCAGAAGAAACGGTGGAAACTCTCGAACACCGACGCGAATCGCTAGATACGTGGATCCCCAGACAAAATAGATGATGGTGAATGCAAGAAGCGTCTTCCCGGCTCTCGTATGGGCGGCGGCATCCATGGGATGATCGAAAGCAGTATGGCCTAAGCAATCACCGGCACACTAGCGCCTGCTGAATCGGCGCGTAGAATGCATACAGCCATATTGGTCGTGAACACACGCACACGGCCTTGTGATATGCTCGCACCAATCCGGAAAGGAGGCCCTCCTTGCGACCAAGAATTTCCGGTGTCCTGTTGGCCATCCTAGTGCTGTGCGCAGCGGGTTCCGGTTGGGCGCACCATTCGCCTTCATCGATTTTCGACATGTCCAAGAAATTCACTTTGACGGGCACCCTGACCCAAGTGGAATGGGTCAATCCGCATATCGCGGTGTACATTGATGCGAAGAAAGCCGACGGCGGTGTGGAGAATTGGAAATTCGAGAGTGCCCCACCTTCCTGGCTGAGGCGTGTCGGCGTCACGAGCGGCCAGTTCAAGAATGCCGTGGGACAAGTGGTCACGGTTGAGGGGAATCGCGCAAAGGATGGATCGCTCTACGGCTTTCTACAAAAAATCACTTTTGCAGACGGAACCTCTTTGGAGATGGTGAACCCGAATGCGGTCGATTCCCATTAATCTTGGTCAAGAAAGGAGGGTTGGGAAATGAAGCATGCACTGGTTTCTTTGGCGATCCTACTGACGATCCCTGCGCAAGGGCAGCAAAACGCTACCTCTGCCGCCGCCACGGCCGCCCACACACTCGACGGACATCCCGACCTGAGCGGGATCTGGCAGTATTCAATCGATCTTCCCGGCGTAGCCCTTAAGAAACAAGTCAATGGCTCTGTCGAAATCAGAAAAGTTGATTTGAGTGGACGCAGGCCCGCGAAGATTCCTGTGCCGGGTGCGTTGCCGTTCACTGCGGCGCCCTCTTACAAGCCCGAGTTTCAGGCGAAGGTGAAATACCTCTTCGACAACGAAGCCAAGCTTGACAAAGTGTTCTTCTGCGGGAAGCCAGGAGTCCCGCGCATCGGCTCTCCGCGGCAGATCGTTCAGCTGCCGAACGAAATGATCTTTTTGTACGAAGATATGTCCGGTGATCCATATCGTATCATCCCGACCGATGGTCGGCCGCATCGCGCCGATGCCGATCCGTCCTACTACGGCGACTCCATAGGTCACTGGGAGGGCGATACGCTTATCGTCGACGCTATCAATTTCGTGGATGATACCTGGTTCGGCGAAGGCGGATATTTTCACACGTCGGCCATGCACGTCACCGAGCGCTTCTGGAAGGTTGGTGACAACCTCGCCTATCAGGTCACCGTGGACGATCCGAATGTGCTGACGGAACCCTGGACCGAGGCTCCGCGGCTGGTGAAACCGTCCGATGATGCGCCACAGGAATCACCTCCGTGCATGGAAGATGACTCGAAACGCATGCTCAACCTGGACCATCACGGCCAGCGCTGAGCGATCATTTGCGCAGGCCGGGCGAGACTTTTCCGCTGCTATCGATCTGATTGCGATTGTTCTCCTCGCAGACGTATTCGATCTGATCCCATTCTCGGTGGCGCGTGAACGTGTGGACCGTGTGCCACGGCTTGGCGAGCACGTCTGGGTCGGTCAACGTCATTCGGTCTTCCATCTGGTCGGGATTCGTCAGACGAATTTGCTCGACGACATGCAAGTTCGGGCCATGATTGAGGTGATTGTAGCCGAGGGGTGTTTTGTGCCCGAGTCCGACCGTATCAATCACTAGCGTGTCGCCGTCCCAGTGACCGATGGAGTGGCCATTGAAAGTGGGATCGAGTTTGGCTGGATGGGCGCGCCCGTCCAGGAAAACCCGGCGAACCTGCATGTATGCTTCTTGAATGATCGTGACGCGTCCAGGCGTGAACAGGAACTCGACGTCATACGGCATAAACATGATTGTGGGCATTCCGGGTGGCAGGCAATTCGCGGCATCCGTGGGCGGCTCTTCATTCCTCGCTTCGGCCTCCTCCATCGTCTTAAGCTCCGCAGCGGCCGGGGGCGTCAGCACAGGCGCTTCCCCGGGGGGCTGTCCCGGCTTTGGAAAGTCGAGTGTCCAGATGCCGGCCCAATCGGGGTATGGCCCATACGGTCCGGGAGATCCGGTCGGATCAGACGATGCTGTGGCGGCTCCTTTTGCCGGCCTCTGTGCTTCCTGGCTCTCGGTCCCTGCCCGGAAAGTCGCAAGGGCCAAGACACTCAGGTAAATAGCGACAGAAAGTTTCATGGTCTCTCCGTTTCACAGCTGCTGCGGCGCCACTGGGTACTGGTGTGAAACGGCCGGACGCCGATGCGGCGTGAAAGTAAGGCTACAAATTTTCTGGCGTATTATAGTACTTTATCCAGACTGCGCTAGCTTGTGCTGAGGGAGGTCGGAGCAAAACCGGTGATCTGTGATAGAGGTGGGCGGTGAACAAGTTTGTCTTCGGCGCACTGGCGAGCGTGCTCCTGCTGGTCATGGCTGGCCGTGCTTCGGCGCATCACTCCTTCGCAATGTTTGACCGCTCCAAGGAGACAACTCTGGTCGGCGTCGTTCACGAATTTCAGTGGACAAATCCGCACAGCTGGATCGAGCTGGATGTGCCGAACGACAGTGGGGGCGTGGACAAATGGAGCATCGAGTTAAACAGCCCCAACAATCTTTCACGGCAGGGATGGAAGTCGGATAGCGTCAAGCCAGGCGATAAAATCTCTGTCGTGATCTGGCCGCTGAGGAGCGGCGAGAAGGGCGGCCTCTTTATATCACTGACCCTTCCCGACGGGTCAACGCTCGACGAGGCGGCTTTCCGGCACCGCTCGAAGCAATGAGCGCATGAATAGAGGGGTCGCAGTTGAGGGGCAGGAACGGAGGAGTGAAATGAGAAAGATTTCAGTTGTTGGGTGGCTGGCTTTGATCGCGCTGCTGATCGCGCGACCGGCGACCGCTCATCACTCCGCCGCAATGTTTGATCGCGACAAACAGGTCTCGCTGACGGGCACCATCGTGCAATTTGAGTGGACGAATCCCCATAGCTGGATTCAGATCGACGTTCCGAACGAGAACGGCGGGACGGACCGCTGGAGCGTTGAGTGCAACAGCCCCAATAACCTCGTTCGCCAAGGATGGAAATCCACCAGCCTGAAGCCGGGCGACAAGGTAACGATTCTGATCCATCCTCTTCGCAACGGCGATAAGGGCGGGAGCTTCCTCGCCGTGACGCTTCCGAGCGGTGAAGTGCTCACCGACCCTGCCTACCGCGCCGCGCCAAAATATTAGCGCTGCCGGACCTTAGTGGGTACTCAGCAGGTGCTCGTTGAGGTCCGGCGTGCACTCGACTTCCGTAATATCGGTATCGTCAACACGAACCCAATGCTTCGTGCTGGTCCACTCGCCCTCCCAGTTCTTCGGATCGGTCATGATGTACTTGATCTCGAGAGTCTTTCCCTCGTTCTGCAGCCGCATTCGCTCGATGACGTGAAACTCATCGCTCACCGGGAGGCCCTGATCGATCCAGTGGTGGTTGCTCACCATGGAGTTGGTGTCCACAACGAGCGTATCGCCTTCCCAGTGCCCGATCGAATCGCCATTGAAGGAGCGGACGACGACATCGGGATCGGTGTGCGGGCGGCCGTCGAGATAGATGATTCGAAGGCCGTTTTCAAAGCCGCTGATCATGTAGATTGCCGTCGGCAGCTGAATCATAGCGATGGGCCAGACACGGGTCATAAGCATCGGCAGACCCGCGGGATAGCAATGCCCAATGTCGTCACGATAGGGCTTATGCTCGGCAGCATACTTTTTTGACTCATCGAAGGCGGCCTGTGCTTCGGGTAAGAATTTCGGGTAGGGTGGGCCGAACATGAAGGAACTAAATCCGGCGCTCAGATCAACGGTCCAAGTCCCTGTCAAATTGAATGGTGGCTTCGGGCGAGGCTTCGCCAAATTGTCCGGTGCAAGCGCACCCTCCGGAATCTGAGGGATGTCCTTTTTCTGCGGTGAGGACCCTACCTGTGCGCCCGCCGCCGGCGAGAAAGTCACCCAACACACAACAGCCAGCACTGGGGCCAAACCCAATTTCCAGTCGCTCATCTCCCCCTCTCATCTACCTTGTCGAGTCGCGTTCTTGAAGCCAGCTTTGTGCCACTTTACGAAGCTTCGCTGGCCGCGTCAACGTCGGAGTCTGGGTAAGCATTCCGTTCGACAGAGGTGATCGAACAGAGTAGTATTTCCCTCACGTTTTGGGGTGGAACCACGAAAAATGATCCAATCGTTCTGCGACTGGCTTTCCAATACGCCGCTCAGTCTGACCATACAAACAGTGATGTGGATCATTCCGGCCGTGCAGACCGTCCACATCCTTTGCGTGGCTATCGTGATGTCTTGTATGGGGATGCTCGATCTTCGTCTGGTCGGGGTCACGGGCCGCCGCCAATCGATTTCGCAGGTAGTGAGCCGATTCGTGCCCTGGGTGTGGGGCGCGCTGCCCGTGCTTCTAGCATCGGGAACCGTACTGATCATTGGCGAGCCGGCTCGCGAACTTCTGAACCCGTACTTTCGCGCCAAGATGGCGATGCTCGTCACAGTGAGTGTGATCACGTTTGTCGTCCAACGCCAAAACAAGAAAGACGCCAACTACTGGGAAAGCCGAAGGGCCGCTGCCACGCTGACCGGACTCGCTTCCCTACTGCTTTGGGTCGGGATCGTAACCGCGGGACGGTGGATTGCGTATTATTGATCGAGCCAGCAGCGCGCCACGATTGTTCAGCGAGGGAAGTTTGGTGATTCCGGAAATCTGCGGTTGGATTGAAAACACGCCCGTCGCGACGGTGATTCGGCAGTCCACATGGCTGTTTCCCGCGCTTGAAACGGTTCACGTGCTGGCCACTGTGATCGTTGTCGGTTCCATCACCATGCTCGACCTGCGCTTGTTGAATCTTGCGTGGCGGGATTACAGCATCCGCGAAATGCACGAAGATGTATTGCCGTGGGCCTGGCCAAGCTTTGTCGTCGCGGCGATAGCGGGCTCCTTGCTATTCAGCTCGAGCGCGACGAAGTACTACCACAATGTTCCATTCCGCATCAAAATGGTGCTGCTGCTTCTGGTCGGCATCAACGCTGCAGTTTTCGAACTAGGCACCTACCGTCGCGTCCAAAACTCGCAGGAAGACACACAGATTCCGGCCCTCGCGAAAATGGCAGGCGCTTTGGGGCTGATCCTTTGGATTGCCGTCGTGGCATGCGGGAGGTGGATCGGGTTTACAAAGTGAATCGCGCAAGTTTGGCCGGGGATCCAGTCTTCGCAGAAGCGATTACCAGCCCGACCGCATTCCATACGGCACGGGATTCACAAGCGCCTCCACCCGCATGATTTTGCCGTCCTGAATCTTAAACATTTCTGCGATTTCCCACGTCCAGGGAGCGGTGCGCGTTTGCTTTACGGTGCGGCCGTCCGCGAGGGTATAGGACCGCAACGTGGCGTCGTGATCGAAAAAACCGAGTACGAAAACGAGACCGCGTTCCTCGTCGATGACGGCGAACCGACGCTCGCGGATGAGGGTGTCCGGCTGAAAATTGCGGGTCTTGATCTGATCGGCACAGCCGAGACCTAGAACACTCACTGAGCCGGGCGGAGCGTTCTGCGGCGGACGATTCGTGGTTTGCACGCCGGACTCGATGCGATTGCAGTTGTCATCGAACGGGACATACGATGCGTGGCCCTTTTCAATGGCACTGAAATAGCTGTTGGCAATCGCGATCATATTCTGGCGCGAGCGGCGCTGGGCAGGGGCGAGCGTCTCGCTGAATAGGGGATTGGGTTGGACCAGGTTTTCCGGCCGTGCCAGGCTGCCCGGCTCTTTGCGCGAGACCACCACTTCGATTTCGGTAATCTGGTGCAATTCGACCTTAAGGCGAACGCAGAAGATCACAGGCGCACCGTTTTCCTGAAGCACACCCATGAACATGACCTGTCCGGCTTCGGGATCATCGGCATAGATCCTGTAGGTCGGCACGGAAGTGGCCGTGCCCCAGATTCCGTCCCCGAGTCGCAGCAACTGCCCGTTTTCGGTGTACTTCACTTCCCTCCCAAGGGACAAACGCGATGGGTCGTGTGCGACAAGCGCGAGAAGAAACCCGTCCACGGATCCGTTCAAGCACGTGCGATCACAATCGTAGTTGAAATGGGGATCGTAATCGGCAGGAGGACGGGCATCTTGCGCCCGCGCTGGCCAAACGGCCCACGGGAGCAAAACTAGCGCCGCAGCTGCTGTCCGTGCTCGCACGATCCCTCGCGATTATTTCGGATACTTTACCCAGGGGCTGGGCATGTGATAGGGCACCGTGACAATCACGGCTTCAATCTGCCGGATTTTTGCCTGCTTAATCTTGAAGACTTCGAGGATCACGAATGAATAGGGCCGGTCAAAGGGAGGACGCACGTGGTAATCGGTGCCGTCGACCAGCTTGAACGACGTAGGGGATCCGCTGTGGTCGAAGAACGTAGAGACGAGCACGAGGCCCTTTTGTTCGTCCACGACTGGGAAGCGGCGATCGCGGCACCGGGTAACGAACAAAAGCAGGCCCGTCTTGAGTTGGGCTTCGCAACCCATTTTGGCGACGCCCGAGCCGCTTGGATTGTTGGCGGTGACGACGCCATTTTCCACGCGCTGACAATCGTCATCGAACGACGTATAGATTTTTCCGGTGTTTTGTTGAATCGTCGAAAAATAACCGTCTGCGAGCTCGATCATCTTCGCGCGCGGGATGCGCTCGTTTTCCGGCACATCCTCAGAAAAGGTCGGCTTGTCCTTCAATCCCGCAGGATTCGGGAAGCCACTGTTCGGATTGTCCGGCCGGGCGACGAGCGTTTCAATTTCGGTAGCCTCGTGATTGACGACTTTGATCCGGGTGCCAAGGATTCCGGGATGGCCGTCTTCTTCGACGATGCCGAAGAAACCCACCTGGCCGGCCGTAGGGTCATCCATGTACAGCTTATAGGTTCCGATACCGGTAGCAGTCGCCCAGAGGCCGTCGCCAAGCTTCAGTTCGACATTGTTCTCGGTGTATTTGACGTTCTCAGAGTGCGGCAGCTTGGACGGATCGTGTGCGACAATCGCCGCAAGGTATTGGTCGACGATGCCGTTCAGGCAGGCGCGATCGCAGGCACTCAGTTTCGCCGGCGCTGACGGTGCGCTGGCAGATCGAACCACCGCAACGCCGAATATCAAGCAGCACAGCAAAACCGCGCAGGCTCTCGTGCGGATCATCTTCCCCAGGCCCCACTTTTTCTGAAGTACTTGCTGCGCCGCATCTATATCAGAAGGAACCGGAAGCCGCAACCACGAGCTCTCGGGACAACGATGCCCGCGCCCTATTGACAAGACCGGCGGCTAAGAGGTTCGAGGCGCTCGATTCCTCAGAGAAAGAGCAGAGAATTCGAGACAGACCATAGGGTCAGGCCTTCGGCAAATCCTCGCTGGGAACCCACCATCCATGGACCTGGCTGTAGCTGCGAAACGGCAGCCTTACGATGGCGATCGGTTTATCCTCCATGTGCTGTGTGTCGATGATCACGAGATCGGAGCGTCCGGCTTCCAACATGCGACTGGTGACGCCAATCAGGTAGCCGTCGCCTTCGGCGGCGTCTTTGTGACGCGGAACAAAGCAACATTCCTGCAGGCTGGAATCGTCGCCGATCCAGAACTGGTTGGTTTTGCGCGTGGCGTGGTCAAACATGGTGTAGGAATTCGTCGGGCGAAAAGCCACATTTCCGAGCTTCGGATTGATCGGCTTGGTCGCGTCGCTGGTGGGCATGAAACCGAAACGATACGGAATGGTTTGATAGCGATCGTCTTGTCGCGGCAGAGCGCCCGTCTGAGGATACAGCTCCTCCATATTGTAATCCCGCGGCGTTTTGTCGGAGAGATCGACGGAAAGGCGATGAACCGTCCCGGCAGCGGCTTTGGGATCGAACGGCTCACCGTGGAGATTTGGAAAGAAAGGAAACTGATTCTTCAGGGCCATGTCCATGTCGACATAGATTTTGTTGCCATCGGAGAAAGCACCCATCACGTGCGTGGCGCAGCGTTCCGGTCCTTTGAACCAGCGAACGTCCTTGCCATCACCCCCTCGCTCCAGAACCCCGAACCAGGTGGGGAGCGTGGAATCCCATGCAAAGTGGACCTGGCCTTGTTTCATGCGCGCGACGTTGGTCGCCATCGGGATCACGAGAAACGCAATGTATTTTTGCGAGACTGCGAAATCATGGATCATGCCAACGTACGGAACTTTGATCCACGCTTCCCACGTGATCTGGCCCTTGGCATTTGCCGAAAAGACGTAGACGTCATCCGTGGCCAAGCCCTTGGCTTCGTAACCGTACGAGATCATCTCTCCGGTCGCTTTGTCGAACTTAGGATGAGCGGTATGGGTGAGGCTGTGCAGGCCGCCACCAAACGTGTAGTAGTCGTCCACCGTTTCAAGCGTCCGCGGGTTCATCGCTACCGGTGGACTGTCTTCCTTGAGCGCGAACAGCAGGCCATGATGATAAACGACGTGGGTATTGGCCGTACCGCGACTGGTTTTCGCAACGCTCGGATCGTCCGTGAACGGATTGCGATACATGCCGAAGAGCCGCCGGCGCGCCGCTGCCTGGGCCTTGTACCGTTGCGTGCGGGGATAACGGCTTTTGAAATCAACGTGTCCATTCTCAATCCAAAACATGCTGACGTGGCCTTCACCGTCGAATGGAATGTTTCCATTCATTGGCGGATATTGCCAGTCCGGCCCGACGCGGTAAAACGCGCCGCTAATGTTGGAGGGGATTTGACCGTCGATGTCGCAATCATGAATATCGCATTCGGTGCGGAAAGGTTGTCCTGCGCCGCCGAGCCCCGGAGGGTTATTGAAATGAACCGTCTCGGCGTTCGCCGAGGGCGCGAAGGAAGAAAGAGCGCCGGCGACGGCCGTGGAACTAGCCGCGGCCGCCAACGTGCCCATGAAATGGCGGCGATTGATCGCTGCGCTATGGACCGCCTTCTTCGACGGTTTCGGTTTTCTTTTCATGGAGACTCCTTGGGCAAAGGCATGAACCTGCGTTAGTTGGTAGCATACCGGCGCTTGGATTTTCAAGCGCGTAGGGCAATGTGCCAGCGGCCACCAGACTCGATTTGACACATAAAGTGCGAGGATGTTAGTTGTGCGCACCAGGGGGGAGGGAGAAATGGAGATAAACCGGAGGCAGTTTCTGGAAAGTTCGTCCGCGCTGATGGTGACGGGAGCGCTCGGAGCGGCAGCTAGAGTGGGCTCGGCAGCTGAGGCTCGGCCTGCCCGAAAGTATCGACTGATCGCAACGGAAGAGGCTTTCTCGATCCCTGAACAGGCCGACGAGTTCCGCCGAATTGCAAAAATTGCCTATTCGAATCCAGATCTGGACATGTGGCGAAACTTTCTGGATCCCGTGCCGAACGCACCGCCTTTGCTGCGGCGCCTGCTCGACCTTGAAGGCGAGCGGTTACAGATCATGGATCAGGCGGGTGTCGACATGCATTTGCTGTCGCTTACGTCGCCAGGCGTACAGATGTTCGATACGGACACGGCAACGAGCCTCGCGACCGTGGCTAACGACCGCCTCGCGGAGGTAATTCAAAAACATCCCAAGCGCTTCGCTGGGCTCGCGAGCTTTGCTCCCCAGGATCCGAAGCGCGCGGTGAAGGAGATCGAGCGCTCCATGACACGGCTCAAGCTCAACGGGCTCATCGTCAACTCGCATACCAACGGTGAATACCTTGACGACCGGAAATACTGGGAGATTTTCGAGGCGGCAACGGCCACCAATGCAGCGATCTATATTCACCCACGCAACATGCCGGACCCGTGCTCGTTCATGACGCACGCCGACGTCAGTCTGGCTGGCGCGCTATGGGGCTTTCAGATGGAAACGGGGCTGCACGCGATGCGGCTGATCGTGAGTGGCGTGTTCGACCAATTCCCGGCCCTCAAAATCGTTTTGGGACACATGGGCGAGGGGCTGCCTTTCTGGCCGTACCGTATCGACTACATGTATCGAGCGTACACGCACGGACATCCCAATCTGAAGAAAACGCCGAGCGAGTACCTCAGGGAAAATTTCGTGATTACGACGAGCGGCATGAACGATCACAAGGTGCTAAAGTATTGCTGCGACGCGCTCGGCTCAGACAACGTCATCTTTGCGATCGACTATCCCTACCAGGACATGGTGGAGTCAGCGAATTTCATGAACTCCTCACCGCTGCCCGAAGCAGACAACGAAAAAATCGCTCACGGTACCACGGAGAGGCTATTTCACATTCCCGCGGCCTAGCGAGCCTTGCCACGCACACGGCGTCGCTGTGCAGAGGAGTTCGCGCTAGAATGTTGTCACGCGCCCGTAGCTCAGCTGGATAGAGCATCTGGCTTCGAACCAGAGGGTCGGGAGTTCGAATCTCTCCGGGCGCGCTGCTCTAATCCCCGCCCCACACTGCGCTTACGCAGCTTCTACGGAACCAACCTGCACTGCGTTCTGTAGCCCAAGTAGCCCAGTTAGCGAAAAACCAAGCCCGGCACTCACACCATTCCCGACACCACGCCTCGTCTTGTCGCAACCCGCATATGGGCACCCGCAGTCCATTTCGTACCCGATTTTTCTGAACGGAATTCTGAATTTGCGCAAAGTTCCGCAAATTTGTTGTTCCGAACCGCGAGAAGATTCAAAAGTCAGTTCGAGATGCTCGCCACACATCTTTCAAGGGATGATTGCCGATATACGTACTATTTGCAAGGCATTACGCGCCCAGAGTCACATGAACCGCACGCGAAGTGGGTATCTGGGACTTCTCTCTTCGAATACCCTGACCATCCAGCACGCGGATGAGTTGCGCTCGAATCCGTGCAATGTAGTCCTCAATCGTCCTGCGCTGCGCGGGAGCAATGTCACCGGAGTATCGCGGAAACGCTGCTTTGGACGCCGAAGCACCCAGGATTTCCTCGACTTCGCCAAGAAGCTTGTCGATGTATTGGCACGTTACGCGCAAACGCCGCGCTTGATACTCGTTCAAGCGTCCATCAGTCGATGACGAACCGGAGCTTTCTTCGGTCATCTCACGACCATTACCGGACAGTGAGCGTAGCGAAGCACCTTCTCAGCTGTGGACCCCACAAGCATCTTTTCGAATCTCGACTTGCCGCGCCGCCCCAAAACGATCAAGTCGACGTGCTCCAATTCTGCGCGATGGACGATCTGCTCGACGGGGTGTCCGACAGCGATGTCGGTTTCCACTTCGACACCCATGTCCTTCGCACGTTGAGTGATTTTCTTGAATTGCGCTTCGAAATGCTCCCGCGCATCGTCTAGCATCGCATCGACTTCCACGATCGTGGCAGGCTCGGGCGGGCGAGCAACGGCGAAGAGGAGCACCCTTGCGTCAAGCGAGCCAGCCAAAGCGAGAGCAGACTCGGTCGCTTTTTCCGATTGCGGCGAGCCATCGAATCCAACGAGTATCTTCTTGAACTGGGAGTGTCTGCGTCCCTTCATGTAGCCTCCTCAATCCGTGGCGGCGCTCACTTGCTTTACGCTTGCTTCCGGTTCTGTCTTTGGCAACAAGTGGCGGGGCATGAACCATGCATTTGCGAACATCGTCGGAACGACTGCGCTTCCAATCACTGTGGCCACGAGATACGAGTATTGCGCTTGGTCAATGACCCCGTGGCTGAGACCGAAGAGGGCCGAGATCGTGCCAAAAGTCAGACCTGTCGACATCATCAATGTGTAGTACAGGCCTTCCTCGCGCTGGTACTTAAAAGCCTTAACGGTCGGATAGAGGCCGATCATCTTCGAAGCCATCTTTGCCGCAAAAAGGGCCAGAAAAACGAGCGGTGCAGCAACCAGCGCCGGGACGGAAACAAAAGAACCTGCCCGTATAAAGTAGAAAGGCGTGAGGAGTCCGAAAGTCAGCGTTCGTAACCGACGAATGAGTACATGATCTTTCCCGACCGTTCCTGCCAGTACCATGCCAATGATATATGCGGGAAGAACAGGTTCACTCCCCGACCACGCGGCTAACCCACCCATCGCAAACAAGAGGAACAGGAGGTATTTCGCTTCCAATTCGGAAACGCGACCGCCGTAGTGTTTGAAGAAACGCGGGGTCAAGAATGGCAGGACGAAGAAAACCACAACGCTCACGACGACGAAAATCAAGGTGCGAATCGTAAACGGGGAAAAAATCAGGCCCAAGGCGATGACGGTACCCAGATCATTCACGAAGCAGGCTGCGAGAATCGCTTTGCCAAACTCGGTCTTGTTGAAACCGAGTTCGAGCATAACTGCATAGACGACCGCGACAGAGGTTGTGGATAGCGCCACACCTGCAAGCCAGCTCGACCTCACAGTCCAGTGCAGAACGTAGTGCGCGACGGCCGTGCAACCCAGGAACGGCCCGAAAAAGCCCACAAGACCAACGACCGTTGCCTCTTTCCACTTCACTCGGAAAATCACGGGATCAAGCTCCGCGCCGGCCAGGAAAGTGAGCACAATCGCGCCCGTTCCGGCGAGAAAAGTGATCCAATCTGTTTTCGCTGCCAAGCCAGCCGGACCAACAATAGCGCCGACAATCAACTGCGCGGCCGTACCGACGACAATCTCGGTTAGGGCCGTCGAAATCTTGAACCAAATCGCCAGCAGCGTTGCAACGAGCGCCAGGCCAACCCACAAGGAAGCTAGTACCCAGACATTCTGCATGTCAGTTCTCGCTTCTACCTTAGTTGGGGGATCGTTGCCGGGGATATGACTCCGCGACAAAGATTCCCTTGTCAGGAGTCATCATCTGTCCCGGCTCAGAAAGGGACAGCGGTTAGAGGGCGAACTCCTTCGCCACTGTTTAGAGCATAACAATGTCCGCACGGAAGTCAACCAGTGTTGCCACCACGTCACCTTGCCCGATAACGGCGTTAATCAAGCCGGTGCTGGGCCTTTAGCACCTGCATGACCGTTCCCTTTTCTGATTCGTGGGTCTTATACTCAGCATTCGGAAGTGATTTCGCACGCCTTTCTGTCAGCGGATGAAGCCTATGCTTAAGCGGATAGGAATCGCGTTACGAATTGCAATTTGTGAACATTCAGCGATGCAGATGAAATCGCGGAGCGCGACAAAATCCTCGAGGAACATTCGCGGGCTTCCCCTGCTTTGGATCTTACTTTGTGCGTTCTGCGCTCACGGCCAGCAGTCGATCCCGCCTGGAACGATCGTCCCTTTGCGACTCAATCGCACTCTTTCATCCAAGAATGCCAAGCCCAACGACGCAATTTCGGCGCGCGTGATGCAAGACGTACCGCTCGCGGGCGGCGGAAAAATCCGCGAGGGAACGAAAATGACAGGACATGTGATCGAGGTGCGACCAGCGAGCCAGGGATCTGGCGCGTCACTCTCCTTCACTTTCGACCGCGTGCTTGTCTCTAGGACGGGACTGCACGTAGTCACCGATCTTCGGGCACTTGCTTCGGCGCTTGCGGTGGAGGGTGCGTATCTGCCAGAGCTCGGCATGGGCGACGGAGAGGTCTGGAATGCCCGTACGACCGACCAGATCGGCGGCGACACCGTTTATTGGGGAGGAGGTCCTGTCGAAAGTGAATCGGGACCCGTAGGAAAACCTGTTGAGGGCGCGGATTCAGGCGTGGTCGTGAAGGTCCGCGCGAATTCGAGGGGCGGGTGTCACGGCGAGACAGACGGCAATTATGAAGCACAAGCGCTGTGGGTGTTTTCGTCGGATGCGTGCGGCGTCTATGATATCCGCGGCCTCACGATTGCGCACTCGGGTAGGACGGAACCACTGGGCGTCATCGAACTAAATTTCGAGAGTGGAGAAGTCACAGTGCACAGCGGAAGCGGCCTTCTGCTTCGCGTGATTGATCGATCGAAATAAAATCTTCTCCACTCAAGACTCACTCCAAATCGGCATATGACACCGAAGGCAAAACCAGCTAGCCCCACCCACACTCATCCGGAGTCGTCCCGCGGCGCTAGCTGTTTACCGCTAAACGCGAAGGTGGAAGGAAATTCGATCCTTATTACGTTCAAACTCCAGGCGCGCGCTCAACCACTTTTTCGGACCGCCACTCACCGCATGTGCACAGCGAGTGAACGCCGACCTTTGCAGGCACCGAGCTAGCGACGCGAGTGGAATTATTTGCCTGGGATGTAGCTCAAATCCGGGCGAAACCGCACAACCTCGGTGTACTCGCTCTCGATTGCCCCCTCGACTCGGTCGTAAACCGAATCGCCCTCCGCTGCTCCGAAAGCATCTCGAAGCATGTCGTGAAAAGGCTTGATGTTGGGTTGCTCTTCGAAATCCGCCCAATTGGCGCGCGGCTCGCCTAACACGAAAGTACCCACGTAGCCGCCGTTCACGAGCTGGTAGAATTCGTAGTGAATCGGCCACTTGGTCTTCTGGACCGCTTCGGCCACTTTGGCCAAAGCCGCTTGAAATTCGGCGATTTTGTCGCGGCGAATACGAAATGTAACGAGTTCCGTGAATTTCGATGGACCGTTTGCGGAAGTATCCGGATTGCTCAGCTTAGGCAGAAACTCATAATAGCGGTCCGAGACGGACTGCACATAGCTTCCGATCACCTTGTTGAATTCATCGGTGTCGGCCTGGTCGGGAATGGCCGGCTTGTCGAAATCCGCCCAGTGCTGGCCGAAACGTCCGACCAAGTATGTCCCCGTATTCTCTCCGCTCATGGTTTCGAAAACATAGAGGGGCTGTGGATCTTTCTGCTGCTTATGCCAATCGGCTTTCTGCTTCCGACCTTGTTCGTACTGCTGAGTCATACCGGTCTTGGGGAGTTGCAATTCGACCGCTGCGATGTTTCCCGACGGCGCCTGAGCTGCCGCAGAAACGACCGCAAACAGGCCGATTGCGAACGCGCACAACCACTTGTTCATGTCGCTTTCCTCCACGAAGAATTGCAAGGGTATCCGAATGCCGCGAGAGCCTAGCTCGAATGCTTCACCGGAGTCAAGGATTCATAGTGCATCCCCGAGAGCCTGCCGCCTGGGCCAGGGAGCTCAATCTGTGGCATGGCTACCACGAAGTCGAGCGTTCATCGGATTGTCCCAAAATCCGGTATCCCAGTTTCGGGCAGTGATGTAGACTCACGACGATGCAAGAAGTCAGGCCGCTAAAGATTTCGGTTGGTCAGGAGATCCATGAAAGCCAAGAAGGCCCTGAAGAGGTTGAGAAGAGTCGAGGAATTACTCTCCATCGTTATCGATGAGTTCGTGGGGAAAGAGCCTCGTGTACGAGAGCTGCTCGATTCCGCAAAGGCCTCTGTCATTCGTGCAAAGGCGGGGATAAACCCCAACCCCAAAAAGCCGCAGTCGAAGGTCAAACGGACCAAACGCTCAGATCTCAGAGCGGAGGAGAGGAAAGGGATCTCTCTCGCTTCTAAGGAACGAGCGATCATAGCGAAACGTACTCCACAGCGGAAGATCCGCACCTCAGTCAAATCGATAGGAGAAAAAGAAACCGTTCAAAGTGGGTTTCCGACCCCGCAAATGGTAAAGCCCGCCGAACGGCCGCTAGGATCGGAAGCATCACCAGAACTCAATCAAGATCGACACGCCAACTAGGCATTGCGTAGGTCGGCTCGCAGCAGAAACTGCTGACGGAAGATCTGTCGTCAAAACTACAGCGGAAAATTAAGGATAGACATTGCCATATGCCGGTCCCGCTACGGCCATGCGCAATGAAGGGCACGAAGGAGGTCGCAATGAAGGTATTCGTCGCGGGAGCAACCGGCGCCATCGGCCGTCCTTTGATTTCTGCGTTGATCTCTCGAGGTCATGACGTTGTCGGGATGACGAGCTCCGAGCAAGGCCTCGAATCGATCAAGAAAAACGGCGCTGACGGAGTGGCAGCAAATGCGCTTGATCCCCTGGCTGTCGAGGTCGTTTTAAAGAAGGTGCGGCCCGAGGCTGTCATCGACGAGCTCACGTCTCTGCCAAAGCGTTATACGGCGGCCGAGATGCGCGCAGCCGCGGATCGTGACCGAAGAGTGAGGTTGGAAGGTGGACGGAATGTTCTGAATGCGGCGAGAGCCGCCGGCGCGCGAAGATACATCGTGCAGTCCACAGGCTTCTTCTATGCTTCTGGTCCGGGACTTGCGGTGGAAACTGAGCCGCTGGCGCTGAATGCTTCACCGGCAATTGCAGCCAGCGTTCGAACATATATGCAAGTGGAAGAGCGCACGCTAGGAGCGCAGGATTTGGAAGGGATCGCCTTGCGCTATGGATTTTTCTACGGACCGGGCACCTGGTACAGTCCCGGCAGTGACGTAGCCTACCAAGTGCTGGAACAAAAATATGCCATCGCGGGGTCTGGGTCAGGTGTCTGGTCATGGGTGCACGTCGAGGATGCTGCAGCGGCCACCGTTGCAGCACTTGGGTGTGCTCCAGGCGTCTACAACATTGTTGATGACGACCCGTCGGCAATGTCTGTGTGGCTTCCGGCCTTTGCAGCCACTGTCGGAGCGTCGGAACCCCCACGTCTCAGCGAGCGAGAGGCTCTTGAGAAGTTAGGCCTCGATTTCATTTACTATGCGACTCGCCTGCGCGGCGCCTCAAATGCAAGGGCGAGACGAGAGCTTGGCTTTTCGCCAAGACGACTGGAATGGCTTGGAGGGACCGAAGCTGCGGGTCGGTTTACACAATCAGCATGAAAACGGCATCATAGTCGAATCGTTCTACTGAATGCTGATTCGGAATAAAGCTCGAAATTCGGCGCCCGCCTCAATTACGCGCAGTCCTTGACCAGAAGTGAGCGCGTTCGTCGGAGCCGTCATCGGCTCCAAGGCAATGAAGTCTTTGTTCTCGGGAGCAAAAACCTGCGCGTATGGGAAGCCCTCAAGAAACGTAACCGTAATTCTTCGCCCGGCCCCAGAGAGTGAGAAGGAAGGTTGCGCGTCCATCACCGCGAACCCATCGTCAAAATTCGTCTCCCCGAGCGGAGAGTCAACGGGACCGAATGGTTCCTGCCCGCCCGTCGGAATTCCACGCGGATCAAGCAGGAGTCTGCGCATGACAGGCAATTCCACTCGCCACGCCGGGCGTGGTAGTTGCGGAATCCCGAAGTAGGGATGAAAACCAAAACTGATGGGCACGCAAGTTCCCCCGCTTGCAAAGACGGTGATTCCGAGCGTCAAGGAATCGGGATCCAGAGTCGCATCCATTTGCACCTTGTGAGGATATGGGAAGAGGGCTAGAAGATCGGGGCGCTTCCAATCAAGTCGTGCCAATATCGAATCCGGCTCGACTTCAGCTTCCCAGACAAGTTGACCCCAGGGGACGCCATGCATCGGGAGGCCGTGATCATCAAAATGCAGCAGCGGAGAGGAGGGCTCGAGGACAACGTCACGTCCGCCAGCGCGATAACGGAGAGAATCCAGACGGTTTGCCCAGGGATAGAGGAGCGGGATGCCGACAGTGCTTCCCCTCGCCTTGGCAGCTTTCAGATCGTCAATCCGACGAAGCAGCTCTGCGCCACGATGACAGAACGAAGCACACAACATGCCGGATTTCGGCCAAAAAATTGCCACCAGATTGCCGACGACCAGCGGGACAGCGGAGTCAGCATTCATTGTAATTACTCGGGTGACCGACGCGTTCGAGAAGCTTGATACCTAATCCCAGGGACAGATCTCGGTGAAACGATCAATCTGCTGGAGCATTTCTAATCCCGCTCACTAAGAGTTTGAACATAGGTTTTGCCGTACGGATAGAAAAGTTCCTTGCGGCCCTGCTGCCACGCCGCTTTCAGCTCGGGCGTCGTGATGTCCCAGTCCGGCCGGCATTTCTTGGTGACGGCACGTAGGTCCTGGCGGAGGTCTTCCAAAGTGGGCCGGCCAAAAAACCAGTAACCGTTGTAGATCTTATAGATGACAAGACCGGGCTCGAGGACAATCACGTGAGGAATCATGGGATTGTTAACAGGATCCGTGTATTCAGCGATGTCGAGATCTTTTTGGATTTTGCGTCCTGCGTCGGAGAGGAAAGGCCAATGGGCGCCAACCCCGCTGCGATACTCATTGCTCTGAGTGACATTGTCGGTGCTGATTTTGACAAGCTGACAATAGCCGACCTCAAGCTCACGATGGCCGAAGCAGGACAACGACCGATCTCGGTGCCACGGCGTATTGCATTCGTTCCAGAGGCGAACCGGAACCCGAGAAATCATCCGGACTTGCCAAAGCCGTGTCCACAATTCTTTTCCACTGCCGTGCCGTACCCTCCTGGATTTCAAACTCCAACTCTTCCCAGTACGCGTTGATGATCACGTAGATATCATCGTCATCCTCGGAAGCCCCGTGCAGGCAGAAGGCCAGACTATGGGAGTTGTGGGACAAATCGACCGCCGGCCCCGGCCCGTACCAGGAAACATCCTCGCGCCAGAACCGACTGCGACACAGGCTCGGATGGGCTTTCCGAAACGCAATCATGCTTTTGAAGAAGCGAAAGATGCCTTGATTCGTCTGGAGCTGGCGCCAGTCGAGCCACCCGATTTCGTTGTCCTGGTTGTAGGGATTGTTGTTGCCGAATTGCGTGTTCAGGAACTCATCGCCGGCGCGAAACATGGGAATACCATTTGACAGCAAAAGAAGGCAGCAGAAGTTCTTGACCTGCTTCGAGCGCAACGCCAAGACCTCGGGTGGCGCTCCCTCTTCTCCCTCGTGCCCACAGTTCCAGCTGTAGTTGTCATCCATGCCGTCCTGGTTGTTATGCCCATTCTTCCAGTTGTGCTTGCCGTTGTAGGAAACCAGATCGTACAGGGTGAAGCCATCGTGGGAGGTGACATAGTTCAAACTCTGGTAGGCGTGATAGGCGTCGCTGCGGCCGTCGGGAAACAAATCATCGCTGCCATAGATGCGCCGCATCAGGTCGGGAACCATTCCCGGGTCACCCTTCACAAAGCGGCGCACGTCGTCGCGAAACCGTCCGTTCCACTGCAGCCAGCTGGTACCCGGGAATCCGCGTCCGAGTTGATACGTTCCCGTGTCCCAAGGTTCGGCAATCAGACGGAGTCGACCCAACTCCAGATCGCCAGCAATTTCACTGAAGATGGGAGCGTCTCGCCAGTTGAGGGACCCATCCGCATTGCGACTAAACACGGAGGCCAGATCGAAGCGAAATCCGTCAATATGCATGTCCCGTTTCCAATACCGCAGGCTGTCCATCACCATCTTGCGCACATGGCCTTGGCCGAAATTCAAGGTGTTGCCGGTACCGGAGTAATTGACGTACGGGTTGGCCGGATCCGACGACAACATGTAATAGCCCGGGGCATCGAAACCTTTGAAGCTGTAGATAGGCCCTCTGTGATCGCCCTCGCAGGTGTGGTTGTACACGACGTCTAGAACAACCTCCATATCGGCCTGGTGAAGTGCCCTCACCATTTTTTTGAACTCTGTATGCTGCCCATCGTCTTTTCCGGTGCTGGCGTATTGCGCGTGAGGCGCGAAGAAACTCAAAGGCATGTAGCCCCAGTAGTCTCCCTCTTGCGGATCACGCTGAAAGACTGGCATCAGTTCGACAATCGTGATTCCGAGCTCCTTCAAATAGGGAATCTTTTCCACCAGACCAGCGTAGGTGCCGGCCAGAGATGCCTCTACGTCGGAGTTCGAGTTCTTGGTGAAGCCTTTCACGTGAAGTTCGTAGATAATCGCATCGGACTCGTGATGCGGCGACCGGTCCCCCTCCCAATCAAAAGTCGGGCGGTGGGCCATCAACGCGCCCAAGGGCGATCGGCCCGCGTTGGACCCTTCGCGCATAGCCAGCTTGCGATCAAAACCAGGAGGAAAGAAAACGCACTTGGAATAGGGGTCAAGAAGAACCTTCTGCGGGTCAAAGCTATGAAGGTGCGGGAAGGTCTCGCTCGAGACGGAGTATGCGTAATAGCGGGCTTCCCCGATCTGTGTTATTGGAATGCGGCAGTGCCAAATTCGGCCGGATTTGTTCCGCAGAAAATCGAGGGGAGAAGCCAGCAGGGGGTTCACCAGATCGGAGGAGGAATAGAGCAGAAGGGTGACTCGCTCTGCATGTTCGGCATAGACAGCAAAGTTGAACGCCTGCTCTTCCTCGATCCAGCTAACACCGAGCGGCAAAGGGCTGCCCTCAGCGTCGGCCCATCTCGGCAGTTTCCTGTGTGCGGTGGCCCCGGGATGTGCTCGCTCAGCTTGCCTGTCCGCATCGCTGGGCGGCATAAGAGGCTTTACCTTCTTTTTGGGGGCGCTCGCCATTCCCACAACCGGATCCTTTGTTGCCTTATTCCGTCACGCTTTGCCTTCGGGACTCGACCCTGCCTTGACGGAAGACGTGCTTCGCAGCCGGCAGATGTTGCCCACCTTCTCCTCGCGCTTGGAGCAGAGGCAGCCAAAGTATACAACGCAGGATAAAGCGATGCCGTGATTCAGGGTGGCATGAACTCCGTTAGTCCTGACGAAGCGACGGCATCGGCAGAGGAATGCCGTACATGTGAGCGCCCATGCCGACTCCGCCTTCACATGTGTTCGGCGGAGTCGTGCATACCGATTTCGATCCTGAGCACTCCGCAGCCCAAAACATGTACCCGAGCATCCCGTTGGTTTTTCCGGACCCACGAGGTTCGACGGTTTGCACAAAAGAACCGGTCGCGTCTTCCAGAGAATGGCTGAAGCGGTTGCATTCGGGCGACACCTCTCCCCGAGTTGCAATGTATAAGCTGCCAGTAAACTTGGCCGGGGCCAACGGAGGAATGGGAGGTTTACCCCAAATATGTTCGTCCCAGCCCTTTTCCAAACCGGAAGCGCTCAGTTGTTGGAAAGGGACCATCGCGTTTGCGTAGTCCAAAACCTGGTGAGTGATCGTAAGCCAGTTGGCGCTGGCATACTGCGTGAGTGGCACGAGATATCTATCGTCGACGGCAAGGTCAATCGTCAGACGCGCTGCTGGATTCTTAGCAGTCGCGTCATAGGAGAGAACGGACCGGTAGGCAGCGATGAATTCTTGCAAGCCGCTAAGATTGGGGCGGCGATTATTCTCATAGTCAATCTCCATACCCACTCCAAGGCGCTGGGCGGCCCGTGCGGCGTTGACACCCAGCTGTTTGGGATTCGTTTTGAGTGCCTTGTCCCAATCCTTGATATAGGTCAGTCCACCGATGGAGAGCATCACCCGAATCTGGCGGCGAACGAAATAGCTCACAATCTCTGGCGTCATTCCCGCCGGAATGCCATCGATCGTCTGACTGTCATTGGTGAGGTTTAACAACTTAAGGGGATTGACAAAACTGAGAACGACCAAATTCACGGATGGAGTGCCATCACCTCGATCGATGAGCCAGTGGTTCTTGCTGTCGAAGTCGATCATATCGCGGACCGTAGCCCAGCTGCACAGGTCGCTCCCACAATGCCAAACGCCATAGACTTGGATCGGGGACGCTTGAACGGAAGCAGTTTTCACGAGCGAAATTGCCACAACGCCCAGAATTCCTAGCGCTTTGCCCATGCCGTCAGTAATCTTAAACCGCGAACGCTCTAAGAGGTGCCGCAAAAAACAACGCTGAAACTCAGACCGAGGAGCGCCTCGCAAGATACATGCGCCCCCAAAGAGGTGCAGCATAAGGCTTCTTCACCGCGGAGGAATCAATGAGGAGCAGCTCACAAAAATCCGTGCTGATCACAGGCGCAACCGATGGACTCGGCAGGGCCGCGGCGGTCTTGCTGGCCCAGCGCGGATACCGTGTTTTCGCCACTGGTCGCTCGCCGGAAAAGCGTGCCCAACTTGATGCTTTGGCTCGCGAAAAGAATCTTTCTCTTGAAACGCTTGCCCTGGATGTCTGCAGTGACACTTCCGTCGAACAAGCCGTCTCTCACGTCCTGGCAAAAACAGGGTCCATCGACGTTCTCTTCAACAATGCCGGCGTCAACTATTCGGCTGCTGTCGAGGAATTGCATATCGAGGACTGGCGCCGCCAGTTCGAGACCAACTTCTTCGGGGTTCTCCGCCTAACCCAGGTGGTCGTTCCGCACATGCGCGAGCGCAGGAGCGGCCGTATCCTCATGATGAGCTCTGTCTCCGGCTTTGTGACCGCACCCACCCAGGGCGCTTACAGCAGTAGCAAATTCGCTCTCGAGGCAATGAGCAATGCTCTCCGACTCGAGCTCTATCCCTTTGGCGTTCACGTGATCCTGATTGAACCGGGATACATCGTCACGGGCATCCAGCAAGCAGCAATGGAACTTTCCAAACCCTATTTCGACAAGATGAATTCCGGCCCATACGGCGCGCTCTACGCAAGGTTCCTACAGAGTGTAACAACCAGCCGCGCCGCGTCAAAAACCACTCCGGAAGACTGTGCGCGCGTCGTTTTGCAAGCCATCGAGTCGCCGCACCCCAAAATCCGCTATACCGTCACACGCTTGGCCACTTTCGCAAAATGGTCGAAGCGCTTGCTTTCCGACAGGGCGGTGGACGTCATCTTCCGCCGCCGCTTCGGCATCGTTCGTCAACAATAGACGGGTCTTCGATTGACTCTCCTAGCGTGACCATCTAAGATGTCCGCCTGATGGCGGACCCTGGTTCTCTGATCGGGCAGACCTTCTCGCATTACCGCATCCTCAAACAGCTGGGCGCTGGTGGGATGGGCGTAGTGTATGAAGCGCAGGATTCGCAGCTGGGCCGGCGCGTGGCCCTAAAGTTTCTGCCGCCCGAAATGGAGCAGGATAGCCAGCTACTGGAGCGCTTCCAACGGGAGGCGCGCGCCGCCTCCTCTCTGAACCACCCCAACATCTGCACCATTCATGCGATTGAGCAGCACGAACGCCGCCATTTTATCGTGATGGAGCTGTTGGAAGGGGAGACACTGGCGGAGAACATGACCCGCCGGCCGATGGATATCGACAAATTGTTGCCCCTATCCATCGAAATTGCCGACGCCCTTGAGTCGGCTCACGCCAGAGGCATCGTGCACCGCGACATCAAGCCCGCAAATCTCTTCCTCACCGAGCGCGGGCAGATCAAGATTCTCGACTTCGGCTTAGCCAAGATAAGCCAAGGCGACCTGGGGCCGGGAGTCTCAGCTGCGCAAGGGAGGACCTTGCCTGTCGACTACGAGCTTACTTCGCCGGGTTCGGCCGTCGGAACGGTCTCCTACATGTCGCCAGAGCAGGCGCGCGGACAGCTCGTGGACACTCGGACAGACCTTTTTTCAACCGGCGCAGTGCTGTATCAATTGGCCACCGGAACCCTGCCCTTTCAGGGAGATACCTCGGCAGTAATCTTCGACGCCATTCTAAACCGCGACCCCAAACCGGCTGGGGAGGTAAATCCTTCCTTGCCCGCAGATTTTGTGCGCATCCTGGAGAAGACCCTCGAAAAGGACCGCAATTTACGTTGCCAGACGGCCACTGAATTGAAAACCGATCTCAGTCGTCTGAAGCGCGATCTCGAGTTGGGCAGACGACGAGCAAAGGAGAAGACGGATTCCGATCCCGCTATCCAGAAGCAGACAGGAAAATCCGTGGCGGTTCTCTATTTCGAAAATCTGAGCGGCGCCAAGGAAGATGAATATCTGCGCGACGGTATCACCGAGGACGTCATCACGGAACTCTCTAAAATTCGCGGACTGAACACCTTTTCCCGTCCGACCGTTCTCGCCTTCCGAGACAAGCCGGTGACCCCGACACAGATCGGCCAACAATTGGGTGCGGCCTATGCTCTCACCGGTACCTTGCGCCGCGCTGGCAACCGCCTGCGCATCAACGCTCAGCTTGTGGACACACACACCGATTTTCCACTTTGGTCAGAGCGCTTCGACAGGGAGATGAAGGACGTATTTGAGATACAAGACGAAATGGCTCGCAAGATTGCCGAGGCCTTGCGCGTGACGCTTTCTCCTCAGGAGTTGGAGGCGCTGGCCGTCAAGCCCACGGAAAATCTGCAGGCCTACGACCTGTATCTGCGCGGCAAGAGGTACGCCCGACGGCAGACCCGCCAGGATCTCGAATTCGCTTTGCAGATGTTTGAAAACGCGGTGGCCATGGACGCCAGCTTCGCCCTGGCTTATGCCGCCTGCGCGAATGCCTGCGCGATGTTCTATTGCAATTACAGCCGAGATCCGGTGTGGGTCGAACGCGCACGTGAGGCTTCTGGTAAAGCTGTGGCATTGCGCTGGGACCTACCCGAAGTACACGTGAGCCAAGCTTGGGTCCTTTATGCAGCGGAACTACATGACGAAGCCGTCCGCATGGTAAAGAAAGCTATCGAACGCAAGCGCGATTGCGAGGGGGCCTACTACCTGCTTTGCCGCGCCCTATTTGCCGCAGGACGCTACCAAGAAGTTGTGGATGTTGCCGAGGATGCCATTGCAGCCAGTGGGGAAGATTACAACGTGTACGTGCCCATCTCGAACTCTCTCGGGGCCATGGGCAAAGAGAAAGCCGTACGTCATATGTTTCAAAGGAGGATGGCAGCGCTCGAAAACCATCTGAAGCAGGTGCCTGAAGATGCGCGGGCGCGCATCCTGTTGGCAAGTGACTATGCCAATTTGGGGCGTTCCGATGACGCCTTGCGCGAGCTGAACCTGGCCGTTACCTTGCGCGC
This sequence comes from uncultured Acidobacteriaceae bacterium, assembly GCA_964407845.1. Taxonomy (GTDB): domain Bacteria; phylum Acidobacteriota; class Terriglobia; order Acidiferrales; family UBA7541; genus Palsa-295. Next base: position 6,882 of record CAYOXF010000032.1, on the reverse strand, counting down.
CAACGAAGCCTCGATCCTATACAACGCGGCTTGCGTGTATTGCGGCTTGAAAAGAAATGCCGAGGCAGTGGATGCCCTACGCAAAGCCTGGGAAGCGGGATTCAGGGACGCCGTCTGGGCACGCCGCGATCCGGACCTCGCCTCTCTTCATGGAGATCCGGATTTTGACCGGATGTATCCAGATCACCCCGTTTCACAGCCCGCATCGAATTTCCACTAGTTTGGCGACCTCGCGGGTTCATAAGTTCCAGCACCATCCCAGCCATTGCATCCTCGCTTCGTTTGGCGCGGCGCACGCAGCTTGCGCCGAAGCGCGAAGACATGGTACATGGGGTGAAGAAGTCCCCTATAAAGCGAGGGGTCATGAGTCCACTTGAAGAGACCGTTACGGGGCATCATGCGGCAGAGGTAGCTGCGGCTGCGGCCGTGAGTCAGGCTGGAGAAAGCTCGGGTCAGCCTGTAGTCATCGAGAGCGACAAGAAAGGCGAGTCGCGGGTCCAACGCTGGAACGTCGGTGATGTAAAAATCACCAGCATCATGGAATCGGCAGATCGGATCCCGTGGGCGCCTCTCTTCCCGGCGGAGACCTCCGAACTCTACAAGAAATATGACTGGCTGGTGCCGCGCTTCATTACCCCGGAAGGGAAGATCATCCTGGCCGTGCAGGCGTTTGTAGTGAGCGCGGGCGGCCGACGCATCATTGTCGACACCTGTGTCGGCAACGACAAACCACGTGAACTCGAGCATTGCAGCAATTTGCAGACTGCTTTTTTGAAGGATCTGATCGCCGCCGGTTTCGCGCCCGAGACCATCGATACGGTCCTCTGCACGCACCTGCATTTCGACCACGTTGGCTGGAACACACACTTGGTGAACGGGCGCTGGGTGCCCACATTTCCGAAGGCGCGTTACCTGTTCGGGCGTCGCGAATGGGATCATTGCCAGGCCCTCTTGCGTGAAAAGAGCACTGACGTGCGGCATATCCTCGATTCCGTTCAGCCGATTTTGGAGGCGGGCCTCGCCGACCTTGTCGAGAGCAACCATCGGCTGACCGACGAGGTGTGGTTGGAGCCGACGCACGGGCATACACCGGGGCATGTCAGCGTGCACATCGCCTCCCAGGGGCAAGAAGCGGTCATCACCGGCGACGTCTTTCATAACCCAATCCAGTTTGCTGAGCCTGAGATATGTTCGGCGGCCTGCGTTGATAAAGATATGTCACGCAAGACGCGGCGGGAGTTCCTCTCACGTTATGAAAATAGGGCGGCGCGGGTCTTCGCCGTCCATTTCAACGATCCGGTGGGATGGATCGTGCGTGACACGCGCAATTGGCGCTTCTCGACAGAGTGAGAGCGTTGTTCTTTTAGGACGAGACTTGACTGATGGCAGAGGGCACGTCGGTTTCCCGGAGCTTTGATTTCATCATCGTGGGCGGCGGAACCGCCGCCTGCGTCCTTGCCAACCGCCTTACAGAAGACCCCTTAGTCCGTGTGCTGATGCTCGAGGCCGGGCCCGAGCCCACGAACCTGTGGATTAAGATGCCTCTTGCTATGGGCAAGCTCTTCATCCACCCGACGCTGAATTGGGGCTTCTACACTGAGCCGGAAGCGAAGCTCAACCATCGGCCCATCTTTTGGCCGCGTGGGAAAGTTCTGGGCGGATCCAGCTCCATTAATGGTAGCGCCTATGTTCGCGGGCAAGCCGAGGACTATGATGGCTGGCGACGGCTCGGCAACGTCGGCTGGGGATGGTCTGATGTGCAGCCCTACTTTACAAAGATGGAGCGGCGCGAATACCTATCAGGCAAACCTCCCAGCAGCACGGGTATGCTGGCAGTGAACTATCCCACCTACGTTCATCCCATCACGCGAGCATTTATCGAGTCGGGTGTGCGTGCGGGTTTGCCTGCGAGTGACGATCTGAACGGCGCGGTTTCCGAGGGCATCAGCCTCATGCCTAACTCGGTCCGCAAGGGCGTGCGTCAATCCTCGGCGGAAGCCTTTCTTCGTCCCGCAAGGAAGCGGTCCAATCTCGTGGTCGAAACCTGTGCCCTGGCTCGCCGCGTGGTCATCGAAGGACGCAAGGCGATTGGCGTCGAATACGAGAAGGAAGGGACGATCCATACAGTGCTCGCCACGCACGAAGTGGTTCTGGCGGCCGGCGCCATCGGCTCCCCACAGATTCTGATGCTGTCCGGCATAGGTCCCGGCAGGCACCTACAGGAACACGGAATCGCGGTTGTGGCGGACCTGTCGGGGGTTGGCGAAAATCTGCACGATCACCCGTACACCACCTGTACGTACCGAACCGCCCCTGAGAATTCGCTCAACCGCCAATTGCGTGGGCTGCGAGTGCTTGGGCACGCTATCACCTACTATCTGGCGAAGCGGGGTCCTCTGACGAATGGCGCCTCACAGGCTACGGCTTTGGCGCGCGGGCTGCCCGACGCTCCTTGCCCCGACCTACAAATCGTTTTCCGACCCATGAGCCATGTCTACGACCGAAGTGCGAGAATCAGTCCGGATCCGATACCGAGAGTGACCGGCGGCGTTGCGTACGTGCGTCCCAAATCGCGAGGACGACTGTTACTGAAGTCATCCGATCCCCACCAAGCGCCGGCCCTGTACCCCAATTATCTGGCAGAGGCATGCGACGAGGAGGGGCTGCTTGCTGGCGTGAAATGGGTGCGGCGCATCTTTCAAACCGAGCCGATTAAGTCTCTTGTCCTGGGCGAGGACTCGCCGGGCGATGCCTGCAGGACCGACGATGACATCCGCGATTTCCTGCATAAAACAGCCAGCACCTTTTGCCACCCTAGCGGCACATGCAAGATGGGGCAAGATGGAATGTCGGTAGTGGATGAGCGCTTGCGGGTTCGCGGCATCGAATCGCTCCGAGTCGTCGACGCCTCGATCATGCCAGCGCTGCCGTCTTCCGGGCCAGCGCCCGCCGTGTTCATGATTGCCGAAAAGGCAGCTGACTTGATCAAAGAAGGCCCACTGCCTAGCGCCACTTCAGAAACCAAGAGCGTTGCTTCAGCTGTCTTGATTCGGTCTTAAATTCCATCGGGAGGGAAACAGTGTCGCGTCTCAAAGGGCAAGTTGCGTTCGTCACCGGGGCCGGACGCGGGATTGGGCGTGCCATAGCGCTGGCATTCGCGGGCGAAGGCGCGATTGTAGGCGTCGCGGACATCGACCGGGCGACCGCTCAGGCAACTGCTAGCGAGATCGAACATAGCTCAGGGACAGCGCGTGCGTTCCCGATCGATGTCAGCCGAAGAGACGACTTGCTCCACGCCGTTGATCAGCTCGTTTCAGAATTCGGCCGCCTCGACATTGTGTCTAACAACGCGATCCTGTTCCGACGCGAGCCGGTCTCGGAAGTGCGCCAGGATACGTGCGAAAAGATGATTGCGGTAGGCTTGGAGTCACTGATTTGGAGCGCCCAGGCAGCTCTCCGCCATATGGATCCGGAACTCGGCGGCGTGATCATCAACAATACTTCGCCTGCAGCGGAACTTGGCGTGGCCGGCTCGGCCGTCTACTCGGCGATCAAAGGCGGCGTATCATCTTTGACTCGTTCTCTAGCCGTCGAACTCGGTTCTCGCCGAATCCGTGTCAATGCCGTTTGCCCGGGAACGGTGCCAACACCAGGGGCCCGTCAGATGAACAGCGATGCCATTTACGAAGCCCGGCGGCAAAGGACGCCGCTCGGCCGCTTGGGCACTCCCGAGGATATTGCGGCAGCCGCCGTGTTTCTAGCTTCGGCAGAAGCCTCTTTTATCACGGCGGCCGTCCTACGCATCGATGGCGGGATTACGATTTCAGGCGGCGCTTGACGCCGGTTCTACGAAAAGCCAGCCCCCAGCGGCACAACATCGAAACAGACCCGCCTCCAGAACGTTTGATCGTCGGATGAAAACCGGCTCAGTTGCTTTTGATGGCAGGTCCGGCCTGCGTGATGCTTCCAGGAATGAGGTCCGTCTTGATCGTAATTTTTTGATTGGGCCGAAGATTGATCTCGGTCGTGAAGTCTTGATACCCAGCTAGGGCGATTCGAACGTGGTGCTTGCCAGGCGCGATCAACATAGCCCGTCCAAGGCCGCTAAAATCCTTCGGCGTTCCTACATACCCCTCATCCACGAAGACCGCGGCACGATCAGGCGTTACTTCCAATTTGACTTCCGAAGTTACCCCGCCCGGGAATTGTGCCTTTGGGTCCTTTTGCATGCTGATGTTGATCAACGTCTTCTTGCCAGGTTCTACCGTGACTTTTTGCACTTGCTCGATATAGCCAGCCTGCCGAACGGCAATCTCGTGCTCACCAGGCAGAAGAAGAAGCTTCTTGTCGCCTGTCAACTCCTTTACATAGCCAACGTATTGACCGTCCACCCAAACGCCCGACGTTTTGTCGACTTTTGTTTTCCCCTGGATTTCCACTTGGCCCAACACCTGATTCTGTGCCACCGCAGCTGAGGGACGGAAAAAAGGGAGAAAAACAGCAAATAGAGTGGCTGTTCTAAGGAGCTTCTTGCAGATCATGATCTTCCTTTGCCCAAGAGTGAAGTTCAGTCATTTTTTCGCGGGGATTTCCGATCGGACCCTCTGCCTCAGCATCGTACGCTTGGCCCGCACTGGGCACAACGAATTTGCCGGGATACGAAACCGAGCATCGGCTTGATGGCCCATTTCGGGAAGGCTGGGCCGCTAGACTCAGACCTTGGTCGAAACGGTCGCTCGCTCCCAAAGCTGCCGGCTCGCCTCGGTCGCGCCAGCGGACAAAGCGCGAAGCTTCGCCCAAGCCACTTGTGGATGGATGCGGCCGCCCAAGCCGCAGTCCGTGCCAGCGATCACGTTCTCCCGACCCACGGCCTCGGCATAGCGCATAATCCGTTCGGCGACCACCTCGGGATGCTCCAGCACATTCGTCTTGTGGGTCACCACCCCTGGGATCACCGCCTTGCCCGCGGGCAGCTTCACATCCCTCCAAACCTTCCATTCGTGTTCGTGCTGTGGATTGGCCGCTTCGACGGAATACTGATTTGCCTTCACTTTCAGCATCAGGTCGATTACATTCCGGAGCGGCAGGTCGGTGCTATGAGGCCCCTTCCAACTGCCCCAGCAGATGTGGTATCGCACCTTGTCCTCCGGTATACCCGACAGGGCATGGTTCACCAATTCCACGTGCGATTCAGCCCATTTTCGGAAGGCGGCCATGTCTTTGCTCATCGAGAACCGCCATTCATACATGTTGACGATGATGGGATCGTCTAGTTGCAGGTTTATTCCGGCATCGGTAATCGCTCTGTACTCCTCGCGCATGGCCGCGGCCACGGCGGCGGCTTGTTCCTCCGGGTGCTTGTAGTATTCACCGGGCACGACCGTCACACCGGTCACAGCCGCCGTCATGAAAGCCTCTTCCGCATTCCTGCCAGCGAGAGCTGCCTTCAGATTCCGGATGTCGCGCTGAATCAGTTCGTGCCCCGTGTATCGGATTGGCCCGACATTTATCGGGAACCGAAGTGGACGCGATGAGGGGCCAGCATAGGCCTCTGGCGTTTTATAGTACTCCGCAAAATCTGCGCGGTCCTTGCTGCTGCCCATGATGGAAGTGAGCGCATTGAAATCAGCGGGCAGGTCTCGCATTTCAAAGCCGCTAAGGCGCGGGTAAATGTAAGTGGCCCAGGCGCCGTAATCGACCTCATCCGACATGGGCTTTCCAAACTCCCCGTCGTTGACGATGTCGATGCCCGCTTCGATTTGCTGCTCGACCACTTCGGCAACAGCACTCCTCAGCCTCGGTTCGAGCTTCTCAGCGGATGCTTGCTCGCGGTACATCTCCATGAGATCGGCGGGTCGCGGCAGGCTGCCGGCATGAGTCGTCAATATGCGACTTGTGCTTTGCTTCATTTTTCTGTGACCTCTTGAGGAGCAATGACACGAGGTGCTTATAGCGTCCTTCCAGCGAGTTGGCAAGCGGGCGACGTGTTCCCATGACAACTCCTCTTTACGCCTAGCGTGCACCGGGAAATTGCAAAGGAGCATTCTGAAGGCGCTGGGACTGGACCCTAACAGCTTAGAGTCCGTGGTGGAAGAAGGTATGCAGGTACTGCCTGGCTCACAGATGCTCCCCTAAGATCGGCAACGCAACTCCTTGAAATCGCGACGTCTACAGACAAGCGGCGCTCCATATTTCTGGGCGCCGCTTTCTTATTTGCAGAAGCTCGCACGCGACGAAACATGAGCTTCTAGATCCTCCAGGGTTATAATCCAGGGCCTACGAATTCTCGCACCGGGTCGGAGTTTGATCACGGGAGTATCCGATGGGTCAAGACCTCGAGGACGTTCGAGTTTTCCCGCCGCTCGGACCTAGGATCAAGGCTCTCATGGTCTGGCCGCGCTTCCCCCGCTCGTATTGGAGTCTGGGCGAAGTAACGGAAATTGTTCCCGAGCGCTCTCTTATGCCTCCGCTGGGTCTCATCACTGTGGCGGCGCTGTGTCCCAGGCGGTGGACCATTCGTCTGATTGACCTGGCATTCGAGGAGTTGCGCGATGAGGACCTCCTCTGGGCCGATCTGGTGATGCTCAGTGCCATGCAAGTTCAGTTTGACGACGTCGCTCGCACGCTCGAACGTGCGTCCAAGCTGGGCCGAAGGACCATCATCGGAGGTCCGTATGCCAGCAGCGAACCGGAGACATTGCTGGCGCTGGCTGACCATGTGGTCGTGGGTGAGCCAGATGAGGTCTTCCGAGACATTGCTTCGGATCTCGAGCTCGGATTGGCTCGCAGGTTGTACCGTGTTACGGAAAAGCCCGATGTCAGCCGCACGCCGACACCACGTTTCGACCTGTTGCCACTAGAGAAGTACACTCTGATGCCGGT
>CAYOXF010000031.1:0-12564 GCA_964407845.1 uncultured Acidobacteriaceae bacterium | reverse complement strand
CTGCCGCGCCGAGCAACAGCAACAAATTGTCGGCCGAGTTTTGGTCGGCCGCCACATGGTTTGTGTAGCAGACGTCGCAGCCCATCGGGAGTCCCAGCAGCTTCCCCATGAAATGATCTTCGAGGCCGGCGCGAAGGATCTGCCGCTCGTCGTAAAGATATTCCGGTCCGATGAAGCCGACCACACTGTTGACGATGAATGGATCGAAGGCGCGCGCCACACCGTACGCGCGCGCTTCGAGCGTGAGCTGATCCACGCCGTGATGCGCCTCGGCAGAAAGAGCGCTTCCCTGTCCCGTTTCGAAGTACATCGCCTGCGCGCCTATCCACTCTACGTCCCGCCCACGGTGATGCTCGAGAACTCTTCTGCGGCCCTCCTCGAGCATCTCCAAGGAGATGCCGAAGCTCCGGTTAGCGGCTTCGGTCCCTGCGATCGATTGAAACAGCAGGTCGACCGGCGCGCCCCGCTCCATGGCGGCTAGTTGGGCGGTGATGTGCGCAAGACAGCAGGTCTGTGTCGGCACTTTGTACGTTTCCACGAGCCGGTCGAGCCCTTGCAGTATGGCACTGACTGTCTCCACCGAATCCGACGCAGGGTTCACGCCGATCACCGCGTCGCCGCACCCGTACAGCATCCCTTCGAATGCAGCGAGGAGAATCCCTCCGATGTCATCGACCGGATGATTCGGCTGCACGCGAATTCCCAGCACACCCGGCTCACCCAGGGTATTGCGACAGCGCGTTACGTTGCGGATTTTCGCTCCGACCAAAACCAGATCCTTGTTGCTCATGATCTTCGCGAGCGCCGCCGCAATCTCAGGAATGATCGCTCGGCTAAGCTTTGCCAGTTCGACCTGGCCCGTCGCGTCATCTAGGATGTGCTCTCTGAATTCCCCGACGGTCAGGCTCTGAATCGCCTGAAACGCCTGTTGGTCGAATGTGTCAAGAATCAAGCGACTGACTTCGTCGACTTCCGGATCAATGAGCGGCTGTCGCACGATTTGCGCGAGCGGCAGATCGGCGAGCTGGCGCTTGGCTGCAACGCGTTCGCGCTCGGACTCTGCCGCGATCCCCGCCAGCTGATCGCCAGACTTCTCCTCATTCGCCTTGGCAAACAGTTCACGGAGGTCGGAAAACGCGAATTGCTCAGACATCGGACGCCCGGCGTAGGTGACTCCTTCGAAAAATAGCATCAATGGCGAAGCAAGGAAAGCGATCGACGGATAGGGCTAGGCTAAGTCGCCCACCTCGGCAGAGCGCCATGGGTTGGAAATTCGACGGCCCGCGGCTGGTTCGCCGCACGTAATTGGCACGCGCCGCGATCATGGCGTGTGTGGTGCTCTGCTAGAATAGTCTTCTTCGCGCGGCCGCGAACAAGCTCATGATCTCATTGTTCGGAAAACCCGAGCCCACACTTCTCGAGCGCCTGAAGGAGTCCGTCAGCAAAACGCGCACGGAGCTCGCCGCTCGGGTCGAGCAGTTGATGACCGGTAACCGACCGGTTGACGCTGAGCTGCTCAAGCAGCTCGAGTCGGCGCTGCTCAGCGCGGACATTGGCGTGCGCACGACGAAGGAAGTCCTTTTGGCGTTACGCCAGCAGGTGAACGAACATAAACTCGATTCCGCGGCACAGCTCAAACAGGAATTGAAGCGTCAGATCCTGAAGATTCTGGAAGCGCCCGCGACAGCCATTCCGGATGGGAAAACGATTCCGCCGCCGCGGGTGCTGTTTGTCGTCGGCGTCAACGGCACCGGAAAAACGACCACCATCGGCAAGCTCTCGCATCGGCTAAAGAAGGAGGGTGCGGGCATAATCCTCTGCGCCGCGGACACCTTCCGCGCGGCCGCTATCGAGCAGCTGGAAGTTTGGGGACGCCGCGCAGGGGTCGAGGTTGTGAAGCAGAAGTCTGGCGCCGACCCTGCCGCGGTGATTTTTGACGGGCTTTCTGCGGCCAAAGCACGCGGTGCCGACGTCGTCATCGTAGACACCGCCGGCCGCCTCCACACGAAATCGAACCTCATGGCCGAACTCGAAAAAATGAAGCGCACCGCTGCCAAGATCGTCCCCGGCGCGCCCCACGATGTCCTGTTGGTCATCGACGCTACCACAGGGCAAAACGGCCTCAATCAGGCGCGCGAATTTTGGAGCCACGCCGGGGTCACCGGAATCGTGCTGACGAAACTGGACGGCACAGCGAAGGGTGGCATCGTCGTCGCCATCGCGCGTGAGTTAAATCTGCCTATCCGCTTTGTCGGCACAGGCGAGCAGATCGACGATTTGGTGCCCTTCGACGCGCGCACATATGTCGATTCCCTGTTCGATTAGAATTTATAGCGGACGGCCCAACGTGCGATGATGAGCTCAAGCGCTCTGCCAACGGACCATACCTTGATGCAACGTGTGCTCGAACTCGCGCGCCGTGGCGTGGGCCTTGCCCACCCAAATCCGCAGGTGGGAGCCATCGTTGTAAGAGGTCATCAAAGGCTTGGAGAAGGGTTCCACGAATACGACAAGCGGGATCACGCCGAAACCATTGCACTCAAGCAGGCCGGCGACAAAGCGCGTGGCGCCACCCTCTATGTGACCCTCGAACCGTGTTGTACAACTGGCCGCACCGGGCCCTGTACCGAAGCCATTATCGCCGCTGGCATCCGTCGCGTGGTTGCACCCATGAAAGATCCGAATCCAGCCGTGGCGGGACGCGGCTTCAGCGAATTGAGGCGCGCCGGCATTGAAGTGGATCTCGGGCTGGAGGAAGAGAAGGCCAAACGGCTGAACGAAGACTTCGCGAAATGGGTGCGCACGGGTTTCCCGTTTGTCACTTTGAAGACTGCGCTCACACTGGACGGCCAAATCGCCGCGCGTTCCGGGCATGCCACTGCGATTAGCGGGGATCGGGCGCGCCAAGCAGTGCATCGCCTCCGCCATTCCGTCGACGCGCTCCTCACGGGAATCGGCACGGTGCTCGCCGATGATCCTCTACTGACGGATCGCAGCGGCTGGCCAAGGCGACGTCGTCTCTTGCGTGTGGTCCTCGACTCGCAGCTGCGAATTCCGCTCACTTCGCAAATCGTCAAGACAGCGGAGGGCGACGTGCTTGTGTTCACGGCGCAGCCGGCGGATTCGCGAAAAGCACAGACACTGAGGCGGCGCGGATTGGAAATTCTTTCCGTCGCCGCGCCGGGTGGTCGCATGAGTCTGCGCGCCATACTCAAGGAGCTCGGCAGGCGCGAAATCCTGCACGTCCTGCTCGAAGCGGGAGCCGAGTTGAACGGGGCTGCTCTCCAGGCTGATCTTGTGGATAAGTTGGCCCTTTTCTATGCTCCCAAGATCATGGGAACCGGCGGCGTCCCGATGGCAGAACTTCCCGCGGCACGGTGGTTTTCAAAGGCGCCCGCGCTGACCGATCTGTCCGTCAATGCGTGCCATCCTGATTTCATCGTCGAGGGATATTTGCACGATGTTTACCGGAATCATCGAAGCCGTCGGACAAATTGACGCGCTCGATTGCAGCGAAAACGGTGGCCGTCTCCGCGTAGGTCTCCGAGGCACCGGCGAAGTGGCAGCGCAGGTAAAACTCGGTGACAGCATCGCCGTCAATGGGTGCTGCCTCACGGTCGCTGCGTGCAGCCCCGATGATTTCTCTGCCGATCTTTCAGGAGAGACGCTCGAGCGCACGGCCTTTGGAGAAATGAAGCCGGGCAATTTCGTCAATCTCGAACGGCCGCTCGCGGCCAGTACGCGTCTGGGTGGCCATTTTGTGCAAGGCCATGTGGACGGCCGCGGCCGCGTCACGCGGCTTGTCAAGGAAGGTGACACCTGGTGGCTTTCGGTCCACGTGCCGGAGGGATTGCGCCGATACGTCGTGGAAAAAGGTTCGATCGCGATTGATGGCATCAGCCTCACCATCGCTCGGTGGCAGGATGGCATCGCCGACTTCTCCATCATTCCCTTCACCTATGCGCACACGAACCTTCGCGCACTCGCGCCAACCAACGCGGTAAATATCGAATGCGACATCCTCGCCAAATATGTCGAAAGCCTGCTCGCATCACCCAAGCGTCGCGCGTCGTCAGAACTCACGGTGGCCCGCCTCACTGAGGAAGGTTTCTAGGAGCGGCGCTCTCTCCATCCGCGTTCCGATTTCTGCAGGCGATATTCCCTCCAGGTCAGCCAAACGATTATCACGTCAAAGAATGTCAGGATGGCGAGAGCGATCGAGTGCGTGTGGCTGATCCGGTAGATCTGGTATAGGGCGAATGCCGAGAATACTGCGATCGCCAACGGATAGGCCCAGAGTTCATTGAGCCATAGCGCGATGGCCAGCCCCACTTTTGCCAAGCCATGCGATAAGAGAAAGATGGAAGCGAAAAGTGGGTTGCTGTGCGCAAGTCTTTCTGACACATGCAACAGATGAATCCCAATAAAGTCATGCGGATCGCGCGAGAGATCATGCAGGCTCAGCGCGCGCAGAGCTCCACCCATGGCTCGCGGTTTGACGAACCACAAAAGTACGCCTCCGGTCATCTCGAGCAGGCCATCGACGCCCTTCATGGTGATGCCAGCGCGAAAAACGTCGCGCAAGAGGTCTCTTACAGTCATGGGATGCGCTGTCGATCAGATCCGCCATTCAGTTCGCCGCCGCACGGGCGACCTCGCGTGACTTTGCCCGTGCGCCACGCATATAAAGCAGGAGCCCGAGTAGGAATGCCCCCAGCGTCCCCACCACGAGCTTGACCTCAAAGGCCACACGGCTCGGCGCCTCGGCCGGCGGAATCAGCGACAGCACAATCCCACCGATTACCACCACAAACCCGAGCAGTCCTGCCAGCCACACGCCGAATTTGCCACCGGGAATCAGCGCCGCATCCGGACTTCTCTCGCGGTCCGTGCGATACGCAAGCTTGATCACCGCGGCGTACATGTAGAGAAACGGAATGAAGTAAAGGATCGTTCCGGCATCTACAAAGATCTGGTAAGCGCTGTTGGCGGTCTCGTTGATTTGAATCACCAGCAAAATGACGCAGGAAATTCCCGCCTGCACGAGAATCGCAACCCAAGGTGTCTTCCATCTCGGATGGATTTTGCCGAATGCCGTGGGCATGTAGCGATCGATGCCGACGACAAAGGGAATTCTCGCCACTCCCGCAACCGTCGTTCCCACTCCCCCTGCGTTGCCAAACAGCATGAAAACGGCCGCCAAGATCCCGAAATACGCGATCCCCAGGGTGGCCGATCCAGCCGTCATCGCTTGAAAGGCTCCACTCTTCGGATCCACCGTTGGCGCCGGCAATATCGCGAGCAGCGCGAACGTGCCCAGAATATACGCCGCCGCGATGGCGACTCCGGATCCGAGCACGGCTCGTGGAAAAGTTTTGTGTGGCTCCCGCACCTCCTCGCTCATCGTCGAGCACAGCTCGAGCGCCGTGAATGCAAACGCGATCTGCGGCCAGAAATTCACGGTACCCCAATTCCAGACCGGCATCATGTTCGACCACGTAAAGCGAGTCGCAGATCCGTGCAGGTGCCAGACATACGCTCCTATGCCGATCAGCATCAGCAATGGCACGTAGGTCCCCACGCCACCGGCGTTCTGCAGCCATTTACCGACGTTCAGCCCGATGATATTCAAGAACACGGCCGCAAATAGCATGGCAAAGGAACCCGTCAATAAGAAGGTGCGGCTCTGCGCCAAATGCGCGGCGCTTGCTCCACCCACATAGGCGCCCATCGCCGCGCTGGCCATCAGCAGCCCCGGAAAATAGAAGAACGTATAGACCCAATACGTCCAGCCCGCGACAAACCCGTGAAATTCGCCGAACGCTTCCTTGGCCCAGACGTACAGTCCCCCTTCGCTCGGAAATCGCGTCGAGAGCTCGACGATCACGAAAGCACCGGGAAGAAAAAACAGCGTGGCGGCTAGCACCCACAGGCTCATCGATGAAGTGCCGTTGTGCGCCGCCGCGGCAATCCAGCGGGGCCCCAGGACCGCTGCGACATTGAAGAGCAGCACGTCCCAAAAGCCCATCACGCGGCGCAGCTGTTTTTTAGGATCAAAGGGGGCCGAATCGCTCACAACGTTGAGTCCAGCGCAGGGATTAACTCATCCTGAAGCAAAAAATTGCGAAGAAAGGGATCGCTCGAGGCCTCCAGCTCGGACCACCGGCCGAAGAAGCCGACGCGACCCTCGTGGAGGAAAATCACGCGATCGGCGAGCTTTTTCCCAAGATGCGTGTCGTGCGTCACAACAACCGAAGTCTTGTGGAGAGTCTGTTTCAGTTTCACAATCAGGTCGCTGATATGGGCAGCCATCAAAGGATCCACCATGGTCGTTGGCTCGTCGTAAAAGACCACGTCCGGCTCCTCGGCAAGTGCTCGGGCGATGGCCACCGCGCGTTTGGTGCCCGTGCTCAGGTCCGCCGGCAGCCGATCTGCGAATTGCGAAACTTCGAGCATCTCGAGCAGTTCCTGTACGCGGTGGTCGATCTCATCGTCGTCTTGCCGGATGCCGCGGCTCAGCATCGGAAACGCAACGTTCTCCTCTACCGTCAGCGAGTCGAAAAGCGCGCCGGACTGAAACACCATCGTCACGCGGCGACGAAGCTCCTCAAATTGCTTCTCCGTCCAGTGCGTCACGTCCTGTCCTTCCACCAGAATCCGCCCTGCGTCGGCTGCCAGAAACCCCATGAGCAGCTTGAGTGAAACGGACTTGCCCACGCCGCTCCGTCCCATGATCACACCCGTTTCACCCCGGTCGATGTGAAAACTGACGTCCTTCAGCACTGCGTGATCGTCGAAGGAGATCGAGACATGCTGAAATTCGATGTAATGGTCGCTCATTTTTCGCGCGATCGCGCGCCTCGTGCGAGCTTTGCTTTTGCTTCTTCGTAATCCTCGGGTGAGTTCATATTCTTGAACAGGAGACCTTGGGAATCAAAGGCTTTCCACTCAGCGGGCTCGATCCAGTCGACGCACAATTTCTCAAGACCATCGGTAACCTTCCGCACTCCACTCCCGATGGCGGCGCGAACCGCAGCCTCGCCGCGTTTGTGATATATCGCGCAGAGCGGCTCGGCACCGAGCGCATTCATGGGGAGGATGGCATCGGCCTGCGATCCAAGCGCCCGCCGAACAAGGAATTCTAACCAGTCGCGCGTGAGATACGGCAGGTCGCACGCCAAGATCAGATTCCACCGCGCCTCTGACGCGTGCAGCGCCGTCGCAATCGCGCCGAGCGGCCCCGCACCGGGCCAGTCGTCTTCGATCCCGCGAAGCCCCAGGGGTTGATACCTACCGCTTCCGCCGACCACCGTCGCAGTTCCAACGACCGATTCCAGAAGCCGCGCCGTGCGTAGCACGAGCGGCTCGCCTCCGATTTCCAGCAAGGCTTTGGCACGTCCCATCCGCGAGCTCTCGCCCCCGGCCAGAATGTACCCCGCCGTCTCCTTGTCACTGGGCATACCGAGCTTAGGATCTTCGACCCGACCTTTTCCCCTTATTTCCCCGGTCTGTGAATCCCCAATTCGCGCAACTTTTCCTGCAGGCTCTGTCGTTGCAACCCAATCTCCGCGGCGGTTTGCGAAACATTCCACTTATGCTCTTCCAGCTTCCGTTTCAGGTACGTAATTTCGAATTTGCGCTTGGCCTCCCGAAAGTCAGCCTCGTTCAACAGCGAATCGCCTGGCCGGTTTTGCAAGGCGCCAAAGCTCGCTTTATTTTGACGGATTTCTTCCGGCAAATCCGCCGTGCCGATTTCCTCGCCCCCGCATAGCACGAGCGCGCGCTCGAGCGCGTTGCGCAGCTCGCGCACATTTCCCGGCCAATCGTAGCGCCGCAAAAGCTCCATCGTCTCGCGGCTCAAACCTATGCTGTGCCCTCGCGTCCCCTGCCGACCGTGGCGGGTTCCGAGTTGCGCCATAAAGGCCTCGATGAGCAGCGGCAGATCTTCTTTGTGGGCGCGAAGAGCGGGGATTTCCAGCGTCACCACGCGTAGGCGATAGTACAAATCCTCTCGAAATCGTCCTGCGGAAATTTCCGCTTCGAGATTCCGATGCGTCGCACTGATCACTCTCACATCGACGTCGATCGATTGCGATCCCCCGAGCCGCTCGATCATCCGGTTTTCCAGGGCGCGCAGCACCTTCGCCTGTGTCACTGGATTCATGTCGCCGATTTCGTCGAGAAAGAGCGTCCCACCGGAGGCGAGCTCGAATTTGCCCTTGCGCTGCTGCGCTGCTCCAGTGAACGCGCCGCGCTCGTAACCGAATAATTCCGACTCGATCAGGTTTTCCGGCAGAGCCGCGCAGTTCACCGCCACGAAAGGCTTTCCCGCGCGGGGTGATCGCGCGTGAATCTCCTGTGCCAGTAGATCCTTGCCCGTTCCACTTTCTCCTAAAATCAGCACGGTCGCATCGGTTTGAGCCACACGCTCGGCGATTTCGAATACGTGCCGCATCGCCGCGGAGCCGCCGAGCATCCGCCCGAATTGCCCGTCGGAGACAAGCTCGCGTCGCAACATTCGGTTTTCGGCGCCGAGCTCTGCCAGCTCAACCAAATTCGCGACGCGTTTGCGCAGCTCCTCGATATCGAACCCCTTCACGATGTAGTCGTTTGCTCCGCGTTGCAGTGCCTCGACCGCTGTGCGCGCCGTATCGAGAGCCGAAACCATGAGTACGGGAGTCTCATCGCCACCCTCGCGGAGCGTGCGGAGAAAGCCGAGCCCATCCTCGTTCGGCATGATTACATCGAGAAGGATCAGTGCGGGCCGCTCACGCGCAGCCGCCTGCCGCGCCTCGTTTGCAGATCCCGCCTCGACAACGCGGAAGTTCCCTTCCAGCGCCCGCCTCATCCCGTATCGCGCCGCCGCCTCATCATCGACAATCAGAATCGTCCGCATCATCGTGTAAGAAATCGTGGATTAGGTCTGGCGGCTCCATCTCGCCTCCTCCACCTCGGTTGCGACCGCCGGCACACTGACACGAAACCGGCTGCCCTTCCCGCTGGCGATGGGGCTTTCGCAGGTGATGGTCCCACCCATTTCCTCGACGCGCCTGGCCACAATCGACAGACCCAGTCCGGTGCCTGTCGTTTTCGATGTGAAGAACGGCTGAAAAATTCTCGCACGCATCTCTGCCGAAATACCCGGACCCTTGTCTTCTACACAAATCTCCACGCGGTCGGCCTTCTGGGTCAGGTTCACCCGAACCCACCCACCATCCGGCTGCGCCTCAATTGCATTTACGACAAGATTCGACAGCACCTCGCCGAGCGCCTCCTCCGAGCCGAGGACGACAACCTCTTCGTCAGGCGCGTCGAATTCGATAATCACGTTTCGACGCTCGGCGTCATGCCGGAAAAGCGCGACGGTCTGGTTTGTCAACCTGACGGCTCGGGCGCGATCACCGCTCGGTGTCGGCTTCGCGAATTTCAGCAACTGGCTTAGCTTCGCATTCATGCGGTTGATCTCATCGAGTACGAGCGCGCAATCGTGCCGCACGTCGGAAGGCAAATCGTGCTTCTCGAGTTGCACTTGCAAGATCGTCTTCATCGAGCCGAGCGGATTGCGCAAATTGTGTGAAAGGCTCGCCGCCAGCTGACCGAGCATCGCCAGCCGTTCGCGCTCGGCCAGTTCCCGCTCCAGCCGGACTTTCTCTCCGATGAGCTGAGACAGATCCGCCATCGCCGGGAGCTGCTCTGCAAGAAATTCCAGAGCCGCTGTTGTCTCCCCAGTCAGGAACGCACCGGTGGTAGCTGCTTCGAGCAGACCGATCTCTTGGCCGTCTTTTACAAGCGGGATGCGCGCCGTATGGCCCAGCCCCCCCGGCGCTTCAAGGGGTCGAAGGGCGAAATCGCGCGGGATCGATAGCCGCACCGCCGCTAGACCAAATTCCCGCCGGATCAGTTCCTCGCTGCGCGCGATGAGTTTTGCAAGGTCCCCCCGCCGCGCTTCCTTCTGCAACTCAACGCTAAGCCTCTGCGTGCGATCCATCCGTTCCCGCAGCGTACGATGCAGGACCGGGCCAATCACGCGTTCCAGCGGCTCAAACAGAAAAATCAACACAAACAGTAAAACGCTCGCCGTCGCCTCCGGCGGAAATACGGGCGCGAGCCATCCGCTGATCCGGTGCACGAGCGCCAGATACAGCAAAGCCAAAAAGGTTGCCGAAAGTGCATACACCAGATTTCGTTGGGCTCCGTACTCGAGAAAGTTGTGCCGCAACGCGTAGTAGATGAGCAGAGAACCAGGCAGAATTCCCAGCCACAGCGCCGCGACGGTCATTCCCTCCCGAAGGGTAGAGGGGAGATTTATGAAAACCTCTTGAACGAACAGCGGAGCCGCCATCAGAAACAGGGCGGCCGATAGTTTTCCTAGGAAGCGCCGTTGAGGGCCGGTCGAATAGTTTGCCAGGATAAGACCCTCACAGGCGCCCAGTAGGGTGGTGAAGACAAGAAAGCCTCCCATTTCGGGGCGGTATGTGCCGACCAACGACTGGAAACGGTGTGATCCTGACTCCGCCCTCCAGATCGGTGAAAGAAAGGCGGCCAGCGGAAAAATGTAAAAACCGACCACCAAAGCCCAGTGCCACAGCCGAACGGAGACAGGCCGCAGCAGCCGGAAGTATTCAAGGCTGGCGTGCACGGTGAGCCCTGGTAGAAGCAGCGAGCCCACTAGGAAAAGGCCCGTGTACAGCAGACGGGTGGCGGTCGGGGGGGAGGTGTATTGAATCTGTGCGTTGATTTCGAGCAAGCCGCCCGCATACATCACGAACAATGCCAGCACGAGACAGAAAAGCAGCCTTTCGAAACGACGCGGCCTTCGATGGCCGAGAATGAGCGCGATCAAAAAGAGGTAGGCCAGCGTCCCAGCCGTCAACCCGATCAGTCGAGCATAGAATAGATAAGCCACCTAAGGCCTCTGGAAGGTGGATTTTAGACCCAGCGTTTCGGCAACACAATCATCAACTGTCGGCAAAATCGGACATATCTATCACAATGATATTAAGTAGCTTAGTCACGAAGCAGAGGGTCTTCCGAGGGTCTCGGGATCGATAGATTTTTCCTTGACAGTCGATCCGGTTTTGCTATATTAGCAGTCGCTTGCGAGGAGTGCTAATCCAAGCCCTTCTGCAAGTCACCTTAAGCAAACCTTCGGAGGAATCGCAAAAATGGCTGTCAACATTACGCCGCTCCACGACCGCGTGCTCGTGCGGCGGCTCGAAGAAAAGGAGACCGTAAAGGGAGGCATCATCATCCCGGACACGGCCAAAGAGAAGCCGCAAGAGGGAGAGGTGATCGCCGTCGGCGCTGGTAAGCTCAACGACAAGGGCGAGCGCGTGGCCCTCGATGTTAAGCCCGGAGACCGCATTCTCTTCGGCAAATACAGCGGAAACGACATCAAGATCGACGACGAGGAATACATGATTCTCAAAGAAGACGAGATCCTCGCCAAGATCGGCGGTGCCGCCAAGGCGGCCGGCTCAAAGAAGTAACCACTCCGTGCGGCCTCGCGCCGTGCGGGCAACCAAATTCAGTTATTCGAACAGGAGAAGATCGAAATGGCAAAGCAAATCGTGACTGGTGAGAGTTCGCGCCAGTCAATCTTGCGCGGCGTCAACATCCTGGCGGACGCGGTCAAGATTACGCTCGGCCCTAAGGGCCGCAACGCGGTTATCGAGAAGAAGTTCGGCGCGCCGGTCATTACCAAAGACGGCGTCACCGTGGCAAAGGAAATCGAGTTGCAGGATTCACTCGAAAACATGGGTGCGCAGATGGTCCGTGAGGTTGCCTCCAAGACGTCCGACGTCGCTGGTGACGGCACGACCACAGCCACTGTGCTTGCGCAGGCCATCTTCCGCGAGGGCGTCAAGACTGTCGCGGCCGGCGCTAGCCCGACCGCGCTCAAGCGTGGCATCGAGAAGGCCGTCGCAGTGGCCGTTGACGAGATCCAGAAGCTACACAAAGACGTCAAGGGCGAGATGATCGCGCAGGTCGGTACGATCAGTGCCAACAACGATAAGCAGATCGGCAACATCATCGCGGAAGCGATGAAGAAGGTCTGCAAGGACGGCGTCATCACTGTCGAGGAATCCAAGACGATGGAGACGACACTGGAGGTCGTGGAAGGTATGCAATTCGACCGCGGCTACCTATCGGCCTACTTCGTCACCGACGCGGAGCGCATGGAGTGTGCGCTAGAAGACGTCCGGATTCTGATCCACGAAAAGAAGATCAGCTCGATGAAGGACCTGCTTCCCCTGCTCGAGCAGATCGCCAAGATGGGCAAGCCGCTCCTCATCATCGCTGAGGAAGTCGAAGGCGAAGCGCTCGCCACTCTCGTGGTCAACAAGCTGCGCGGCACGTTGCAAGTCTGCGCGGTGAAAGCGCCCGGCTTCGGCGATCGCCGCAAGGCCATGCTGCAGGACATCGCCATCCTCACCGGCGGCAAAGCCATCACCGAAGATCTCGGCGTCAAGCTCGAGAACGTGAAAATCGAAGAACTGGGCAGCGCCAAGAAGGTGACCATCGACGAGGACAACACTACGATCATCTAGGGCGGGGGGAAAG
>CAYOXF010000030.1:0-36707 GCA_964407845.1 uncultured Acidobacteriaceae bacterium | reverse complement strand
CTCGGCTACGGTCATCCGGCCGCTCTGCAAATCGATCCCATTGAGAAAAAGCCCCTCAACCATTTCCTTCCGGGCACACGGGTTTTTTCGATGGGCACGGCGGGCTGCAACATGGGCTGTTTCTTCTGCCAGAACTGGGATATTTCAAAATCGCGGGCCGACCAAGTGCGGGCGGCGGATCTTGGGCCGCAGGAGGTGGTTGCCCTCGCCATTCGCAACGGTTGTCGGTCGATTGCCTTCACCTACAACGAGCCGACGATCTGGGGCGAGTACGTCATCGACATCTGCCACGCGGCGAAAGAGCGCGGCATCAAAACCGTTATGGTGTCGAACGGCTACATCACCTACGAGGCGTTTCACGATATCTACGACCACATCGATGCGGCCAACATCGACCTCAAAGCGTTCACCGAAAATTTCTACGGGCGAATCACCCTCACGCATTTAAAGCCGGTGCTTGAGACGCTTGTGTGGCTAAAAAAGGAAACAGATGTGTGGTTCGAGATAACGAACCTGATAATTCCTACCCTGAACGACGCCCCTTCCGAGACCCGCGCGCTCGCAGAATGGGTACTGGAGCATCTCGGGCCGGACGTGCCGTTGCACTTCACGGCATTTCATCCGGATTTCAAACTGCAAGACAAACCGCGAACGCCGCCGGAGACCTTGCACGCGGCGCGGGCCACGGCGCTCGATGTGGGACTGCACTACGTGTACGAAGGAAACATCCACAGTGGCGGAGCGCACACTTTTTGCCCGTCATGCAAGAGGATGCTGATCAGACGGTCGTGGCATGATGTGCTGGAAAACCATCTCCAGAACGGATGCTGTCCGAATTGCGGGTTGGCGATTCCCGGGCGGTGGACGAATTCGGTTATGCCGAGAAGCCCAAAGGCCCGTGCTCAGGACGCAGCCGTTGAAGAGCGATATGGAGATTTGAATCTCTGATGGCAGCGACCCTCACGGCCGCAACCCGGTTTCTGATCGAGCAAAACTACGAGGCCTACACGCCCGCACAGCATGCCGTGTGGGCGGAGTTGGTGCGCCGGCGCCGCCCGCAGATCGACCGGTACGCGTGCCACGCGTATCTGGAAGGGTACGAGATTCTCGGGCTTAAGGACGACCAGTTGCCGAACCTTCGAGCGGTCACCGCGCGATTGAAGCCTCGCACCGGATGGAGCACGACACCGGTGAGTGGCTTTCTGCCAAGCGACGCGTTTTTTGAAATGCTCGACGCGCGGATGTTTCCGACAACGACCTGGATTCGCAGTCGGGAGTCGCTCGAATACACCCCCGAACCGGACATTTTTCACGATGTCTTCGGCCACGTCCCCATGCACACGCATCCTGTGTTTGCGAATTTCCTCCAGCACTACGGAAACGTTTGCGCGAAGATCAAGGACCCCGAAACCCTGGAGCGGCTCGGGCGGCTTTTTTGGTACACGGTTGAATTTGGGCTGATTCGGGAAGACGGGAAGGTGAAGATCTATGGTAGCGGCGTCATCAGCTCGCACGGGGAGTCGACCAACGTCATCGAGGGTGGCTGCCAGGTTCGCGACTTTTCCCTTGAGGAAGTGCTCGCTACGCCGGTGAAGGTGGACCGCATCCACTCCCTCCTATTTGCCATCGACAGCTTCGATGAGATCTACGAAGCGATGCACGAAGCCGAACGGCGCGTGCTGGCCCATTTCTAGAGCACGCCGGCTGGCGGCGCCTCTCTGGAAATACCATAAACCAATTGACAGTGAAAATGGCGCGTGTTAGCACGCTGTCGCTCGAGTTTGCGGACGCGATTTTGGGGAGAACCGCGGCACATGCGTTTGCTGCTGCCACCCGGGGTAACAGAAAAGAACTTCCAGAGAGCGCTGGACGCGTTTGCCTCTGTCGTCGGCAAGCAGTGGGTGCTCGCGACCGATGAGGACCGCGAAACGTTTATGGATTTCTACGCAGCGGGCGACGCGGACGAGCACGTTCCGAGCGCGGCAGTGGGGCCGCAATCGGTTGAGGAGGTACAGGCGATCGTTCGCATCGCCAACGAATACAAAGTGCCGCTATGGCCCGTCTCGCGCGGCAAAAATCTGGGCTATGGCGCGGCCGCCCCATGCCTCACCGGCACTGTGGTCTTGGACCTCGGGCGCATGAACAGGATCCTGGAGGTCAACGAGCGTTTCGGCTATTGCCTGATCGAGCCCGGGGTCGGGTTTTTCGATCTGTTCGATTACTTGCAGGCAAACAACATCAAACTGTGGATGTCGGTACCGGCCAACGCCTGGGGCAGTGTGGTGGGAAACGCGCTGGAGCGGGGCTACGGCTACACGCCGTACGGAGAAAATACACGCAATATTTGCGGGCTGGAGGTTGTGTTGCCAAACGGCGATCTGGTTCGCACCGGTACGGGCGCGATGGCGAACAGTGCTTCCTGGCAGCTTTTCAAATATGGCTACGGTCCATCATGGGACCAGCTCTTTGTGCAATCCAATTTCGGGATCGTGACCAAGATGGGGATGTGGCTGATGCCCGAGCCGGAGGCGACCCTCGGCTTGAACATCCAGCTGCCCCATCCGGATGATGTGGGCTGGGCCATTGACGAGCTGGCGCCCCTGCGGATGAAGGGCGTCATCGAGCAGAGCCCGAGCATCGGCAATTCGCTTCGCTTTGTGGCGACGCGAACGCAGCGCAGCGAATGGTACACGGGCGACGGCGCCCTGCCAGACGATATATTGCTCGAGATCCTGAAGAAGAATGGACTCGGCTGGTGGACGATCAACCTGCGCCTGTACGGCTACGAGGAAGTGAATGAGGTGCACGCGCGGATCGTCCAAGAGGCGTTTCGAAGACACACTCAACAGGAGATTCAGGTCGTCAAGTGGCATCGGGGCGATCCGATCGTGGATTCCGGCGCCGGCGTTCCCAGCACACAAGCCTTACAGATCGTCAACTGGCGCGGCGGCCGCGGAGGACATATTGGGTTTTCGCCAGTGCTTCCGGCAACCAGCGAGCACGTACTCAAGCAGTTTCACAGTACAAAGAAAAGATATGAGGAGATTGGCGTCGATTACTACGGATCGTTCACGCTGTTCGAGCGGTATACGACGAATGTCAACATGATGGTCTATGACCGCGACGACAGGGAGATGACGTCCAAGGTGCGGGCGTTGTTTAAGGTATTGATTGCCGATGCCGCGAAAGAAGGCTATTCAGAGTATCGGACCCATCTGTCATATATGGACGACGTCGCGCTGACATTCGATTTCAACAATCACGCCCTAAGGCGGCTCAACGAGGCGGTGAAAGACGCGTTGGATCCCAACGGAATCCTCGCACCAGGCAAACAGGGCATTTGGCCACGCGCTCTGCGGACAGGCCGAGCTTGAGAAGAAGAACATCCACTCCTCGGTGCCAGGATCTATGGGCCAAACTGGCGCTGCTTTCCGTCTCAATGACATCGCTTTGTGCGGGGCGAGCCCTGGCTCGCGCAGGAGACGATTCGGCGCAGCAGATCCAACAAGGGAAGAAGCTGTTTGAGCAGCGCTGCGGATTTTGCCATCTTGCTGGGGGAACAGGGACGATCATGCTTGCTCGGCGTCTCGGGAAGGAACGCTCGCTTTTGGCCGAGCGTGCCGACCTGACAGCTGCGTATATTCAGAAGATCACGCGTGTGGGGATCAGCAGCATGCCTCCGCACAACCGGATTGAGGTACCCGACACCGAGCTCGAGCTGATCGCGATCTATCTGACACGCCCGGCGTCGGCGCGCGCGGGTGGGAATCCAGGATCGACGGGTGGAACGCCATGAAGCGGCGCGAGCTTTTAAGGGGAGTCGTGACCCTGCCAGCGTTCATAGCGTCATCGGAATGGTTCGCCGTCGATCGCCCGCTCGGTGTGAGACCTTTCGGGATTACAGCCGTCGTGTACGACGAGCGTTACGGTGATTGCAGAAGTTTCGCGAAGACCCTGGAAAGGCAAGGAGCGGTATCGTTCGTTACAGCTGGAGATGCGGCGAGCCTCTGGCATGGTGCCTTGCGGGTCAGTCTCGCTCGACCGGGCGGCAGCGTGGCAGGAATGACCCCCGATTCGGATTGGGTTGTTTCTCGCGCTTACGGCAGAGAACAGGGTTTCGAGGCGGCCTACGAAGGTTCACACGATTGCCGCGCCTCGGACCATTTGATTCATCGACTTCGAGGTAGCGGCGCTCGACGGGAAGTCTGCGCGGAGCTGCGGTATGCACAGAGTCCGTGGGCCGAGTCAATTGCCAGAGGGCTCGTCCAGTTTTGGCGCCGAGACGGAATCCGGTTAGGAAACGACGTCGCCCTGGCGAGGGCCGATGTGGTTTTCACGCGGAGGTCACCCGCCCATCCCGGATATCTGACCTCGTGGCTGCTTTGTCGTCCGGCGTTGGACGGCTAAGGGCAACTCCCCAGAGGTATTCCGTGCGAGAAATCGTTGATTCCCAAAGTTGGCCTTTCAAGGCCCTAGCCTCTCGCGGCGGGCACGTGGAGCCGTCCCGATCGGCCGTTTGCAAGGCTGGGCTTCGCTATCTTTTTTGCACAAGTGCCAGTCCGTACGGCACTCCGTGGTTACTGTGGATCAGCAGGAGGAAGAGGAGTAGAGGTGCGGCGCGATTGATCTGGGCAAGAGAGCGGATTCAGAAGGCGCAAGCGATTGAGCTTGGTGCGCAGACGGTCCGGATCTAGCCCGGCGGACTGACAGACAACCGGGAAATCCTTTTGATCCTGGAAGAGATATTCTTCGGCTTGGCGTTTCGAGCGGAGAGGACCTGAAATCCATTCCTGAATCGCTGTCACGATGACAGCCTGCCAGAGTCGCACTTCAAGGCCTCGTGGTGTTTCAGCAAGTGCCCATGCGTTTGTAGCCATTGTTCCCCCGTGTGCCGCCCGAGCTGGGGCCGGCAGAGACCGTTCCATCTGAAGGCAACTACCTGGCCGAAGGGTCTTGCAACTGGGTTGTTTTTCTTGCGGTGTGCTTTTTCAGTGAAGAGCGAAAGTCATGTTGAGAAACGAGTTATGGCATAACACGGACCGATACTGCCAGCCGATGCCTCCAAGAGGGCGGGCGCGATCAGGCGAGAGAGAAAGAATTTCCTCCGGAGATGATTTTCTTCTTCGCAAACGGCTCGAAGTGCCCCCGCGATCCGTGCCATCGCCGATCAGGCCCTTGAGCGACACCTGCACACTTTGACAGTAGGCCGCCTGAGAGGGGTAAGGTATCAGTTCGGATCGAAAAGAGAGGGGATCGGATTCGCTGCTGAGTTCAGTACTGGTCACGCAGCCAGGTTGCTGGCTAAAACCCCAAGAGAGGAGGAGCTGTCCCTGTGTTTCCCCTGATTTGGAGCCTGCTGAAGCCGTACCGCCGCAGCCTGCTCATTGTCCTGGTCGCCATGCTTTTGCAAATGGTTGCCAGCGTGGCGGCGCCCTGGCCATTGAAAGTCATTCTGGACAACGTGGCGAGCGAGCACAAGCTGCCACCCTGGGTTGGTCATTTTCTACAACCATTCATGAGCAGCAATACGAAAATGCAAATTGCACTGGCCGCGGCGATTGCGGTAGTGCTGATTGCTTTGCTGGGGGCGATCGCTTCCTACGTGTCCAGTTACTACACGACCAGCGTAGGGCAGTGGGTGGGAAACGATCTCCGTCTCCGAACATATCACCATCTACAACAACTGTCGCTCAGCTACTACGGCGCGCATGACATGGGGACTCTGCTCAGCACGCTCACCGCAGACGTGCAGACGATCCAGGCCTTTGCCTCATCTTCTACACTGGGAATGCTTGTGGACCTGCTCACCATCGTGGGGATGTTGGCGATCATGTTTTGGCTGAATTGGGATTTCACACTCATTGCCGTTTCCGCTACGCCCTTTACGCTGCTGATGATTTCACGCTTCAAAAAGGCCGTGAAAAAAGCCCAGAAGGAAGTGCGCAAGCAGCAGAGCAACATCGTCGCGGTGGTCGAACAGGGTCTGGAATCGATGAAAGTGGTGAAGGCATTCGGGCGACAGGATTTGGAACAGGAAGAGTTGAGTGAGGTGAGCAAAGCGAGTGTAGATGCCGCGCTCAAAGCGCGACGTGTGAAGGCGTTGCTCTCGCCAACGGTATCGGTCATCGTCGCACTGTGCACCGGCTTTGTTCTGTGGCGAAGCTCTTCGCTCATCCTCAAAGGGGCCATGACCGCCGGGGAGTTGACGGTTTTTCTCTCCTACTTGTCGCAGTTCTTTAAGCCCGTGAAAGATCTGGCGACGATGACGAACACGATTGCGCAAACTGCCGTGGCCGTCGACCGTGTTCGCGGCCTTCTAGAAGCTGATGATGTCATCCCGGAAAAGCCTGATGCGCAAGATCCCGGAGTGTTGAAGGGCGACATCGAATTCGATCATGTTGCTTTTGGTTACCAGAAGGATGCGCCCGTATTAAAGGATCTCAGTTTCAAAATCAAAGCCGGTGAAATGGTCGGCGTGGTGGGGCCGACCGGCACTGGAAAATCCACCATCGTGAGCCTGATCCCGAGGTTTTACGATCCCGGCGGCGGCAGAGTGATGGTCGATGGCGTGGACGTGAAGGATTACAAGTTGCAGGGTCTCAGAAACCAAATCGCTTATGTGCTTCAGGAGACGGTGCTGTTTCGAGGAACGGTGGCGGAGAATATCGCTTACGGAAAGGGTGGCGCGACCCGGGATGAGATTCTGGCAGCGGCCAAGCTTGCCAATGCCGACGAGTTTATTTCCAAGATGCCGCAGGGTTACGACACCATGGTTGGCGACCGCGGGGATACGCTCTCGGGTGGACAAAGACAGCGCATCGGTATCGCGCGCGCCATCATCCGCAAGAATCCGATTCTAATTCTGGACGAACCGACGGCGGCACTTGACACGGAGTCAGAAAAATTGGTCATCGAGGCCCTGGAACGGCTTATGAAGGGCCGCACCGTCATCACCATTGCGCATCGGTTAAGCACGATTCGTGACTCCGACAAAATCCTGGTATTGAAGGAGGGAGTCCTAGCAGAAGAGGGAACTCACGAAGAGTTACTGGCGCGAGGCGGTGTCTACGCGGAGCTCTACCATATCCAGTTTGACAAGAGCCCAGCCGAAGCAGCGCCTCGGGCTGCTTCGGCGAACTAAAAAAGGCGGGTGAGGTTAGGGAGGTAAGACCCGTGTCCCATACATTGCTGGTAATGCCCGATGACACTGTGCAGCCAGTCCTTGCAGCGATCCATGGCGCGAAAAAGTCGATCCGGGTAAAGATGTTTCTGTTTTCCCACACGGAGTTGTTGGCTGCGCTCATCGAGGCCCAAAAACGCGGCGTGCACGTGCGGGTCATGCTCAATCCGGCTCGCCGAAGTGGCGAGTCGGAAAATGCAGCGACCCGGAAGAAACTGAAAGCAGCGGGCATCGAAGCGATTGACACGAACCCCGCCTTCGACGTGACGCACGAAAAGTCGATGGTCGTGGACGACGCGGCCGCCTACATCGAATCGTTCAACTGGGACACGAAGGACTTAACCGAGACACGCGATTATGCCGTTGTGACCACACACTCACCCGAGGTTGCGGAGGTTATCAAATGTTTTGAGGCGGACTGGGAACGAAAGCCCTTCAAGGTGGATCAGGATGCATTGTTGATCTGGTGCAACGCGAATGGGAGAGACCGCGTGGCTCGCTTCATCGATGATGCGAAGCATACTTTGTTCGCACAGAATGAACGGTATCAGGACTCGGTCATCATTGAGCGGCTGGTTCGCGCCAAAGAGCGCGGCGTGAAAGTGCACGTCATGGCGCGTCCTCCGCACAAGCTGAAGAAAGAGAAACTGACGGAAGGGGTGGGCGGCCTCCGCATTCTGGACGACGTGGGTATCCCAGTGCATAAGCTAAAGCACCTGAAGCTGCACGGAAAGATGCTTCTGGCGGACCACTCTCGGGCTATCGTGGGATCCATCAACCTGGCGCCCGGGAGTTTCGATAGTCGGAGGGAACTCGCGATTGAGGTGCACTCGCCCGAGGTCGTCGAAAGGTTGCGGGACGTTGCGCATCACGACTGGAAGCATTCGCATCCCTTTGATTTAACCGATGAGGGACTGCTCGAGGAGTTGGAGGAACACAAGATTGATGCGACCGAGGCCTTGGCCCTCAATGACAGCCGCGAAAAAAACAGCAAGAAAAAGCGATCCTAAAACCGGGGACCTTCACATGTCATGCCCCCCCGCAGGCTTGTCCCCGGACGAGCTCGGCTGGGCGCACACGTTAGCCGAGCTCCCGCCGGAATGGCCAAAAGTGTATCTGCGCATTCGAGTTAGCACGGGTGGTTCCCTGAGCAAGCAGGGTGGCTAGCGACCTCCTGCGTGTCCGCAACCACTGCAGGGCAGATGGTTTCCAATTCGGCAGGTCGGCTTGAGACTTTTATTCTGCGTCCCGCCGTCCCTCCTTGACATCCAACTCGGGTGTGGCTGGACAATCACCGGGAGGCAACATGGCAACTACAAGGGTCGCAATAGCACCGATGAAGGTGGCGCAGATTCCCAAAGCGGGCGCTGACTTCGAGATTGTCGAGCGCGAGGTTCCTCATCCGGATACAGGACAGGTACGCATCAAGGTGCAAGCCTGTGGTGTTTGCCACAGCGACACGTTCACGAAGGAGGGCGCGTGGCCCGGAATTCAGTACCCTCGCGTGCCAGGACATGAGGTCGCGGGCATTATCGATGAAGTGGGTGCCGGTGTCATCGCATGGAAGAAAGGGCAGCGCGTCGGTGTCGGCTGGCATGGCGGCCAGGACAACACTTGCCCCTCGTGCCGTCGCGGGGATTTTCGCAATTGTCAGAACCTGAAAATTCCGGGCATCAGCTATGACGGCGGATACCAGCAATACATGGTGGCTCCCGTGGAAGCGCTGGCAGCGATGCCGGAAAATCTCGACGCGGCCGAAGCAGCGCCGCTGCTCTGCGCCGGAATTACCACCTACAACGCACTGCGGCATAGCGGCGCCATGCCGGGCGACCTTGTGGCGGTGCTGGGTGTCGGCGGTCTGGGTCATCTCGGAATTCAGTTCGCGAGCAAGTTTGGTTACAAGGTGGTGGCGGTTGGGCGCGGACCTGAAAACGCGGCGCTCGCAAAAAAACTCGGGGCAAACGTCTACATCGATGGCAAATCGACCAACGCGGCAGAGGCGTTGCAAAAACTGGGAGGCGCACAGGTAATTCTGGCGACGGCCCCGAGCTCGAAGGCGATGTCCGCGCTCATCGACGGTCTCGGGCCGAACGGCAAGCTGATGGTCGTGGGTGCAGCATTTGATCCCATTGAAGTCACACCGGTACAGCTCATTATGGGAGTTCGGTCGATTCAGGGCTGGGCGTCGGGAACGCCAGCCGATTCCGAGGACACACTGCGTTTCGCCGAACTAAGCGGCGTGCGCCCTATGATTGAAACCTATCCGCTCGAAAAAGCGGCCGAGGCGTATGCGCGCATGATGAGCGGTAACGCACAGTTTCGCGTTGTACTAACAATGTGATCGCTCCTAGCGCTGAGTAGCATCAATGCGCGCGAGGCCTGCCTTCGCGCATTCATCTGCGACGGTCAGGTATCTTTGGACGCTGTCGTTGCCGATGACGTAGGGGTTGGGATCGCCGGGTTTGCGTTTCTCCACGGCGGGAAGCTTCCATTGCGATCCATCAAGAGCCGTATGGTTTGAGATCAACACGTCGGCGCCCGTCTGAACGACAACGCTACGAAGGCGCTCGGCGGAGGCGCTATAGGTCTCGAACCAGAAGCGGGCCGGGCGCTCAGCGGTGATATACGCGTCCGGGAATCTGGTCCAGTTGAAGCCCGTTCCTCCCCATTCCACGACGAGGTGTGACTTGCCGGCATCCTTCACCGGAATGAGCGTCGAAATCGTCCCCAGAGTATGACCCGGCGTCAGATAAAGCGTCAGCGTCGTGTCACCCAGCGTAAGTTTTTGTCCGTCCGTCGCTACCAAGTCGCGCTTGGGTTTCGGCCATGCGCCGGTATCATGAGCAAGTAGATCCCAGTCTGCGGCGGACAGGATGACGCGCGCCCCAAAATGGTCCTGGAGATATTTCGCGCCGCCGGCGTGATCGATATGTCCGTGACTTACGATGGCATACTTGATTGATTTCGGATCGAATCCGACCTTGGTGAGACCGTCGACGATTTCGTCTTGAACGGAGTAGAACCAGATCGTATCAAGGACGATAATTCCATCCGAGGTCGTAATGGCCCAGGCGGCATATTCGGTCTGGCCTACAAAGTAGAGATTGTCGAAGACCTTGACCGGCTCGGTGTGCCACTGGGCGCGATCCGGTACCTGTTGCTGAGGCGCAACAGCCGATGAAGGTTCCAAGCACAAGCTGTTGAAGAGCGCGATGTGTTCTTGCCCGGCTGCGGCTTTGGCGAGAGCAACATGAGTTTGGACTGCGTTAGCATCCGATTGTCCACTCGCTCCGGCTCCCCCGGCCACAACACCTACCGCAATTAGCAGACTCATCCCGCATAGCTTCATGGATCACCTCTTTCCGGTCGACCTCGCCGCCCCAAGCCGTGGCTATACTAACTCAGGCTGATTTTCATCAGGTTTCGCGGGCCGCAGGCCAAAAGCGACAGTATAAGGGAAGAGTAGTTCATTTTTCGGAAACGCCAGCCTGGCATCAGGCCTTGGGACGCGCGGTGAAACACTCGACGTGTGAGGCGGAGCGGAAATTCGCATTAAAATGAATCCCGCCTATGATGCCCGCCCTGGAGGCCCATCCATGACTCCCGAACTAAAGGCCCTCTCTGAACGATTGGAAGAGGTCGAGAAGCAAATCGCTCATCTCGCAGCTCTTTTGACTGAGCAATCCGACACAAGTCGGACGATTGTGGCGAGGCGCTTCGTTGTCGTGGATGAGAAGGAGCAGCGAAGAGCGACCTTGGAGTCGACACGGGCAGGGCCGTACCTCGGCCTTTTCGACGCGAATCAAAACGTGCGTGCGGGACTTGGAGTGACGGCTGCGACCGCACCGCGACACGAAGGCCCGTGGCTACAACTCTTTGGTGAAAAAGGTCACGTGGTCGCAGAAGTCAGGGAATATCAAGATGGCCCCAGAGTAGCGCTTTTCGACGCGAACGGTACCACGAGAATAAGCCTCAACCTTTCCCCAAACGGGTCGTTCGCATATCTATTTGGCCCGAGTGGAAAGGAGCATCTGCGGCTCGAGCTGTTCTCATCCGGCCAAGTGTCTATGGTCATGCAAGACGCAGGCGGGGAACCAAGGGTGCTTCTTGCGGCAGAGGCAACAATGGGTCCAACCCTAGCCTTTATGACAAACAACAATGTGTTCTGGTCTGCGCCATGATCGGACCGCTCTAGCCACGCCACAGTCAGCCTCACCGCGGTTTTTCGCTTTCCTGTGCTTGGAAGTGCGATTCGATACGGCCACGAAAAGACAGGGGTTACCAGGCGTGCCCAGGGAGGGTTATGTCTCAACTTACGTCCCAGATTTTACCGAATTTTCATAATAGCCCCCCCAGTAACCATGCCGGAAGCGCGCGCGTCAGGATGGGCTGGTCTCCGGCTCTTTCTTTCGTTAACGCTTTTCCACCAGATTCAATCGTTTCGTGTCCGAACGAAATGAGTCCGACCGCCTCGCCAGCGCCGTTTAGAATCGGTGATCCGGACTGCCCCGGCTCGGTCGGGTCAATTTCTAGGGGGCTGGCACCCCAGCCTATTATCTCCAGCCTCGATGGCACCCACTTGCCGTCGAGCGAAAGCACCCAGCCTGGGCCGTTCGTCGCCTCTCCGATGCGGAAGATTGGGGCGTCGTCGACAAGCGCCAAGTAGGCGTTGGCCTCCTTCGCCAATTCTTGATCGTCGGGTGTACCCAGCACGGCAACATCGCTAACAGGATCCACGAACAGGCACTCGGCCCACACGTTTGTTTTGCCGCCCAGTGTCCCAAGAAGCTCTTTGTAAGTCCGTTCAAAATTGTCCGCCGGTCGCATCGGCGGCAAGGACGGTAAGCAGTGCGCTGCCGTCAGGACCAAGCGTTGCTCCAAGGAAAAACTCGGTTTGCTGGGCGGGCTGGGGAGCCTCACGCTATAACTGACGATGAAGCCACGGCCGTCGCCGACCCTCACGACTGCGTTCGTGAATGAATCCAGGTTCGTCATTTGCGGTTCTTTGCCGGCTGCCAGCGTGCCCATGCATCAGCGCGCTCTTCCGGAATGCGAGTAAGCGCCCGGATACCTGGTGAATTCTTCGAACTCACCGAGATCTTCTTCGCGGCTTTCCGCGAGCGGGCGTCGACCTGCTGTTTGGTTCGGCCACCATGGGTACTCCTTAAGGCCTGGACGTTCGAAAAGAGGTTCGTATACGCCGAGGGCGACCAACTCTGCCATTTCAACGATTGAGTTACTTAGGCATTCTGGTATACCGTTCCGACATGAAAGCGCTCACTGCAAACGCTGCGGACACAATTTTACGCCCCGCATCATGAAGTCTACCGCTCGTTGCCCGAAATGTCACAGCATGGACTGGAAGAAAAATAAGAAATAGCCATTACGCAGGAGCGTACGGCGCGGCCCTGGATAATGACGGTGCATGCTCCGCATTGCGCGAGGCCGCAGGCAAATTTGTCCGCGCAGTAGCAGGTCATCGCTGAGCACGTACAACAGAGGTGTTTCGGGATCGACGTCGACATTGTGAATTTGGCCGTTTACTTTGAGCGAAAGCGGGGGCATTTGTTTCACCCCTCAAATATTCGACGAGGTAATCGGCTAGTTTGGGTGATTTATTTTTTCGGTTGGAGAGCGCCGATAACGAGGAGCTTCGCCGTGCGATGAGTGTTTCAAAAAGACCGACGGAAGCCTGTCTCTACGCTTCCGTGACGATGCGTCTCGCCCCCAGGTAATGTCACGTATTGACCTCCAAACTGTCCGAGTGACCGACACAAAAGTGCAATTTTGTGGGACTCGCCGCTATTTTCGTTGCCCGAGTGCAGCGAACGGGATCAAGTGCCAAGGGCGTTTCGAAAAGCGTGGAATTCGTGGAGTCCTCTAGAATCCGGGTGCGTGGTCTTGTTGTCGAACGAATACAACAGCGGTGCTATCTTGGTAGGCGAGCCTGTAACGCGGATCGCTTCTCAGAGCAGATGCCAGAGGAGCGTACTGCTCCAGAAGCACGAGGTTGGCGCGAGAAAGATCTGGATCGCCTTGCCAGTCGATGGCGTTGAGCGTAGACATTGACCGAGCGATCAACTCGTCGTCGTAGGCATTGCCGCGTGGGTCGATCGAAACGGGCTGCTCGCGTAGGTTGAAGATTAGAAATCCTCCCCAAGTGAAGCTGTTGTACATCGGTCCAGGTAGATGAGAGCCGCGCACGAACTGCGTACCTCCGACAGGAAAGACCTCACCGATAACGGCGAACAGATGCTGGGCATTTAGCCGTTCGTACCTTGTCAGGCCGAAAGACAAACACAAAGCTAACGCCAACGCCAAGGCATAGTTGAGAGCCGGGCGGGTTCGCACTTCTCCTTGGCTTTCCACCTTCTTCGAATATGCCTGGCCCACAGCTTCGGCGAGCACAAAGCTCGCGACGACTGAAACAAACCAGGTGTCGCGCTGGGAACGGAAGGACACCACGGCAGCGGCAAGAAGCAGCGCGGGACGGAACAGATCCAAACGTCGTGAGTGGTGCAGGCCGTAGCACGCAGCCATTAGCAAAACAAGCGCGAGGTAGTGCTCCGGCCGGCGGAAGTCCATTGCCAGGAATTCTGAGATAAGCTGGTATTGTCGGGAGTGTGTGACGTAATAGAGAACCACTTTGTACGGATAGACCCAATTGGGGCCAATGCACGACCCCGCGATCGCCGCCGCCAAGATGGCCAGAAGCCTCCCAGGCGATGTCTCGCGCGAATCGATAGGCAGCCACTGTCGCGCCACGACTGCAGCGATGCGCACTCCGACGTAAAGAGCAAGGACAAAGAGGCCGTAGATAAACTGTATGTGAATGTTCGCCCAAAGGACAAAAAGAGGCACGGTCCAGAAGAGTCGCTTGTCATTACCGTCCCGCTCTGTTTCAAAGATCAGCCACAATTCGATGATGAGAAATAACAAGCTGAACTGCATCGGACGCATTCGCAGCGTACAAAGGTAGCAGGCGCACATGGTAAGCACGCCGATCAGCCAGGACCACCAAAAGCTTCGTGCAAAATGCCGGATTGCGAGGAGAAAAACCAGTGAGATCAGTACTTGGAAGCATGTGAGGAAAGCTGGAATCCCCATCAGGCCAAAATGATGGACCACTCTGGAAACGATCAAATCGAGGAGCCAGCTGTAAGCGATCCACTGGCGCTCAAGATGCTGAGAGAATATGGCGTAACGCGGTACGGCGTGGTGTGCGACGATCCAATCGCCCACACGGATGCGCCACCAGATGTCTGGATCCAAGACATACGCCCACGTTCGAATGGAGTAATAAGGAGCGATACACAGAGCGAAACTAGCGGCAGCACATCGAACAAGGGACAAGAAAACAGAGCGCATATCCTGACTCCCGAATGAGTCGATCGAGATCGGCCCGACGAACACACCCACGGTCCTTTCAATTGGACCACATTGCAAACACACCTGTTCCAGACAGCATCCGCAGGTGTTCCTATCCGCCACCTGACAGAAGGCATGTCCGACCGAGGCAAATGAACAACAGCGCGATAAGGGATCTAGAGAGGTTTACCGACAAAATACCACTTGCCCCATTCAAAGGACTCGTGAACCGCCGAGAATCGCAGATGAGTAAGTTTCAAAATCAATTCTGGATGGCTCAGCCATTGTTCATACGTACGTCGTTCATAGTCGATCATCGTCGCGAGGGCATCGATCTTTAGCGAGCAGCGCCGGGCGAGGTGACTCGAGGAAATCGCGTGCACCATTCTCAAAAATGGAGTTAGCCACGGCTCCACTACCACCAACCGACCGTCCTTGCGAAGCACTCGATGCATTCCTGTGAGCGTGGCCTCCAGGCTTTCTGGCAATGTCGGAAGATGGTGCAAACCTCCCTGGACGATCAAGACGTCTTTACTGTGGTCGGGGAAGGGAAGATTGCGGCAGTCACTTACATAGCATTGGGCAGGCCCTCGATATAGCCCCACCAATCGGGATGATAGATCAACTCCCTCTAGATGGGTAAATCCAAGACGAGCTAGCGCATGCAGACCGTTTCCGCGGCCGCAGAATAGTTCCACGATTCTGGCGTCACGTTGCAGTCGATCGACGCCGAGTTTCTTGAGTCTCTCTGCGAACTTTTCGATTTCCTGTTCGGGCGTCTCGAATCGAATGTAAGCTGTTTCCCAGGGATCCGATATGCCCCCGGTACCGTCTTCCCGAGTAGCTAGAGGGTGAATATCTGAGTTCTGTTCTTGTCGCATCACGCCCCTAGAAACGCAGCACTCGCTGCTGTCAATCCGCCATCGCTATCGACTGCGCCAACGATCACCGAGCTGCTATTATACGTGCTTAGTCCGATACACTAGTTCTCGTTGCGAGTACGTCTCAGATCAATCTACAGTACGATAATTTGTGAGTTCCTTTGTTACCCCACCCAAGGCGTATTGTTTCCTTCGCCGGCGGAGGGTGATGTGACACCCGTGCAGATTGGCGCTCTCGAAAAGACCTCTTCGCAAGGGTCTGTCGAGTTACCTCGGACTCCCGAAACAGACCTTGAACTGTCGATCGTAATGCCTTGCCTCAACGAAAGCCGGACACTTGCCACGTGCATTCGAAAAGCTCAGATCGCCATGCGACAGCTCGGGGTTTCTGGGGAGGTGATCATCGCTGACAACGGCAGCATCGACGGCTCACAGTCTTTAGCTCAACAGCTTGGCGCACGCGTCGTTCCGATCCAGGAGCGCGGATATGGCAACGCGCTGCGGGGAGGGATCGCAGCCGCCCGCGGCAAGTTCGTTATCATGGGCGATTCCGACGACAGTTACGACTTCACTCAAATCAGCGATTTCCTCAACAAACTCCACGACGGTTATGACCTCGTCATGGGCAATCGGTTCCATGGAGGGATCCATCCTGGTGCGATGCCTTTCCTGCATCAGTTTCTCGGAAACCCTCTGCTGAGCGGCCTCGGGCGTCTGTTTTTCGGCTGCCCCGTCGGCGATTTTCAATGCGGATTGCGCGGTTTTCGCAAAGACGCGATCGATCGGCTCGAACTTCAAACAACTGGAATGGAATTCTCGACCGAGATGGTCGTCAAGGCTACCCTCTTCGATCTGAAGATCGCTGAAATTCCCACCACCCTCTCACCTGATGGCCGCAACCGCCCGTCCCATCTGCGAACCTGGCGCGACGGCTGGCGCTATCTTCGCTTCCTTTTGCTCTACAGCCCTCGCTGGCTCTTTCTCTATCCCGGCATTGTACTTCTGCTGGCGGGAGGGGCAGTGAGCGCGTGGCTGCTCGCCGGCCCTCGCACGATTGGCTCGACGACGTTCGACTATCACACGCTTCTTTTCGGTACGATGGCCATCCTCATCGGCTTTCAGTCAGTTAATTTCGCCGTGTTTACCAAGGTGTTCGCGATCACCGAGCGTCTCTTACCTCCAGATGAGCGCCTGAACAAGATGTTTCGTCTCGTTACGCTCGAAATGGGATTGATCCTCGGGGCGGTCCTGATCTTGGCAGGAGCGGGCACCTGGATCTTCGGCTTGAACTATTGGAGGAGCCATCATTTCGGCCCGCTCGATCCAGATAAGACATTGCGTATTGTCATTCCTGGATTTGTCTCACTCACTCTCGGCATCCAAATTGTGCTGTCGAGCTTTTTTGTCAGCGTACTCGGCATGGCGAGACAGTGATGAGCGCCGACCAGGGCGGCTTCACAAATTCCTGGATCGGTTCCGCCATGTACGGTGCTCTGCACAAAAAACTCGTGCACACACGCAGAGTTCGCATTCTGGCAAGCCACTTGGCAGCCATGATTCGCCCGAATTCAAAGGTCCTCGACGTAGGCTGTGGGGACGGCGCAATCGATTCGCTCATCATGCAACAATCTCCTAGTGTTTCCATCGAAGGTATCGACGTACTCGTCCGCCCTGGGACAAGAATCCCTGTTCGGAAGTATGATGGCATTCACTTCCCACATCCTGATGCGAGTTTTGACACCGTCATGTTCGTCGACGTGCTTCATCACGCTGACGACCCTCTTCTGCTGCTTCGGGAAGCGATTCGCGTCGGCAAGAATGTCGTCATTAAGGATCACCTGCGGCAAGGATTTTTGGCTTCACCAGTCCTGCGTCTTATGGACTGGCTGGGCAACGCACATCACGGAGTCGCCCTCCGATACAATTACTGGTCGGAGGCAGAATGGGCGTCGGCATTTGATACGGTAGGTTTGAAGCAGGTTGAAACGAGAGGCCGCTTGGGACTCTACCCCTCACTAGCCTCCTGCTTCTTCGAGCGTGGTCTTCACTTCATCAGCCGAGTCGAGCCCGAAATCTCCTAGATAGGCTCGTGGTCGCGCGTCGGCCGCGAAGAACTAGATGGTGGCGATTCTGCTTAGGGCCAGGCTCCTTGCACAACTTCCCCCCAGCATGCCGAGAGACACCGAGATTCCCCGAGGACAGTTGTCTGGAGATGCCCCACATGACTCCGTTCGTGTCCGCTCGGAGCTTGATTCCTTGGGAACATACACCGGGCGGCCATGTCATCGTGGAGTACTAGAACGCGCCCGTGACTACCGTCACTGCACAAACCCCAAGAGCGCGTTATTTGTAGCTCGCAAGGCTGTCAGAAGAAGTGGGGAGGCAGTCCTTGCTGGCGCGCCGGAACTGGCGCATCAGTAACGGCGCGCACAATTTTCTGATTGCTGCCTCAAAGAGTGTCCATTTGCTGAAGCCAGCCCTTGCTTTCTCGAACTGAATCGAGAACCACCATTGGCTTCCCATCGCCGTCGTAGCGGAGTGGGTAGACGAGGACTCCCACATGGGACTCCGTCAGGTCTTGACGATGCGCTTCTTAACGGCGAATGGCATGAATTCAGCCGTTTGTTTTGAGGCCGAATTCCCGCATCGTGCGATATTTGTGAAAGGCTACGGTTCGCGGTTTAATTGACAAGGCTTCAGCGACTTCTCGCATGGATTTCCCTTCTGCCAAAAGTCGGACGACTTCTCGCTGACGCGGGCTGAGGATTTGCGAATCTCGGGATCTCTCTATTTGGATTTTCGTCAGTAGGTGAACCCCGAACTACTGTCAGATGTAATGGGCGAGGGGAGGCGGCGACGGGCCGTCGTGCCTCGCCTCCATTGCATTAGGCGGTTTGACCATACTATGATGGCGCGGCCTAGCCCTCACATTACCCCCCCATCAAAGCCACGAGGGCAATCGTTTTGAGGGGAGGATGCCATGGCATGTGATTCGTGCGAATCAAACAGGCGGCAGTTCCCAGCAGAGATTTCCATTCACTTTCGAGGCCTGGAAAAGGTCGATAAGCCGCACGTCTGGGTTTTTCCTGAGCTCTCGGTTTGCTTAAGATGTGGAGAGACGCGGTTTGTCATGCCAGAAAGAGAACTGCACACACTTTCTGAGGCTGAGGGAATCTCGACGATATCGATGCGGTAAGTGAATCTTGGGCGGGCGCTTCAGCGAGAGAGCGCCCGCCTTCCCTCCACCCGGCATGGGGGCAACCACGCGACGGCAACGCACCCAGCCGACTGAGGAGCAGACAGGGCGCGCCGCGCCGCGACAGCGTATGTTGCGACAAACGCTACTACCACGCTGCCCGTCGCCGCTGTGACGCCGGTCACCCGTGCGACAACCACTACGCGGGCCACGCCCCGGCCACGGTAGCGCGGGCGTGCGGCGGAACGAACTGCTCATAACGCAAGATGGACTACGTCGGAGATGTGCAGAAAGTGTGCAGACTTTCGGCTTCCCGGTTCCGAACCCACTGAAGAATATGGCGGGGACGACGAGACTCGAACTCGCGACCTCTGCCGTGACAGTTCTCCCTGCGATGATGACTGCGATTGACAGGAACGGCCACAAGTGTCCAAACCCGTTCGGGTTAGGCCTGGAAGTAGCACCGTCATCGCGGCCACCAGCGGACACGGAAAGACAGGACTTTCCCGGTGTGCCCAGGCGGGGTTGTGTCACAAAGTACGTCACAAAAAATGTGCCGAGTTGTCCGGCCGAGTGACACGTGATGTCGGGGCCATCCCCTGGGCCACCAGGGCCTTTTTTAAAAAATTTTTTGGAGTCGCCACACCCGTCAATGACGGAATGAGCGCGGGCATCCCGAAGTCGAGACTCGCTACTGCAGCTTCGCGCACTGCGCCTTGGCTTGCTTCAGGATGGGGATGTCGGGGCCGGCGTCTTTTCCCGCGATGAGTGAGGAATGCCGATGCGTGGGATGGTTTCGATGTAAGGATGTGTTCACAGAGATATTTCTCACATAACTTGACACTGCGGATAGCCCAAGGCTATTTTCGCCACCTCGGGAACATCGAAGTAGGCGGCCCCAAAACCGGAGGGAGGAGCGACGATGAAGCGAATCTTCGTGTTTGTTTTTGTTCTGGCTCTATCTCTAGCCGCGTCGGGCGTTTTGCTGGCACAGGACATTCCACTTCAGGACAATCCGTTTGTCGGCACCTGGAAATTAAATGTGGCGAAGTCAAAGTTCACTGGCGTGCCAGCGCCCAAGAGCGAAACGCGGAGGGTCGTAGCAGAAATCGGCGGCGAGACGGTTGGCTACAAAGGGATTGCTGCGGACGGCGGTCCCATCGCGTACAGCTTCACGACGAATCTTGACGGCAAGGACTCACCGATTTCCGGCACACAGCCACTGGGGTCAGATACCGTAGCCGCCAAGCGCGTAGATGCGAACACGATCGAATCCACTTCAAAGAAGGCAGGCAAAACGATTTTCACGACAAGAAGCGTGGTGTCCAAGGACGGCAAAGTCTTAACCCAAACGACGAAAGGGACGAATGGCGAGGGCCAACCGATAAGCATAACGACGGTTTGGGACAAGCAGTAGAAGCTCTGCTCTCGATTGCCCGAACTGAACGCTCCGGCGATCAGTCCGGAAGGCCGATGCGCTTATCGCCCCGAAACGGAAGCCCAACTCCATGATGAGCGCACGAGTCGCACCGGAATCTTCGAGCCCGTAGGTGCCTTGGGGCGAACACGCTTCGGACTTCGTCACACACTCGTTGGCGGGCGGGTCAAGATTCGGCGCGCTTCCTCTAGGAAATGGCATACCGCTGGATTCGTTTCTCCCCTCCGCCAAGCTAGGTACACCTCGAGAGACATCGGCTCATTCAGCGGAATCGCTACGATCCCGGTTCCGAAACTTGGAAAACGAAGGGGATTGCCTGCCAAAACGTAGATTCCTTTGCCCGAAGCAACCAGCGCGGCCCCAGCCTCATGGGGCAGCGCAGTAGTGGGGGCGGTCTTTAACGTTACGCCCGCCTTGCGCGCACCCTGGAGCACCATTCGGTTATTGGTCTTGGTTTGGTCGGGCAGGAGCAACACTTGATCCAAAAGGTCTTCGAATCGCAACTTCTTGCGCTTGGCCAAAGGGCTGGCCGCCGGCAAGATTACCCGGAAGCGCTCGTCGAAGAGGCGCTCGGAATTCACATGGAATCGATCGATTGGAGGCCAAAAAATTCCTACGTCAATGTCTCCTCTACGCAAAGCCCTATTCTGCGTATTCGAAAAAATCACGTCTTCATACTGGACGTCGACGTTGGGAAACTGTTTGGCGAATCTGGTGACGAGCGACCGAATGCTCTTGGCAAGTGGCACTCCAACACCAACTTTCAACGTGTAGGCTCGTTTGTCGGTCCGGTTCACGGTTGCCGCAAGGTCGATCGTGGCCGCCAGCACTGCCCTGGCCTTGGACAAAGCCAAACGGCCGTCATTAGTCAGGCGTACTTCCTTTTGATTACGGATGAGCAGCGACGCTCCCAATTCCTGCTCCAGCTGTTGGACCTGGCGGGTGACAGAAGATTGCGTGATGTGCAAGCGTTCTGCGGCTTTGTGAAAATTCAGCAGCTCGGCTACCGTAACGAAATACTGCAGCTGCCGCAGTTCCATGCTGCTTGCTCCTGATGCGTCCCGCGCATCACAGATGATAGTAAAAAAGCATTAGACACCTCAAATACGCCAAACCACAATCTGCTTGAGTCCTTTCCCATCCAACCAGCGTGCGCAGGAGGATGCCACTAATGGCGCAAACCGCACTAGCGAACGCGATCGATCGCGACCTAATCAGCCACGATCAGAACGACCTGGATCATTACTCGGGGGACATCAGCTTCGTCAACCGCGTCCGTCCCGCGTCGGTCGTGAGGCCAAGAATTGCGAGCGACGTGCAGAAGATAGTCAGAGTGGCCAACGAGACGAAAACCCCGCTGGTGCCCGTCAGCTCAGGCGCGCCCCATTTCCGGGGCGACACGGTTCCGAGCGTCGGGGGTGCGGTCATTGTCGATATGAGCGGTATGAAACAGATCCTGCTCATAGATCGCGCGAGGCGCGTCGCGATGTGCGAGCCGGGCGTGACCTTCGGCGAACTCATACCGCAAGTGGGAAGAGCAGGACTCAGGTTAAACATGCCCTTGCTGCCGCGGGGATCGAAATCCGTGGTCGGAAGCTTACTGGAGCGAGAGCCGGTGATCATGCCGAAGTATCAGTGGGACATTTCCGATCCGTGGGCATGCGGCGAAATCATTTTCGGAACTGGCGATGAGTTCAGAACCGGGCAGGCCGCGGGGCCCGGCACAGTCGCGGAACAGAGGGCGGTCGGAGGAGTGCAAAAGGCGCCATACGGTCCGGGCACGGCTTCCTGGCACAGGCTGATCCAGGGAGCGCAGGGAACGATGGGCATCGTTACTTGGGCCTCGATGCGGTG
The DNA here is from genome assembly GCA_964407845.1 of uncultured Acidobacteriaceae bacterium. GTDB lineage: Bacteria > Acidobacteriota > Terriglobia > Acidiferrales > UBA7541 > Palsa-295. The sequence goes on along the minus strand of CAYOXF010000030.1, from coordinate 14,790 downwards.
TGAACTGCTGCCCATCCTGGAAGAGCCGTTCGTGATTGGCTCCTCCAAGCTCGACGCGCTGCTCGAGGTGGCCTATTGGTTGGTCAGACTAAGAGTGGTCAACGAATGCTTCATCCTCAACAGCACGAACCTAGCGGCTATCTTCGCGAAGTCGTGGCCCAATGACTCGTGGAAGCTGAAAGACGCCCTGCCTGCGTGGACTCTTTTCTATGTCGTAGCCGGCTATGAGTATTTCCCAGAGGAGAGAGTCAGCTCCCAAGTTAAGGACATCACAGAAGTCACTCAGCGGTTGGGGCTCGAAGCCGTCAGAGCCGTCGGTGGAGTGTCAGCCAACGAAATCTTGAAGACCGTTCAGCGGCCATGCGAGGAACCTTACTGGAAAATTCGCCAGAAGCGGGCATGCCAGGACATATTCTACCTAACCCTTCGCGAGAAGCTCGAAGGCCAGGTCGAGGCCATGAATGAATTGGCGGAGAAAGCTGGCTACTCCGCATCCGATCTGGGCGTGTACATCCAGCCGATCGTGCAGGGCACCAGCTATCACTGCGAATTCAACCTTCTCTACGATCCTGAGAACAGCAGGGAATTCAATCGAGTCCGCGAACTCTCCACGTTGGCCGTCAGATGCCTAATAGCCAAGGGCGCGTTCTTTTCGAGGCCTTACGGTGAAAGTGCGGGCGTCATTCTGAATCGAGACGCTGCGAGTGTCGCGGTGCTCAACAAGTTCAAGAAGATATTTGATCCGAACAATGTGATGAATCCGGGCAAAGTGTGCATGTGGGACGCGAGCGGGAGTCATTGACCAGGCGTGTCATTCAGTTGGTCTAGGAGGCGGACATGGGGCTGGAACAATACAAGGGCGACATGGACATGTGCTGCCGGTGCTCTGCGTGCAAGTGGATCCCCATGCAAAGGGTGAGCGGATATCAGTTCGCGAATGTGTGCCCCAGCATCTCGAAATTCAACTTTCACAGCTACTCCGGCGGCGGCCGATTGAATATCGGTGCGGCGATGTTGAAGGGCGGTTTCAACTATACGGATCGACTCCTCCATATCGTCTACAACTGCCAGATGTGCGGTGCGTGCGGCGTCTCCTGCAATTACGCGATGGACATGGAGGTGATGGAGCCGATCAATGAGTTTAGGATCAAGTGTGTCGAGGACGGCAAAACGCAACCTGCTTTGGACAAAGTAATCGCCGGTCTCCGCATGGATGGCTCGACCGAACCTGTCACGGGGAAACGTGGCGACTGGGCTTCCGGCATGAATCTGAAGGATGCCACCAAAGAAAAGGTGGACGTGCTCTATCACGTCGGTTGCCTCATCAGCTATGACAAGAAGTTGCAGAAAGTTGCCCGAGCCACGGCGAAGATTCTACAGAGGGCAGGTGTCAACTTCGGCATCGCCGGTGATGCGGAGACCTGCTCGGGTGGTCGAGCGTACCAGATGGGTTACAAGGAAGACTTTCTGAATCAGGCCAAGAAGAACATGGCCATGATTCAGCAGGCTGGAATCAAAACAGTTGTGACCGGATGCGCCGACGGCTACCAGGCGTTCAAGGTCCTTTACGACAAGTTCAAACTCAAAGGGGATCTCGAAGTTCTGCACGTCTCGGAATACATCAACAAGCTGGTCTTGGACGGCAGGCTGAAGTTGCGGAAAAAAGTCGACCTCTCGATCACCTACCATGACCCCTGCCGCCTCGGCAGGCTGGGTGAACCGTGGATTCACTGGGAAGGGAAGAAGATTCCCGGCGACAGATTTGTTTTCGATCCACCGAAGACATACCGGCGGGGAACGAATGGCATCTACGAACCGCCCCGCGATGTTCTCAAGACCATTCCGGGTGTGAAGCTCACGGAAATGACCAGGATTAGGGAGTATTCATGGTGCTGCGGAGCCGGCGGCGGCGTGGACGAGTCAAATCCCGAGTTTGCCCAATGGGCTGCCCGGGAAAGAATCGAGGAAGCCGAGTCAACGGGTGCCGAGGCGATTGTTACCGCATGTCCGCGTTGTGAGAAAACCTTCAATCAAGCTGTCAGCGAAACCGGAAGCAAGCTGAAGGTCTATGACATCGTCGAACTAGTCGAAACCGCAGTTTCGTAGGGGAGGCGGGAGCTATGGCGCTTAGCAAGGACGTGTATGCGGCTTTCGAAGATGTCGTCGGGCAGGAGTATATCTGCGATGACCCGGTCATCATGCATTCCTATCATGCGACACAGTTTGCCGCGGTAATCCTTCCCAAGAACACTGCGGAGGTTCAGGCGATCGTCAAGCTGTGCAACAAATTCAAATTGCCGTTCCGGCCAGTTTGCACGGGCTGGACGGGGAAGTTCGCCAAGGGCACGCTCTATCTCGATCTGCGAAGAATGAACCGCATTATCGAGATCAACGAGAAGAATATGTACGCCGTGGTCGAGCCGTATGTGATCTCGGCGCAGTTGCAAGCTGAACTGATGAAGCGGGGCTTGCACCTGAATCTGAAGGGAGCCGGCTCGAATTGCTCGGCGATGCTTCGTGGGCACGGGCATCTGGATCAAACCACAAGCGGAGATGACAGAAATCATTTGGCGATCGAATGGGTAACTCCTGCGGGATGCATCGTGAGATCAGGTTCGCTCGGGTCGATAGATGAATGGTTCTGCGGCGATGGTCCAGGTCCGTCGCTGAGGAGCATCCTGACAAGCGCAGTACCGCCGGGCGTCACGCCGGGCGTGTTTACGAAAGCTGCGATGAAGATCTATCACTGGCCAGGCCCGCCGAAATTCCCCATCCAAGGGATCTCACCAGACTACTCACTGCGCGAGATACCGCCGAACTTCCTGGCGCGATACTTCAGCTTCCCCTCAGTAGAGAAGATGTGGCAGGCGGAGATCAAGATTGGAGAGAGCGAAATCGCGTTCGAGCTCATGGGTTTTAACGTGGCCATGGTGGCCGCGAACATCACCACGAGCAACGAAGAAGAGGCGAGGACCTTCAAGAGGCTCAGCGCGGAAGTGCAGGGGCCAGGTTTCTTTGTCATCATTGCCGGGAACTCCCCGGTAGATTTCGCGTATAAGAAACGCGTCTTGCAGTATATCGTCAACGAAGCTGGAGGAAAGTCTTTGGCATCACTTGAAGATCCCAGAATTGAAGGGATTCTGCTGTGCCAGTGCATCAGGATCTCTGCCTCCATTCGAGAGACATTTCGTCCCGGAGGCGCCTTCACCTCGATTCCCGTCATGGGCCAGCGAGACTTGACGATCAAGTGGGCAATCGGAGCGGGCAAAGCCAAGGAGCCTTTGATTGCAAAGGGTCTAATCGTCGATGACGGCGGAGCGTTTTTTGGCTGGGGAGTCGAACAGGGCCACCTAGGCAAGACCGAAATATTCTGCAAATACGATCCTCAGAACCCAGAAGCCAAGGCGGCCGTCGAAGACTGGCAAAAAGAGCAAAGCACAAGAGCGTTTAACGAACGCTATTTCGCTCTGTTGTCCGGCCAAAATGAGGAGATCGGACGAGGCCTTTCCAATTACCACGTTTGGTGGAACAAGATTCAGAAGGAACTGGATCCCAGCCGCGTATCCCCAGAAGCTGGCGCGCTCGTCTAGGTAACTGCCGGTCTGACAGAGGGACAGTCGATCACCCAGCCAAGATCCATTCTTGTGCGATCTGATAAGCTTCGCCCAATGTGGGCACGTTCACTCGGAAAGACGAGAGGATGCGTGATGTGACTGCGCGCTTTCCTCGGCGAACGCGTAGAAATTGTGAACTGAGGTTGTGTGCATGAGGATACGGCCCGAATCAGCTGGTTTCATCGTGTTGCTAGGGGCGTGCGCCGCCATGCCACCGCTTTCTGTCGATATGGGCCAGCCGGCGGTGACTCCCATCGCGCACGCGCTGCAATCGCCGCCAGCGGCGGTGGCTTATGCGCTCAGTCTCTACATGGTGGGCTTCGCGACGGCTCCCGTGATTTTCGGGCCACTGTCGGACCGATTCGGGCGACGGCCGGTTCTGCTTGCCGGCTGCGCGCTGTTTGCCATAACGGGCTGGGGTTGCGCTCTGGCTCGGTCGATAACCTCCTTTATGCTCTGGAGGCTGTTCGAAGGAGCGGGAGCGGGCGTGGGTACGGTGCTCGCTGTGGCGATCATCCGCGATCTTTTTGAGGGGCAGATGGCGCGGGCGCGGCTTTCTTACATGTCCGTGCTGACTAGCGTTGCTCCGATGATTGCACCGACATTGGGGGTATCGATTCTGACGCTAAGCGGATGGCGAAGTATCTATGGCGCGCTGGGGACGATTGGCGTGGCTCTGGTTTTTGCTGTTGGCTTGGGACTCGGCGAGTCGGCCTCTCGCGAGAAGACGCAAAGTTTGGCGCCGCGCCAGCTTCTGGCCAACTACCGCCGGGTACTCGGCAATCGGACTTATCGTGGCTACGCTCTGATCTCCGTGCTGAACTTTGGGTGCTTGTTCGCCTACATCGCCGCGTCGCCCCTGTTGTTGATCAACACGCTCGGCGCCTCGCCACGGGCATACGGTTACCTCTTCGCGCTGACGTCATTTGGATTCATGCTGGGCGGTGCGGCGAACGGCCGCCTGAACATGGCCGGGGTGCCCGCATCACGACTCTTGGGTACCGGCATGGCTCTGACGACGACAACCGCGCTGCTCTTGGTGCTACTTTCGCTGACGGGCGCGGCCACACTTGCGACCGTAACGCCGCTGCTTTTTGTGATTACGATTGCAAGCTCACTGATCACGCCGAACGCAACCATCGGTGCGCTACATCCCGTGCCGGAGGCGGCCGGCCTTGCTTCCTCGATCATTGTTTGCGTGCAGTGGCTAGTAGGCGCGCTCGCGGGCGCTTTGGCGGGTCTGCTGTTTGATGGGCGAACACCGCGCGGGTTGGCCGAAGTGATGTCTGGATTCGCCCTCGCGTCCCTGATTGTGTTCTGGACATGGGTGCTCCCAATCGAACGACGCTCGCGCGAAGTAGCGGCCCTGTCCGAAGAGGTTGCGGCTGAAACGGCCGAGGGACCATGAGGGCGCTCGGCGGAGTGGCAGCGCGAACTCGAAGCAATTGAGTAAGCCGCTCGCGTCGAAACTCAGCGCCCTGTTCCGCTCAGCTACTCGGTTTTGAACGCACGCTCCAGCGGGCAATACCTGCCGTCGCGCTTTTCAATGTATTTCACCTGTGTCATTTCGTCGAGTAAGCATTCGACCAACATTGGATTGAGCGGCGGGTAAATTTCGTTTCTTTCCCATTCCGTGAATCGCTGGATGATTTCGTCGCAAGTGAGGCCGGGCTCCGCCTTGATCTTCCCGAGTATCGCCATCGAGCGCTTGTAGTAGGGGGTGTCGTATCCCCTCGAGGCAATGTCAACGGCCTCGACAAGGAAGAATGCCGAGGTGCGAGCATCGCCGCAGACGAACGTCCAGCCACTCTGCTTGGTTTGCGGAGGAGTCGCGGGAAGACCCTTCACGTGCTGGGGCTGAGCCCCTTCGGGCACTTCCTTGAGTGGTCGAAAACCGAGGCCGTCATGCTGCTTCATGCTTTCGTCTCTCGCACTCAGTCCGGAATAACGGAACGCAATCCCTTGTGAGAAGTTGTTACCGGCAGAACGCATCCCAACCAGAACCGGCGTCATCGGACCCAGCACTCCCGGACACACTCGCCCCTGGAACTCCTCGCCATCGTAGGTGAACGAGTCACCGATCTTGTAGCAGAAGTGACAAGGAAATCTCTTTTCGTCTCCCATGAATTCGATCAGTGTCGCCTTGATTTTGAAGGCCATTCTCCCCTCCTTTTCTTCACTTTCCGCGCGCGCTTCGCATTTGTTCGGATACCCGATTCAAACGAGCAATGCCCCGCCATCGACGGGTATGGCCGCTCCGGTCACAAATGCGGCCTCACTTGAGCAAAGCCAGAGCACGAGCGAAGTCACTTCCTCGGGCTGCCCGATCCGGCCCATGGGATACATCTGAAGCGCCCTCTGCACCATTGCGTCATCCTTCAGGAACGTCGCCTCCGACATCGGCGTTTGGATCAGCGCTGGACACACTGCATTGACGCGGATTCTTTGAGCCGCATACTCGACAGCGCCCGTCGTGGTCAATCCAATGATGCCGTGCTTGCTTGCATTGTAGGCCGCGCCCGTACGGCGTCCGCTGCGCAATCCCGCCATTGCCGACATGTTGACGATGGAGCCTCCGCCACGCTTCAGCATCTCCAGAATCTCATGCTTCATGCACAGAAAGGTGCCCGTGAGGTTGGTCGCCATCACGCGATCCCACGTTTCCTTTTCGTAGTCAGCCAAAGGAACCATCAGCGTGCCGTCAATTCCCGCGTTGTTGAAGGCGCAATCCAATCCTCCGTACCTCTTGACGCAAGCGCACACAGACGCTTTGACATCACAATGCCGCGAAACATCGGCCCTTACGAAAAACGCCTCGCCTCCCTCTTTGCGGATCGCTGCAACCACCTCTTCGCCAACTTCAACGCGCCGCCCGGTAAGAACAACTTTAGCTCCTTCTCTCGCAAACCCAAGCGCGGCGTCACGGCCAAGGCCCGAGGTGCCCCCAGTCACCAACACCACCTTCGACTCGAAGCGTCTGCTCATAGGTCATGCTGCGTTTTCAAGCTTCGTGATGCCGCCCCATCTCTCAACCTGGGCCGCAATTGACGTCGGACTCCTAAGGCGACAGACAGAGAGTTCATACCGATCAGAATCCTGGTCGCACCCGAAACTGTGTCCGCACCACCAACGGGCTTCTGATCCCAGCTGCAAGAATCAGCAAGCGCATCAAGAAGCCGCCCAGGAGCAGAAACGCGCCCGCGAGAACGGGCATCAGCGGAGGTGAGCTTCCCTCAAAAATCACAGCGGCAACAGATTCGATCAGCAACGGAAGTAACAGCCCGGCGACGAGAAAACCGCCCCAAAAGAGTCCCGCTAATTGGCCCTTCAACAGTAATCTCGCGGCATCTGGCGCGCGAGCAAACACCAAAGTCAGATATAAATAGATCGCAATCGCTTCGGCGATGACGAGCGCTACGTCCGTGGACTCGAGGCGGTTGAGGAATGCGGCCGTTTCAAAGCGACTAATTTTCAGTACCGAATTTGCAACCGGCATGATGCAGAACACACCGCCGATCCCGGTCGAAACCGCCGAGATAAGGAATAGCACGGGCAACAGAGGATTGTTCCAAAACGGCCGGCTAATCACGACGCCGATGAGAATGCCTGTGTAAACGGAAGTCGCAACGGCGAGGGCGAGCGTGATCGCCTCAAAACCGAAACGGAGACTTTGGTGTGCCTGAAGCACGCTGCCGAATGGCCACACCCACAAGAAGGCCACCGAACCGCTCGACATAATCAGCGCTGATACGATGTAAAAGCCACGCGAGATCCACGAAGTGCCCGGATGGAGCATGGCCCTGAAGAACTTCACTGGACGACCAAGATCCATGATCAAGAACAAGGTGGACAGCGCCACGACCGGTGCGCCAAAGGCAATCGCAATTTTCGCCGCAGTCATGTATCCCGCGAAATCGCCAAGAATACCGACGATCACGGCGCCAGCGCCCGTTCCGGCCAGGAAAAGGTAGGCCGCGATCTTCCACCGCCACACGCTTTGCGGGACAGTCTCCATGTGCTCTACGCCTTCTTGTGGGTTACTTCGGCCGACTGGCCCGCCGCGATCGAACGGCCAGCCGACAGATAGTGCGTGTTGGGATCGGTACCGAATTCAGGATTGAGCTGAAAGGACTGCGCGCGGGCTACGAGCTGCGCGACTTCGCTCGTCGGATCGTCGAGATCGCCGAAATAGCGCGCCTTGGCCATGCAGTTGATGACACACGCTGGAGTCGCTTCCCGGTCAATGCCGGGCCTGAGCCCTTTCGCGATCCCTGCATCGATACGATGTCGGCAGTAATCGCACTTCACCACGACGCCCCTCCTGCGTCCGTCGTAGCCAGTCTCCTCAAACGGCGTGAGTCCCTGCTCGCCAAAGTATCCATTCTTGTCGTCCACAAAGTAGCGGGCGCCATAAGGGCAGGCGATCATGCAGTACTTGCAACCGATGCACTTGTCCTCGTCGATGAAAACAATGCCGTCCTCGCGTATTTGCGTGGCTTTCGTGGGACAAACTTTCTCGCACGGAGGCTCGTTGCATTGCATGCAGAGCAGTGGCAGATTCACGCGCGTGACGTTGGGATACATCCCCACTTCCGCGACCTCCACCCGAGCCAAAGTGACGCCCGGCGGCGTGGCATTCTCGGCCTTGCAGCTCATCTGACAGCCGTAACAGCCGATGCACCTCAACAGGTCGATGACCATACCCCATCTCGGCATTGCCTTGCCTCACTCTCGCGGAGCGACGCTTCTTGCCCGTTGAAACTATCCCGCCATCAAGCCTTGTAGATCCGCACCTTAGCGCAAAGGTCCATGTTCAGATTTCCGGGATCCATGTGTGCGTAATCGACCTCAACCAGTTCGTTGTAGAACACACCCTTGCCCTTGGCGATCGGCAGATCTTTGGACCAGTGGCCGGCCAAAGCCGCCACGCCCACGCCCTCAGGATGAATTCCTTCGATCGTCTTCAGCCGGCCTTTGACTTTGCGTTTGTAGCTCGACTCCACCCAAACGACATCTCCATCTTTGAGACCTTTTTCCCTCGCGGTCGCGCTGTTGACCGCAATGTTGTATGAGAAATCGTTCATCTGGGCGGCTTCGTCGAGCCACGGGTTCTCCATCGTCAGCGAATTAGTGTGAATCGTGTCTCGATAGTAGAAGCTGATAAGGTCGTACGCGGGGTCTGTACATTCGTGGGTTGCGCACGGATTCCAGTCTGGCAGAGCCTGATATGACTTGTAGTTCAGGTCGTTCTCGATTCCCAGCTGCTGCGCGACCTTTCGGACCTGCTCGCCAGTGGTCTGGAATGCTTCGAAATAGACCGGGACTCTGACCGGCAGCCGGCTGCGCCAGTAGACTTCTTCCGCCTTCTTTGGCCAATTCATCACGCCGTGTTCCTGAAACCACTCCAGGCCGTGTACGTCGCCAAAAAAGTTCTTCAAAACCCTGTCCATGATCTGCTCGAATTCATACTTGACGTCAGGCTCGAGCTTGTACGGATCCCGGAGTTCGAAGTGAACGTTGAACGCGGCATTCAATGGCGCGAGCAGCCCCAGCCGGCATCCGATTTCGTAAATTACCCTGAGAAAATCACGGCGTTGGCCCGCAGGTTCGACCACAGGCTGCCGAATCGGCCAGCTCCACGTCCCCAGGCTGCCCGGATGATTGAAGATGAAGGGATAGTTGGGCGATGGGAAAAGCCGTTCCAGATAACATGTATCCGGCAGGACCAGATCGGCGAAATCGGTCATCTCGTTCTTGAAAATATCGAACGAGATGATGAAAACGTCTTTGAATGCGTCTGCCAGTACATCTTTGTTGCCCACGCTCATAATGGCGTTGGCTCCGAAATTGATCATCACTTTGGGCCGCCGCTTGATGTTGAACCGGTTCCACCACTCCTCGCGATCGGACGCACCGTAAAAGGGCGACGTCATCGCCCACGGGAAGATTTCGCGCATGCCAAGGCTGGCTGGAACCGATGCATCGTTGGCAGGAAATGGTTTGTGCGGATGCATCCACGTGCCGGTGATCATCAATCCATCCGGAGTCGCCTCGGGCGCATAGCATGGCCGGCCTGTCTCGGGGTGCCCGTAACAAACCGGGTTGAAGCCCAGAGCGCCGCCAACATTGTCGGCCGAGCCCACCAGGTGATTGAGGAGATCGATTGAGACACAATTCCACGTCGAGTTTTTATGACCCTGCGAGCCACGGAAGAAAATTGCCGCGGCTGGCCTGTACGGAAATTCTTGTCCGTCGATGACGATCGTGCTGCCAATGCGGGCCGCTTCACCGAACTCCCGCGCCAGCCTGCGGATCGTGGATGCCGGAATCGTGGTGATTTCGGCAGAGTATTCCGGGGTGTATTTCTTCAGATGCTCCTTCAGAATCTGAAAGCCGGGCTCTACCTTCTTGCCGTGCACCGTGAGCGTGCCGAGAAGGGCCATTCGGTCAATCGGCACAGCATCAAATGGCGTCACCGCGCCTGCGGTCTCGTCGTACACAAGAGGCTTACCAGTGGCCGCGTCGCGCATGTAGTGACCGTCTTCCTGAACCAGGTACGCAGCGTTGGTGCATTGCTTGAGGTAATGGCGGTCGTACATCCCAAGCTCGTTGACGAGTACGCTCGCCATTGCCAGCGCCAACGCAGCATCCGTTCCCACGCGAATCGGCACCCACTCATTTCCTTTGCCTGATGCGAAATTGCACATCGGATCCACCACGACCATCTGCATGCCGCGTGCTCGCGCATCAGCCGCCAACTGTGCGTTTTGGTTGGCAACGTGGCCGGCCGAATGTCCCTTGCTAGCGCCGAAGTAGATCGCGTAGTTGCACATCTTGAAATCAGGGACGAGTGACCACGACGCGTGCATCAAGCCCCCGACCTCGTGTGCTCCACTCCCGCAATGAAGGCCGCCGCCGGCCACCCACACGGCGTCCGTGCCGAATGCACTGCTAAACGTAAATAATCCGCAATGCATCTCCGACGCGCAGGTCGTCGTGCCTTGTAGAAATAGCTCCGCCGGATCGCGATCGTGCACTTCCTTCAGCTTCTTGACGGCAATATCAAGTGCCTCTTCCCAGGAGATCTCCACCCACTTCGGATCCACGCCAATGCCTTTGTTAGGATTCGTTCGCTTCAGCGGCACGTTGACGCGATTCGGGTCGTAAAGGGTCATGATCCCCGCGACGCCCTTCGCGCAAAGCCGTCCCTCACCGCAGGCGCTCTCTGGATTGCCCTCGATCTTGGTGAGCGTTCCGTCCACGTTATGTCCAAGAATGGAGCACATGCCGTAGCACAGACTGCATGACGAAGGAATCCAGCGGTCCTGCTTGTCGGTCGCCGACCTCCGGGTGGTTGCTTGTTCGACGGTCAGCATTGATTTTCTCCGTGTCGTACGGGAATGCCGGGCACGTCTGAGCTACTCCCTGATGTGACGGGCAGGACGAAGCGATCGACGAGAAAGAGCGAGGAAAGCAGAGCAATGAAAACGTTATTGCATGGGAGGTTTTCTGCCGATCGCGCGGCTACAATAAAATTCCACTTCTTGCGGCTGGCCCTCAGGCGGTCAGGGTCGTCTCGCATTTCATCCACCGGTCGGATAGCAGGCAAAGAGGAATATCCAGCGATCTCTGGACTAGGCCTGTGATGCAAGTCACTGACACTGGTGACCCAGATCACCGCGCTACCCGGCTCGTCGCGACACCCCATAGCCCGGGAACTGACCAAAGAGAGTCTCTGAGAGGTCCCAAAATAACAGACTCGACTTCCTTCAAATAGCGGACTCAGACCTTCGCGACGCTGATTCGGGGTCCATCGATTCCATACCAGGAGCGTTCATGACGACCTGGAATGAATTCGTTGAGGAACACGGAACTGCTCCGAATGGCCGTATCGAGCAGTCATTGACGCCGGCAAAGATCTCGCGAAATTTCGAAAGGCAGTGGCGGAAATCACGAACGAAGCGGCTGTGTCGGGAGCAGACGCCTCGGGAATACCGATTATTTCTATGGCCGGAAGCTGTGACAGTGAAATCTGACCCGACGCGACCGATGAGTACGTGGCGAACCGCGTGGCGCAAGCTGACGAAGCAAGCTGGACTGGCAGGGCTACGTTTCCACAATTTGCGGCATCACGCGTCGAGAGCTTTCCGCTTGGCGTCGAACCGAACGGGGGAGTAGTGCACTATCATCCTGGGGTGAGACGTGACCCGCAATTGCGATGATCGTCTGATCGCTTGCCAGCGACTCTGCGAGCTCGGTAATTGTCGCTCTTTCACAGGGGGGGCGGAGGTAGTTACGTCCCAACCCACGTCCCAAAATGCGAGCGGGCGAGCGGAAGTGCTTGAAAGATATGGCGGGGACGACGAGACTCGAACTCGCGACCTCTGCCGTGACAGGGCAGCGTTCTAACCAGCTGAACTACGTCCCCGCGATCGGTGCGCACGAATGGTGGGCGATCTCCGATTCGAACGGAGGACCTTCCGGGTGTAAACCGGATGCTCTAACCGCTGAGCTAACCGCCCTAGGGCTTTGATTTTATCACTTGCGATTTCCGTTTCCAGAGAAAAAGGCCGGCTGGGCGCGAGTGAGGCCTGTTGCGGGCGTCGAGGATGTATCCAGCTACCCTCCCTCCACGACGCGCAGTCTCCGATGGCCGCTTTTTGGAACTGCTGGACCGAAGTACAGGGTAAAAAATTGTCCTGTACGGCAGTGCAGGTACCCCGTGCGGCCGATCAGATGTTATCCGATTCAGTACGAAGGCCCCACCGACTGAGAAAACGGGGTCGGGCACATGCTACTCTGCGATCTCGCGAGGTTCTAGTACCAAAACCGGCTCATGTCTTCGCGTCTCGGCGAAATTCTAGTCAAAGATAGCCTGATCTCGGCAGATCAGCTCAAGCAGGCGCTCGACTACCAGAAGAAGAATGGTGGCCGGCTGGGCACGTGTTTGGTTAAGCTTGGGCTCGTAAGTGATGACGATATCACCGCGGTGCTTTCCCGCCAGTATGGCGTACCGTCGATCAATCTGAAGTTCTACGAAGTAGATCCGACTGTCATCAAGTTGGTTCCGCAGGAGACCGCGGTCCGCTACCAGATCGTGCCCCTTTCGCGCGTGGGCTCGACGCTGACGATTGCCATGACGGATCCGACGAACGTCTTTGCAATGGATGACATCAAGTTCATGACGGGCTTCAACGTCGAACCGGTCGTTGCCTCCGAAACCGCTATCGCCGAGGCCATTCACAAGTTCTACGGCGATGTCGAGAGTGTCGAAGAGCTTGACAAAGTGATGAAGGACCTGACCGGAGACGACGCGGACGCTCTCGAACTGGCGGGCGAAGAAGCGGAGATGGATCTGGCCTCGCTCGAGAAAGCAGCCGAAGAAGCTCCCATCATCAAACTGTGCAACTTGATCCTCACGGATGCCGTGAAACGCGGCGCAAGTGACATCCACATCGAGCCCTACGAAAAGGAGTATCGAGTCCGGTTCCGGATTGACGGCGTGCTGCAAAACGTCATGGCGCCGCCGATGAAACTCAAGGATGCGATGACCAGTCGCATCAAAATCATGTCCAAGCTGGATATCAGTGAAAAGCGGCTGCCGCAAGACGGCCGCATCATGATCAAGTACGTGAAAGATGGAAAGAAAAAGGAACTCGACTTTCGCGTGTCCACGGTCCCGACACTGTTTGGCGAAAAGATCGTTCTCCGTTTACTCGACAAAGAGAATCTACGTCTGGACATGACGAAGCTCGGCTTCGAGCCGGAATCACTACAGAAATTCGAGCGTCAAATTCTAAAGCCCTATGGCATGGTGCTGGTTACTGGACCAACCGGCTCCGGGAAAACGAACACGCTGTACTCCTCCGTCGCGCGCTTAAACCAGTCCGATACGAACATCATGACGGCCGAGGATCCGGTCGAATTTCAACTGCCAGGGATCAACCAGGTCCAAATGAAGGAGCAGATCGGGCTCAACTTCGCCTCCGCGCTGCGCGCTTTCCTGCGACAGGACCCCAACATCATTTTGGTAGGCGAAATTCGAGACTTTGAGACAGCCGAGATCGCTGTGAAGGCCGCTCTCACAGGCCACCTAGTGCTTTCTACGCTACACACGAACGACGCGCCTTCCACAATCAGCCGTTTGATGAACATGGGTATTGAGCCTTTTTTAGTCGCTACGTCTGTGAACTTGATCTGCGCGCAGCGATTGGTGCGGCGCATCTGCGTGCAATGCAAGGAGCCGCTGCAGATTCAACCGCAGGCGTTAAGCGAAGCAGGCTATAGCGCGGATGAGTCTGCCAAAACGATGGTCTACCACGGCAAAGGGTGCGCCGCCTGCAACAACACCGGGTACAAGGGGCGCCTCGGGTTGTACGAAGTGATGGAGCTTAATGACGATTTGCGCGAACTGATTCTTGTCGGAGCTTCGGCCCTCGAACTTAAAAAGAAGGCGCTGGAGATGGGAATGATTACGTTGCGGCGCAGCGGTTTGCAGAAGGTAGCGGCGGGTCTTACGACGATGGAAGAGGTACTACGGGAGACGGTGCTCTAAGCGGAGGAAAGAATGGCAGGCATTACATTGAGCGAGCTATTGAAAAAGATGATCGAGATGGGAGGAAGCGACCTGCACTTGTCGACCAACAGCCCGCCGCGTGTGCGCGTCCATGGGAAGCTGCGCCCGCTTGATATGCCGCCGCTGACGGCAGCGGACACAAAGGCGTTGGCGTACAGCGTGTTGACGGACGTGCAAAAGCACCGACTGGAAGAGAACCTCGAGCTGGACTTCTCGTTCGGATTGAAAAGCCTGGCCCGTTTTCGCGGCAATATTTTTCACCAGCGCGGCGCGGTTGCGGCTGTATTCCGAACGATTCCGTGGGAAATCAAAGGCTTCGAGGCGCTGGGGTTGCCGGCGGTCGTACGTTCGCTCTGTGACAAACCGCGAGGGCTGGTTCTCGTTACCGGTCCAACGGGTTCCGGAAAATCTACGACCCTTGCGGCCATGCTCGACAAGATCAATAACGAGCGCGAAGAGCACATGATCACGATCGAGGACCCGATCGAATTTTTGCACAATCATAAGAAGTGCTTGGTCAATCAGCGCGAGGTGCACTCCGACACGCATTCCTTCTCCAATTCACTCCGGGCGGCGCTGCGCGAAGATCCGGACGTCGTT
>CAYOXF010000029.1:0-23758 GCA_964407845.1 uncultured Acidobacteriaceae bacterium | reverse complement strand
GCTGGTGGTGCCGCGCGGGGCGGTGCGCGAGCGAGCGAAGGGGCAGCGGTTCGTTTGGGTGTTTGACGGCCAACGCGTGCACCAACGGGACATCTCGATAGGGGTCTCCAACCCCTCGAATTACGAAGTCTTATCCGGGCTCTCCGTGAACGATCGCGTGGCGGAACCGGTGGACCAGAAGCTGAAGGACGGAATGGAAGTGCGAGCGGAGGAGACACCGTGAGCCCATGGTCCGGGAACCGATTGCAGCATGCGTGCCAGCTGTTCGTGGCAATGCTCGCGGTCATCACTCTGGTGGCGGTCCCTGCCCGAGCCCAGGTATCGAGCGTGCTTCAGACCGCGCAGCGCGATTTCAACGCCGGCAACTACGCTGGCGCGATTTCCTCTTTGCAACCCATCGCAACCGGCAGTTCGTCGAATGCCGAGGCGTACTTTTGGCTCGGACGAAGCTATTATGAGATTTCCGATTACGATAGCTCTGTAGCCCAGCTCGAGAAGGCAGCTTCGCTCGACCCCAAGAATTCCGTCTATCAGCTCTGGCTCGGCCGGGCGTACGGGGGCAAAGCCGATCGTGAGCGCAGCTTTTCGCTCGCTAAAAAGGTGAAAAAGCAATTTGAGCTGGCCGTGAGCCTGAACCCGTCGAACATCGAGGCCCGCCGCGATCTGGAGCAGTTCTGCCTCGATGCTCCCTGGATTGTGGGGGGCAGCAAGGACGAAGCGCTTGAGCAGGTGAATGCCATCGCCGCAATCGATCCCATCCAGGGACATCTGGCGCGCGCGGTCTACGATCGTTCGGCGCTCAAGAAGCCGGACGAGGCGGAGAACGAAATTCGCCAGGTTCTCGCAGCCGACCCCAAAACAGCTGACCCCTACTTTGAAGCCGCCGACTTTTTCCAGTCTCTGAACAAGCCCGCCGACATGTCCGCCGCAGTTCAAGCAGCCGCCCGTGTCAGCCCCAATGATCCGCGCCTGGCCTTTTATCGGGGCGTCGCCGCTGTGCTTTCCAAGACGAATTTCACCGACGCGGAACGGGACTTGAAGTCCTATCTTGCGAGCACGCCCGAGCGGAGCGATTGGCCCTCGCACGCGAGCGCCAGGGATTGGCTTGGGCGGTTGTATGAAGCCCAGGGGAAGCGTTCCGAGGCTGCCGAACAATACCGGGCGGCCCTACAACTGGATCCAACGCTTAAGGACGCCCAAACGCGCCTGTCGCGACTGGAAAAGCCGAACTGAACCTATTGTCGTTCCTGTAGCGCAGCCGGCGGTGGCCCTGGTGTTTATAGTATCCTCTTCGACGGGCTTGCTACCTTCCTAGTGGCAGGGCGGCAAAGGGACCAGGAATAGGCAGGCGAGTTGTGATCCGACGGTTCAAGACTCTGAGCCTCTGGGTGCTGACGGCGTGTTCGCTAACGCCGGCGTACGCGCAGGATTCCTCGACGCTATCGCTTCGGCAGGCGGTCGCGCTTGCGCTCCAAAACAGTCGGGACGTGAAGCTCGCGCAGCTCGAGTACAACGTGGCACTGGGAGAGGTGGGGGTCGATCGCGCCGTGTTTTTACCGAACCTCTATACAGGTTCGGGTCTGGCATACACAAGCGGCTTTCCCTCGCTGCCCGGGGGCCAGCCGCCTGCCATTTTCGAGCTCGATTACCGGCAAACGCTGTTCAATCCCTTGCTCAAGAGCCGGCAGCACGCCGCCGAAGACCGGGCCAAGAACCTGAAGCTTGAGCTCGATCGGGCGCGCGACAACGTCCGCATGGAAACGGCCTCAGCCTACCTCGAGCTTGCCAAGGTGCGGCATTCGCTCGCTCTGCTGGAAAAGGAGGAGGCGAGCGGCGAAAAAATCCTTGAGGTGGTGCGCGAACGCATCGCGGCGAATCAAGAACTTCCCATCGAAGCCACACGTAGTCAATTGGAACTGGCCCGAGTCCGGCAGCGGATTGTAAAGCTCGAAGACAGAGAACAAACGCTCGCGGCAGAGCTACATGATCTGACAGGGATCGCGGACACGCAATCCATCGAGGTTGAAAGCGACGAGCAATCCTTCACCGATGCTCTCTCGGCAGGGACCGCGGCGATTCAGGCACAAATCGTGACGCTGGCTTTAGAAAATGACAGCCGCGTGGCGGAGGCAGAAAACGAGCGGGCTGCGCGAGAGAGGCTGTTTCACGGTGCTCGTCTGAGCTATTTCCCGACGGTTGATCTTGTGGGCCAGTACCTGGTGCTGAGCAAATTCAACAACTACGACCAGTTTTACAAAACCTTTGTGCGCAACAACGTGAGCGTGGGAGTGCAGATCACAATTCCGCTGTTTGCAGCTACCACGGTCGCGAATGTCCGCTTGGCAAAAAACCAGCTGGACGAGGCGCAGCAGGCAGTCGGCAATAAGCGCCAGCAGGTTCGCAGGGAAGTCGAGCAGAAAGCCTACAACCTGCGTGAGCTCGACGCCGACCACGAGGTGGCGCGCCTCGATTTGCAGCTGGCCCAGGAAAACCTCCAAGTAGAAGAGGCCAAGTACAATCAGGGCCGGGCAACGCTGCAAGAGATCGAGCAAGCTCGATTGGACGAAAATGACAAATGGGTCGCCTACCTGGATGCGGACTTTGCCCGCGAACAAGCTCAGCTCAGCCTTCTTCAGGCGACGGGGCAATTGGCCCAGGTTTTCCAATAAGATGTATGGAGAAAGCTTCGCTATGGCACATTTGCGATTTACAGTAAAATGAAATTCGACTGATCGCGACTTACGGAAAGCTGAGGGATAGTAGAGATGCCGTCGGTGATGAAAACACTGTTGTTAAACCCGCCGAGCTTTGAGAAGTTCGACGGCGGGGCTGGGTCGCGCTGGCCCGCCACTCGCGAGATTGAGTCCTATTGGTATCCGGTCTGGCTCTCCTATCCCGCGGGCATGTTGCCGGGGAGCCGCCTGCTCGACGGACCCCCACACCACATCCGTCCCGCCGAGGTTGTTCAAATCGCTCGAGACTATGAGTTTGTGGTGTTGTTTACCTCGACGGTCGGTTTTCACAGCGATCTGCGCATGGCTCAGGCCATGAAGGAGCAGAACCGGGATGTAAAGATCGCGTTTGTGGGCCCGCACGTGCAGATTAAGCCGGCCGAGAGCTTGCTGGCCAGCCCGAACATCGATTTCGTCGTTCGCGGGGAATTCGATCACGCCGTCGTTGAATTTGCCGAAGGGAAGCCACTGTCCTCCATCGCCAACGCGAGCTACATCCAGGGCGGCAAGGTCGTGCACAATCCGTCGCGGCCGCCTCTCCAGACTGCCGAACTCGATGCGCTGCCGTTTGCAACCGAGGTTTACGAAAAAAACCTAACGATCGCGAAATACAACGTACCGTTCTTGCTGCACCCGTTCGTTTCCTTTTACACGGCGCGCGGCTGTCCGGCGCTGTGTACGTTTTGCCTGTGGCCCCAGACCCTCTCCGGCCACGCCTGGCGCACGCGGTCGGTTGAAAGCGTGGCGCGCGAGTTCCGGCAGGCGCACAAAATGTTCCCGCAAGCGAAGGAATTTTTCTTTGACGATGACACGTTCAACATTCGCAAGGATCGCGTTCTCGCGCTGTGCAAGGAATTCAAGCCCGTTGGCTTCCGCTGGTCCTGCACGGCGCGTGTCCACGGGGATTATGAAACGCTTAAAGCCATGGCGGACTCAGGTTGCCGGCTCCTGATTGTCGGCTTTGAATCCGGCGACGCGCAGATTTTGAAGAACATCAAGAAGGGCCAAACCCTTGAGATGGGTCGCAACTTCGTCAAGAACTGCAAAAAGGTCGGGATCCACGTTCACGGCGACTTCATTATTGGCCTCCCGGGAGAGACGAAGGAGACGATCGAGAGGACCATTCAATTCGCCAAGGAGCTCGACTGCGAGACAATTCAGGTTTCGATGGCCCACGCTTATCCCGGTACCGAACTCTACGAACAGGGCGCGCGCGAAGGCTTTCTTGCCGGCGAAGCGATTACCGACATGGGCGGCCACCAGCTTCCGCACCTTGAATATCCGGATCTTTCCAAGGAATACATGGTCGAAGCGGTCAACCGCTTCTACGACAGCTACTACTTCCGGCCGAAGGTCGCCTGGCGCATCGTGCGCGACGCCCTCTGGGATTCGAACGAGCGTAAGCGCCTCTACCATGAAGCCGTGGATTTTTTGAAGTTGCGCGCAGACCGCATTAAAGTGGCGCGGTCTCGAAAGGGCGTGGACGAGAAAGCTCTGGTGAGCGTGCCGCCGATCGTTCCCATCGAGACGCCGAGCGGGATCGGCGAGTCGCAAGGCGCATGACGTCGGCGCCTGCCCTGCACCTCAAGACCGCCGTCCTCATTGTCATCATGGTCTCAGTGGCCCCGCTGGGAGACATGTTCCTCGGCAAGGGCATGAAGCAGATCGGCCCCATGCCGGATTGGGCCCCTACTGGGTTGTTCGGCTTTTTTTTCCGCACGTTTACGTCGGAAACGGTCTGGCTCGGCATCAGCCTCTTGCTCGCTTTCTTTGTTGCCTACCTGTTGGTTCTTTCCTGGGCCGACTACAGCTATGTTTTGCCGGCCTCATCGATCTCCACACTGGTCGTCGCGCTGCTGGCGCGTTTTGTCTTGCACGAGAGTGTCCGGCCCTTGCGTTGGGTCGGCGTGGCGATGATCTGTCTCGGCGTCTTCGTGGTCGGCCACACGCATCCGCGAACTACGGAGCACTGATTGTGCTGACGGCGGCTCTGCTGTATTTCCTGATCGTTGTTCCCGGGACGTGTGGGGAAATGTGCATGTCGCACACGATGAAGACCGTGGGTGAAGTGACAGATTTCCGGCCGCGCTCTGTCGCTCGCTCCCTCGGGCGGGCCATGAAACTTTCATCATTCTGGATCGGCATCAGCATGATGGCGGCGGGATTTTTCGCGCTGCTGGGGATGCTGTCGGTCGCGAAAGTGAGCTTCGTTTTTCCGGCGACGGCGCTCAGCTACGCTGTCGGCACGCTCGGCGGCCGGCTGTTCTTAGGCGAGCGCGTGACGCCGCAACGATGGGTGGGGGTTTTCCTGGTGTGCATCGGTGTCGTCCTCGTGGCGCTCGGCAAGGGATAGTCCGGCATGACGGGTTGGACGTTGCTTCAGGGCGTCGTCTATCTGCTCGCGTTCGCTTCCGCCGTCTATTCTCTGGCGGCCATCGTGGCCGCGGAGCGATTTTTCCGCTCCGCGCCCTCGGTCGATGGCGGTCCTGGCAGTGTCGGTTCTGAGCTGCCGCCACCTGTCAGCCTCCTCAAACCGATTCGCGGACTGGACCGCGAGACCTATGAGAACTACGCCAGTTTTTGTCGCCAGGACTACCCGGACTTTGAAATTCTGTTCTGCGTGACGGATGAAACCGATCCTGCCGTTTCCGTGATTGAGCAATTGATTCACGATTTCCCCGAGAGGTCGATTCGTTTGCTGATTGGGGCCGAGCCGGTCGGCGCAAGCGACAAAGTCAATAAACTCTGCCGCATGGCCCAGGAAGCGCGCCACGAAATCCTTATCATCACAGACAGCGACGTCCGCGTGGCGCCGGGTTTTTTAAGCGCCGTGAGCGCGCCTTTGCAAGATCCAGCCGTGGGCGGCGTGACGTGCCTGTATCGCGGCCTCACCGACGATTCCTTCCCCGCGAACTTGGAGGCTCTCACCAACAGTACCGATTTCGCCCCTGGAGTGCTCGTGGCGTGGATGCTAGGCGGCGGCAAGCTCGATTTCATGCTGGGAGCGGTTATGGGGACCACGAAAACCCATCTTGCCCAGATCGGCGGGTTCGAGTCGCTTGCCGATTATTTCTCTGATGACTACGAACTGGGGAACCGCCTGGCCGCGCGCGGCTACCCCGTAAAACTCAGCCGTTTCCCAGTGGATATCGTCTATCCGCGCGAATCGCTCCGAGAAGCGTTCCGTCACCAGCTTCGCTGGAACCTCAGCATCCGCTATTCCCGACCGTGGGGGCACGTCGGCTTGCTCTTCACGCAGATTCTGGTGTGGTTTCTGGCGGGCCTGTTTCTTACGCCATCGTGGCTCGCCCAGTTGGGATTCGCGGCCGGCTACGCTTTACTGCGTCGCGAAATGGCGGTCCGCACCGGCGTCCGTGGCATGAAGGATCCGCTCGTAGGAGAGAAGATGTGGATGCTTGCGACCCGCGACCTTTTCGCGTTTGTTGTCTGGTTGGTGAGCTTTTTTCCGCAACGCATCTACTGGCGCGACCGGCAGTTCTATGTGCAAAACAAACGGCTCGTCCCCGCCTCACCGCCCCGTTCCAAGGCTTCTTCCTAGCACTCGGCCCGTCCGAGTGAATCCTAGGGATGCTCGGATGTCTCGGCTGACGACGAGCCAGGCGGCTTGGCAGACGTTGCTCCTGCCGGCGCGCCGATTTCCGGATGGTCCTGCAAATACTTCTGCAAAGGCTCATCGCGTAGCAGGAAGTTAAAGCCACGCTGCTTGCTCACTTCCTTGGTCTTTTCCAAATCCAATTGACTGAAATCGATGGTGTGCTCATTCCATTTCGTACCGCTCACGTCCAGCGTTGTGAAGTGAAGTTGGTCACTCACGAGCCAGTAGTCGGTGACGTTGTAGACTGTGCCGTCCTTTAGATAGAGCTGCGGCAGTTCGCGGCCCTCTCCACCCGTAATGTACATAGGCACCGAGTAGCAGTTGTATCCCCAGGTCCAGCCCCAGAAAGGACCACAGCTCCGCCACCAAACGGGGCTAAACCCCAAGCCCAGCCCGAAGCCGTAAAGCGGCGTCCCCCAAAACCTATATCGAGGAGGAGCAAAAATCGGGAGGATCGGTCGAACGCGAACCATCGGGCGGTGCAAAAAGATCGGCTGCTGAGAGACACGCGGCGCATTCTGATGTGGCATGCCTCCGGGGCGCGGGTACGGATGTTGGGCCCTAGCAAGCGGGGGAACACACGTAAGCAAGAATGTAACGGACGCTCGGAAGAAAATTGTTGGGAACAGTGAACGAGAAACGACGCGTCTCATAACTTCCTCTTGCGGCGTGAGACTTCGTGCCATGAGGGCCGCGCGGGACCGTTTCCGAGATTTTAATCCTTTTCCAGCCGGATGAACGAGGGAATTCGAGCTTTAGAAACCAAGATCGCTCGGCGCTTTATGGAAGCGCTGCCTCAGCAAGCTGCCGGATCGGTGTCTTCCAATCCTTGCAACCTTTTTCCCAATTCGTCGAGTTGCCTGCGATATTGTTCGAGATCAATGGGCTGCCGAGCGACACCCGATTGCATCGCTGCACGCGCCACGGCCGAGGAGACCCAGAGCAGGGCACGCGGATCGAAGGGTTTGGGGACAATGTAGTCAGGCCCAAACTGGAGTTTGCTCACTCCATAGGCCTTGCAAACCGAGTCGGGCACCTCCTCCTTGGCCAGGGCAGCCAGGGCATGAGTCACCGCAAGCTTCATCTCTTCGTTGATCGCCTTTGCCCGCACGTCCAACGCCCCGCGAAAGACAAAGGGAAACCCGAGCACATTGTTTACTTGATTGGGATAGTCAGAGCGTCCCGTGGCCATAATGACGTCTTGGCGAGCGGCGCGTGCATCCTCGGGGCTAACCTCCGGATCGGGATTTGCCAAGGCGAACACGATAGGACGAGGCGCCATAGCTTTTAGCATATCAGGAGCCACAGTGCCTTTCGCCGAGAGCCCGACCAGCACGTCGGCATTGCGCAAGGCTTCTGTCAAAGTTCGTAGTTCGGTTGGCCGGGCAAACTGCTGCTTGTAGGCATTCATGCCTTCCCTTCGACCGGCATAGAGCACGCCTTTCGTGTCCACCATGAGCATGCGTTCAGGCTGTACACCCAAGCGGAGATAGTGCTGGGCACAGGCAAGGCCCGCTGCGCCCGCGCCTACAAACACCACTCGAACCTGTTCAATCCTCTTCCCCACGATTTCTAACGCACCGAGCAACGCGGCTCCGGAAACCATAGCGGTTCCGTGTTGGTCGTCATGCATCACGGGAATGGACAGCGTATTTCGTAATGTGTCTTCCACGAGGAAGCAATCGGGCGTTTTGATATCTTCGAGATTAATGCCGCCCACGGTCGGCTCGAGAAGCTGGCAAAACCTAATGAGTTCCTCCGGTTTCTCGGAGTCCACCTCCAAATCAAAAACGTCCACATCGGCGAACCGCTTGAACAGTACGCCCTTGCCTTCCATGACGGGCTTTCCAGCCAAAGCACCTATATTGCCTAGGCCCAGAACCCGAGTCCCGTTGGACACTACGGCGACCAGATTTCCCCTCGCCGTGTATTCAAAACTCAACTCGGATGACCTGGCGATCTCGCGGCAGGGCTCCGCTACCCCCGGTGTGTAGGCCAGACTCAAATCCAGCTGCGTGCGACACGGCTTGGTTGCAATCACCTCAATCTTCCCCTTCCGGCCGCGACGATGGTAGTCAAGCGCTTCCTGTTTGAACGAACTCATGAGAGATGTCCTCGGTCATTCCTTCTGAAGAAGACCCACCACGCATTCTCGAACGCGTGGTTGTGCGTGCAGGCCCTCCTCCTCTATCGTGACGTTCACATCAGTTGTCTGACCAACCTCGATCCGGCAATCGGGGTAGAGAGCAAAATGAATCCTTCTTAGCCCTGCTTTTGGCCTTGCGCTTTCGCGACATAGTCGATGAACCCGTCTAGAGTCGCGAGTTGAGGATAGTCAGCTTCGGGAATATCGATCTTGAATTCGTTGTGAACGCCAATCACAAAGTTCAGCAAGTCCATGGAATCGATATCCAACTGGTCGCGGAGCCGGAGATTTGGCTTGATTCGCGACAGATCGGCTTCCGGCGCCACTTGCATGAGAGCGCGAAGAATCCCACTGCGGATCTCATCTTTGGTCATAGTTGACTCGGCTCCTGCAACCGGCGTTCGACGGCCGCCAAAAAGAGTCCTCCCCGGTGCCCATCACTCACGCGATGGTCGCCGGAAAGCGTTGCAGTGAGGACTGGCCGAACCGTGATCTGCCCTTCTGATGCCCAGGGCCGCTCGACAATCTTTCCGAACCCAATCAATGCGACTTGCGGGGGATAAATGACGCCGAAGACGGCTTCCACGCCTTGTTCGCCGAGGCTCGTAACGGTAATTGTCGGATCACTCAGTTCTGAGCTGCGGAGGGATCCTGCCCGTGCTCGTTGAACCAAGTCGCGAAAGCGCTTCATCAATTCGTCGAGACTCTGGCGGTCCGTGTTTTGCAGAGCCGGCGCAACCAGCCCGCCGCCTCGAAGCGAGATCGCCACCCCCACGTGAATCTCTGGCTTTTTCATCGCTTTCCCATCGATCCACAGCCCGTTCAATTCGGGAAATTCGCGTAACGCCATTGCGACTGCCTTAAGCAGAAGCACGCCGTACACAAGCCGATCTTCGACCGAGCGTTTGAGGTTTTCCTGCGCGAGCCATGCGATGGCCCGGCTCATTTCGATCGTCGTGCTCAGATAGTAGTGGGGTATCTCCCGCTTGGAGCGCGCCATCGCAGCGCCGATGGCTTGTCGCATTCGCGTTGCTCGGTCCAACTCCGGTGCCGGGACTGACGGCTTGGCCGCTTGTGCCTGTGCCGCCCGTTGCACATCTTCCAAGGTGACGCGGCCGCCGGGTCCCGTCCCGGAAACCGACGCCGGATCAATACCGAGATCGGCCGCGAGCTTTCTTGCAACAGGAGAAATATGAAGCCTGGTTACCTCGGCGGTGCTTGGTGGAGGCTCGCGGCGCAGTGGAAGTACCGCCACAGCCGGCGTTGGCGCGGGCGCTGGGGCCAACTCGCGGGAAGGGGCAGGAACTGCACTCGTTGGCTCTCCCACCTCGTGGATGAGCGCCATCACGGTGCCAACCGGAACCTTTTCGCCCGGCTGAATCAGGAATTTTTCAATCGTACCGGTAGAGAAAACCTCGACTTCTATGTCGGCTTTGTCCGTCTCTACGTCCGCAATGATGTCACCGCGTTCTACGCGGTCCCCGACGTTTTTTCGCCATTGCAAAAGCTTCCCGGCACTCATGTCTGCACCGAGCTGGGGCATGACGAATTCAGCCATGGCGAGGGACAATCTCCTGTGCAGCGGCGATGATCTGTTCGGTCTGCGGCAGCGTGGCCTCCTCTAGATGTTTGGCATAGGGCATCGGCACCTCCGCGCCGCACACACGCGCGACAGGCGCATCCAGATCATCAAAGGCGTTCTCCATAATTTGTGCACTGATTTCGGCCGAGAAGCTTCCCGTGCGCCAAGCTTCGTCAATGATCAAGGCTCGATGTGTCTTTGCCACGGAGTGCACGATCGTAGGTGTGTCCAGCGGACGAAGAGTACGGAGATCGATCACCTCTGCCTCGATGCCTGCCTCCGCCAAACGACCGGCCGCTTGCATGGTCTTGCCGAGCGTTCCGCCGTAAGTAATCAGACTGACGTCGGTGCCGGCCCGGACGATGGCGGCCTGCGCGATATCGAACGATTCTGCCGTCTCATCGATTTCGCCTTCGACCGAATATAGCGTCGCATGTTCGAACAGGAAGACCGGATCGGGCTCACGAAGTGCCGCCAGCAACATTCCGTAAGCGTCGGCAGCAGTAGCTGGGGTCAAGACCTTGATTCCTGGGATGTGGGCGTACCACCCTTCCAGGCTGTGGGAGTGTTGCGCCGCCATCTGCCGGCCCCCACCGGTTGCCACGCGAACCACCATGGGCACACTCAATTGCCCGCCAGACATGTGACGCAGAGTCGCAGCATTGTTAAGAATCTGGTCCATGGCCAGCATGCTGAAGTTAATGGTCATGATTTCGATGATGGGGCGCATCCCACCCAGTGCCGCTCCGATACCCGCCCCGACGAATGCCGATTCGGAAAGCGGCGCGTCGCGAACGCGTTCTGGCCCAAACTCCGCGAGAAGGCCAAGGCTCACCGCAAACGCTCCCCCGTAGCGGCCAACATCTTCGCCCATCAGGAAGACGCGGTCGTCCTCCTTCAGCGCCTTTCGCATCGCCGCCCGGACTGCCTCGCGGTAGGTCATACGGGTCATGATCTTGGTAATGTCGTCGCCGAACCTTGGACGTCTTTTAAAAGATCCTCTACGGGCTCCCGCGGACTGGCTTCGGCAAATCGAACTGCCTCTTCGATTTCCACGGCGACTTCCGATTCGATGCGAGAAAGATCCGCGTCGGTCAGCAGTCCCAATTCTCGCAACTTGGCTTCGAAGACCGTAATTGGATCGCGCCCTTTCCAACTTTCGATCTCCTCTTTCGTTCGATACAGATCCGGATCAGCCATCGAGTGAGCACGGAAGCGATAGGTCCGAAACTCGAGCAAGTAGGGGCCCTTCCCGTTGCGCACGAAATCGGCGGCCTGTTTGGTGGCGTCCTCGACGGCTAGGATGTCCATTCCGTCGACTGCATAAGAAGGCAGTCCATACGCGTCAGCCTTACGGCTGATGTCGGTCTGTGCCTGATGCCGATGCAGTGCCGTACCCATGGCGTAGAGATTGTTCTCGCAGAGAAAAAGAACTGGAAGCTTCCACAGTGCCGCAAGATTCAGAGACTCGTGGAATTCGCCTTCGGCAACCGCACCATCTCCAAAGTAGCACCCGGTGATAGCCCGCCGATTTTGCATCATGTCGGCCAAAGCCAGGCCCACGGCGATGGGCAATCCGCCACCCACGATGGCATAGCCGCCGTAGAAGCGGCGGCTTACATCAAAAAAGTGCATGGAACCGCCGTGGCCATGACTACAGCCTGTGGCTTTTCCATACATTTCTGCCATCAAGACAGTCGAGGGGATCCCTCTTGCGAGCGCATGGCCATGTTCCCGGTAGGTCGCCACGATCGAGTCGTCGGGCGTGAAGGCTTGCATGGCTCCTACACCGGTGGCCTCCTCTCCAATGTAGAGATGCAGAAAGCCATGAATTTTCCGTAGGCTGTACATCTCGGCCGCCTTTTCTTCGAAGCGCCGGATGCGCAGCATCTCGCGGAGAAGGAAGAGGGAATGCTCGCGGTTGACGACTGGCTTTTCCGCAATGTCAGGTGTGGACATTTAATCAGCCTCGAGGGTGGAAGTGTCCCCTTCGGGAAGCCCCAGTTCGCGCGCTTTGAGCACGCGGCGCATGATCTTGCCACTGCGGGTTCGGGGCACGGATGGAACAAATTCGATCTCTTTGGGCGCTACGGCCGCTCCCAATCGCGTGCGCGCGAATGCCAGCAATTCGCGCCGCAGTTCTTCGCTGGCTTCGTGACCCTTGCGAAGCACAACAAAAGCCTTCACCACCTCGAGTGCCACGGGATCGGGCTTGCCGATGACGCCCGATTCGGCTACCGCTTTATGCTCCATCAGCACGCTTTCCACCTCGAATGGCCCAATCAAATGGCCCGAGGTCTTGATCACATCATCCTTACGCCCGACGAACCAGAAATAGCCGTCTCGATCACGTCTGGCTAGATCACCAGTCAAATAAAATCCGCCAACGAAACACTTTTTGTAGCGCTCGGGTTCGTCCCAATAGGCGCGAAACATCGAAGGCCAGCCAGGACGCAGAGCCAATTCTCCCTGCACACCCGGCTCTTGAATTTCTTCGACCGAGCCATCCTCCTTCGGCTGCACGATCGTCGCCTCGATGCCGGGTAGTGGGCAGCCCATGGAACCGGGCTGAATATCCATGGAGGCAAAATTTGCGATCATGATGCCGCCGGTTTCCGTCTGCCACCAATTGTCGTGAAAAGGCAGCCCGAAAGTCTCCTTGCTCCAGATGACGGCCTCAGGATTTAGCGGCTCTCCCACACTCGCAAGGAAGCGGAGCGACCCGAGATCATACTTGTGCACAATTTCGGCTCCTACCTTCATCATCATGCGTATGGCGGTCGGCGCGGAATACCAGACGGTGACCTTCTGAGATTGAAGAATTCCGTACCATCGTTCCGCGTCAAAATCCGCTTCATCGATGATGCTCGTAATGCCGTTCGTAAGTGGCGCAATAATGCCATAGGAAGTACCGGTTACCCATCCTGGATCCGCCGTACACCAGAAAACATCCTCGGCATGGAGATCAAGCGCTAGCTTCCCGGTAATGTGATGTGCGATGACGGCGCCGTGCACGTGAACGGCTCCTTTCGGTGTGCCGGTTGTCCCACTCGTAAAATGCAGCAGCGCCACATCCTCTTCCGAGGTCTCCTCGATCGAATAGGAGTTCTCAGCTTCCTGCATAAAGCGATACAGATCGACTGTGTTGGGTACGTTGGTCGACTGGTGATCGTCTCCGACCAGAAGAATGTGCTCAAGAAACGGCAGAGATGGCCGCAACGCTCTCACCTTTCTCTCATACAAAGATTCCGTTGTGACGAGAACCTTTGCTTTGCCGATGGCGAGACGTGACCGGATGGGCTCAGGGCCAAATGCGGAGAATAAGGGGCAGAAGACGGCTCGATGTTTCAATGTTCCGAGCGCAGCCACGTAGAGTTCGGGAATACGGCCGGCCAGTGCATACACGCGATCACCCTTGGCAACGCTGAGTTTTTTCAGGATGTTGGCGAATCGGTTGGTCAGTTCATGCAGCTTGCCGTACGTGTAATCGACAACCTCACCATTCTTCCCCAGCCACCGAATGGCCAGGTGATCCCGTCGAGGACTGCCTGCGTGGCGACCAACAGCCTCATAAGCGATATTCAACCCTTTCCCGCCAGGAAGGCCGTCGAGTTCCCTCCGAGCCTGCTCCCAGGAAAACGTCCGCCGGGCCTCCGCGTAATCGCGAAGGTTAGGAGTGACAGCCCGGTCTCGCTCCGTTTTCACTATCCTTGGCAGGACCATTTGTTCTTCCCGGCCTCTACCATCGCCTCGAGCGAGCTGAATTTCCGCTCCCATCGCCGCCATGTTTAGAAGAGTCTTCTTCTGTGCCACGATGCCGAAAAACACTTTACCGATTGGCCTTTCGATGAGCTGTGTCCCACGTCACATGGCCCTGGCGTGATCGAAGGCGCCTTGCTTCGTTTGAACAGTATTTTCTCAGCGGTGACGAATATCACATCCGCCGTTTAGTCCGGGGCGTAGAAGATGGCCAGGAGTACCCGTCGAAACGACGGCAGCCTGATTTTATTAAGTGGTGAACAGGGGGAGAATCCGCGGAGATTTCGAGCGTGGGTTCCGAGCGAGTGCTCCACATCGACGGATCGATCGGCGAGGGCGGCGGGCAAGTTCTGAGGACCTCTCTTGCGCTGTCGGTGCTTACAGGGAAGGCGTTTCGTATCACAAACATTCGCCGCCGCCGATCGAAGCCTGGGCTCATGGCCCAACACCTAAAGGCTGTCGAAGCCGCCTGCGCGGTTGGAACAGCACATGTGTCGGGTGACCGACTCGGATCGCAGGAGTTGGTCTTCGAACCCACCGGCATCCGCACCGGCCAATTTCATTTTGATATTGGCACGGCGGGCTCGACCTCACTGGTGCTGCAGACCATCGTCTATCCCCTCAGCTTGGGCAACGCCGATTCAAATCTAACCCTCGTTGGCGGCACCCACGTGCCCTGGAGCCCTTGCTTTCACTATTTGCAACTGCACTGGCTCTTTTACGTGCGCAAGATCGGGTTCGAGATTCGCCTGGATCTGGAATCTGCTGGATTCTACCCGCGTGGCGGAGGACGGGTGCGGGCAGCAGTTCGTGCAGTTAGGAAACTACTCCCCATAAGCCTTACGAATCGCGGTTCTCTCAAACGGATCCGAGGCATCTCGGCCGTGGCACGCCTGAGTCGCGAAATAGCGGAGCGCCAAAGGCGGCAAGCCCTCAACAAGCTAGGCGGACTAGCGTCTGCGGCGGAATTCGAGTTTCTTTCGTTGAATGCTCCATCCCCAGGGACGTTCCTATTACTCCTCGCGGAGTTTGAGCATTCGCAATGCTGTTTCTATGGGCTCGGTGCGCGAGGAAAACCAGCTGAGCACGTGGCGGACGAGGCCGTCAATGAGCTGCGCGATTTCCTTTCAACCGACGGCAGTGTGGACTATTACCTAGCCGATCAACTCGTGCTGCCCATGGCCTTGGCCTCTGGCGAGTCCGAAATACGGTCTTCGAGAATCACGCAGCATCTGGCAACGAATGCGGAGGTCATCAAAATCTTCCTGCCCGTCTCCATCGAGATGGACGCAACCGTCGGCTTACCTGGCTCTATCCGAATCCGTGGGGGCGCATGATGTCCCCCCACGGAAAAGAACAGCAACCGGCCACATCGGACTCGTTACGCCGAAAAAAATTGGACCACGGCAGCGAAGCGGAACCCCTGCAACTGATGATGCTCGGCGACTGCATGCTGGGGCGCATGGTTAATGAGGTTCTGGAAAGTCAACTGTCAGTCTATCCGTGGGGAGATACATTGCAGGTGCTGAAGAGCGCTGACTGGCGGATGTGCAATCTCGAGTGCGTCATCTCCGATCGCGGTATGCCTTGGTCCGGTTACAAGAAAGCCTTTTGCTTTCGATCTGCCGCGAAGAATATCGCCGTGCTTGAAGCAGCTCAAATGAACGCGGTTTCCCTTGCCAACAACCATACGCTCGATTACGGCTATGAGGCGATGTTCGAAATGCTGGACATTCTCAACCGTGCAGGGATTGCTCACAGCGGCGCCGGCGCCAACCTGGAAGATGCATCGCGCGTCGTGGTTTCCGACGTGCGCGGGAAGAAGGTTGGACTCCTTGCGTTCACCGACAACGAGCCGAGTTGGGAAGCGAAAGCACGCCAACCCGGAGTCTTCTACGTTCCCGTGGACCTGAAGGATCGCCGTGCGCACCAACTGTTGGAGATTGTCCGGGCCGAACGAAACGCCTTAGATCTGCTGATTATATCTGCACATTGGGGAGGCAATTGGGGTTATACGCCGGAAATGGGGCATGTCCCTTTCGCACACGCGCTCATTGAAGCCGGAGCCTCCGTGGTCTTCGGCCATTCCTGTCATGTCTTTCGCGGCATTGAGTTTTATCAAGGTCGCTTGATCTTCTATAGCGCGGGCGATTTCGTTGACGATTATGCCGTCGATCGCATGGAGCGCAATGATGAGGCGTTCATCTATATTCTAGAGGCACTCGACCGGACCGTAAAAACTGTGCGTCTCGTTCCCACATTAATTCGCAGTTGTCAGGCCCGCCGCGCTCAAGGAATTCGAAGGCTGGCGATGATCGAAACGATGCAAGGGCTGTGCCACGGCTTAGGCTCCAAGGCAGATTGGAATTCGGACCGACAGTGGTTGGAGATCAGCCCATCGAAAGAGCAAGCCGCAGAGACGGCGAGTGCTCATCCATAGTGTCATGCCCCCGCGGGGAGAGCCAAGAACTAGATGGCACGGGCGAAAGCGAGGCATCCCGGAGACACGTTCGCGCGATCGACGTGCACATGGCTCTTCCTGGGCCATTACAACCTTGTAAGTGCCGCCGAAACCGCCAGAAAGGATTCAGCTTGCCCGCCGGGGTTTGTGGCGAGAATGGGCTGAGTTCGGATACCAAACAGGCCGAATGTCACGCAGAAAAATGCGCGCTGTCACCGGGCCGATGTGTTTGAATTCCTGCAACTTTCGTGAAACTTCAGACGGCGTGCGCCCTCCGGACAGAAGATTGGTGATCGTTCCGTAGCGGCGCCTCAGCTCTTGGGAAACCTCGAGTAACTTGGTCGCTGTCGAGAAATCGTAGCGGACGTAGTGTGCGCGGTCGAGCAGAAGCACCAGTTTGTCCCATCCGGCATTTGCAATCGCCTCTGGGCTCGTCAGTCCCGCGCCGATCAATTCACGGTAAGCCTGTTCGGCAATCTGTGTTTGGATCGGCTTCCCGAAGAGTAAGCAGGCGAGAAACCAGCTGAACAGGTCCTTTTCGCTTCGCGATGCGAGGTTGATCTCCAGTTTTCGAGCGTTGGATGGAAGACTTTCTTCTCGAGCCCTACGTGTCAGACTCATCTTTCGGCCCTTATGCATAATTGAAATGTAGAGGCAGCGGCCGGCTAGGGACCTGAATCACTTGTAAGATCTCCGGACGTGCAGCCTATGATAGAAGTCAGCGACCTCTCTGAATGTGATGTCTGTCACTGTGCGTTGCCGATTGCTCTGCGAGATTTCTAGTCTATGAGAGGGCTTCAGTCTCCGACGCGCATTCAATTCAAGAATATTCTTTTCGCCACCGACTTTTCTCCTTCTGCCAAGCTCGGTGTACCGTATGCGGCGGAGTTAGCCAGGCGTTACGGAGCCAACCTCTACGCTTTTCACGTGCGAACGCCAGCAGTGAATCCCATGACGCCACCTAATAGTTGGCGTGGTTTGGAGGAGGCCGCCGAAATTGAGATAAAGCAACAGAGGCAAGAGCTCCTAGCCACATTCGCTGGAATTCAGCCGGAGATTCTAATCAGCGAGGGAGATCTTTGGCTCAATCTTAAGGCGGCGATCGAGAAACACGACATAGATCTGATCGTTATAGGAACCCGCGGGCGGTCCGGAATTCCTAAATTCCTATGGGGCTCTGCAGCGGAAGAGATTTTCCGACAGGCGCCGTGTCCGGTAATGACCGTCGGGCCACAGGCACCGGCGCAGCTGAAGGAGGGCGAGCAGTTTGCTCACATCTTGTTTGCCACCGACTTCAGCTCGGAATCAGACGCGGCGGCACCGTACGCTCTGTCACTTGCCGCCCAGTATCGATCCCACCTGACTTTGCTGCACGTGGTGGTGGAAATGAAGGTGGGAGATCTCGTGCAACCCTCCGAGGTCATGGCATCAGACACTCGGCTTCTGCGCAATCTGATCCCGCCCGAATCTGAGTGGTGCGTTCCTGAATATGTTGTGGAGCGTGGGACCGCCTCTGAAAGGATCTTGGACGTTGCCGCCAAGCGTGGAGCGAATCTGATCGTCCTCGGTGTGCGCAGGCCAAGTGGCTTCCCGGGAGCGGCAACACACCTGCCCGTCGCTACGGCGCACAAAGTCGTTTCCGAAGCCCATTGTCCGGTGCTGACCGTTCGCGGATAGTCGCTTCCGGGGCGGTCGCGGAACTAGCCAAGAGCCCTGGCTCGAGCCTCGGATATATACCCCCTCAAGCGTGTGATTTACGTCACTTACCGTGGGAGCGTGGACGGTTATTTTAATTTCGTATTTAGCGCTAGCTCCCCAGTGAGGCGGCCATGATCAAGAGGGTTACGGGAGGGTATCAGGTTGTGTCGAGCAAGGGGAAAAATCTAGGTGGCCCATACCCGACGCTCGAAGAGGCAAAGAAGCGCCTGCGGCAGGTTGAGTTCTTCAAGCACCGCAAGATGTGATTGCGTCATCACTCTGCTCGATTACGCGCCCAACCCCGGCTCGTCTCTATCTTGAAGGACGTGATTAACGGTCTTGTGTTGTCTGGGTATTGAGAGCATTACTTCGTGACGCTCATCACTGCAGCGACCCAGGGAAACGATTAAAAGAAAAACTGCCGTGAGGGTTCGGACGAAGGGAAACGGAGCTACCGTAACCGAACTAAGAGATTCAGTACGGGAGAAAGAAGAAATGAAGCTCCCAGTGCAAGTCACATTCAGAAACACTCCGACATCGACGACCGCGGAGCAATGGATTCAAGATGAGGCGAGAGATCTTGAAACCTTCTACAGTCGACTGATGGCCTGTCGTGTCATGATCGAGATCCCCCATGCGCATCGTCGGAAAGGCGCACCTTACCACGTTCGAATTGACCTGACGGTCCCAGGTGGAGAACTGGTCGTAAATCGTGAACCAACGCTTAGCAAGCGAGCGGGGCAGCGAGGTGAGGCTCAGCTGAAGAAACGGCTGGAATTGGACACGCGTCACAAGGATCTTCGCCTGGCGATCCATGATGCCTTTCGAGCAGCGAGCCGTCGCCTGGCGGATTACGCGCGAAAGCACAGCGGGCGTGTCAAAACGCATGAGCCTTCTCTGGAAGGACGTGTAAGTAGATTGCTGCCCGACAAAGGCTATGGTTTTCTGCGAACGCCGGATGGACGGGAAGTCTACTTTCATGAGAACAGTGTTCTCAATCGAGGGTTCCAGCGCATGAAAGTCGGCACCCGCGTTGTCTTTTCCGAAGAGCCCGGAGAAAAGGGGCCGCAGGCAAGCACGATACGAATTGCCGTGAAGTCCGCCTCCGGGCGAACCGCCTGATCGGCACGTTCTGTAAAGCTGCATCGGAATAGTGGTTTCACCCAAATCATGATCGTAGATGTGGACCGCTACGGATCCTTCCGGCTTCACGAAGAGTTTCTCGCCCCGTACCGTGATCGCTCAGTCCCGTGGGGATTTGGAACGCTTTCTTGGGTCATTTACAAACGCACGTACAGCCGGGATGGTGAGGAATGGTGGCAGACCTGTCGGCGCGTCATCGAAGGCATGGTTACAGTCAGTCGAGTTCACTGCATGGAAGCAGCCCTGCCCTGGGACCCCAATGAATCGCGTCGCCTAGCGGAAGAAGCCTACCAGCGTTTGTGGGAATTCAAGTGGACGCCTCCTGGCCGTGGCCTTTGGATCATGGGCACGCGCTTTGTCTATGAGCGGGGCGGCGCCGCTTTAAACAACTGCGGTTTCATCTCCACGAAGAACATCGCGACCGACTACGCGGATCCGTTCATGTGGGTCCTACACATGAGCATGTTGGGTGTTGGCGTGGGATTTGATACACGCGGGAAAGGAATGGTGCGAATCACCCGGCCGCAACGCGCATCAGTCGCACATGTGATCGATGATAGCCGAGAAGGCTGGGTCGAGGCGGTCGGCCGCCTGCTCAATGCCTATGTCGGCCGTGGCGAATTGCCGTCGGAATGGGATTGCACGAAGATTCGTCCTTTTGGATCACGGTTGGCTAACTTCGGAGGGTTTGCCAGCGGTCCAGGGCCGTTGCGGGAAATTCTCGAATCACTCGAACAACTTTATGATCAGTACATCGATAGAATCGTGGATTCTCGGCTGATCGTGGATACCATGAATATTATCGGCCGCGGTGTCGTTGCCGGCGGCACGCGTCGGAGTGCTCAGATCGCCTTTGGCGAACCGGACGATCCTCAATTCCTGGATCTCAAGCTCGACAGGCAGAAGCTTACCGAGTACCGATGGGCCTCGAACAACTCCGTCTTTGCGCGGATCGGAATGGATTATGGCGATATCGCTCGGCGGACGGCGGTCAATGGAGAGCCCGGATATCTTTGGCTTGAGAACATCCGTGCATATGGCCGGATGAAGGATGCTCCCGCATGGGCTGATTCCGAGGCCGAAGGCAGCAACCCCTGCGTGGAGCAGTCCTTATGGGATCGGGAACTCTGCTGTCTCGTCGAGACCTATCCGGCTCATCACGAGACCTTTGAGGATTACCGGCGTACGCTAGAGGTCGCGTACCTGTATGCCAAGACCGTCACACTTATAGCGACACACGACCCGCGCACCAATGCGGTCATGTTCCGCAATCGTCGCATCGGCTGCTCGATGAGTGGGATTGTTCAGGCGATCAACAGGCTCGGCTATCGCAAATTCTTGGAGTGGTGCGACAAGGCCTATAGCTATTTACAGGAGCTCGACGCCGCATATGCTGATCGTCTGGCTGTGCCGCGGTCCATCAAAACCACTTCAGTCAAGCCATCAGGGAGCGTGAGCCTGCTCGCCGGCGCTACGCCCGGTGTGCACTGGGAACACGCGCCGTACTACATTCGGCGGGTACGCATTCCCGGGAATCATCCACTGGTGAGTCTGTGCGAACATGCAGGCTATTCGACCGAACCGGATCGTTACTCCACTGGCACCGTCGTCATTTTATTTCCAATTCATGTGCAGCACGCGGGCCGTCGCAAGGCCGACGTTTCGATCCGTGAAAAGGTCGATCTCGCAGCCCAGATGCAGCACTATTGGTCGGATAATCAAGTGAGCTGCACGGTCGATTTCAATCCCGATCGCGAAAGCGAAGAAATCCCGCGCCTATTGGAAGCATATGAGGATAGGCTGAAAGGCATTGCTTTCCTGCCCGCGGCGGGCCACGGTTACGAACAGTGCCCTTATGAAGAGATTACGGCGGCGAAGTACGAAGAATTGACACGCGCAATCAAGCCATTGGACGGCACCCTGGAGCACGAGCACGAATTGGAGGCGCGATTTTGCGAGGGCGGCGCCTGTGAATTCATCTAGCCAGGTACACTCACTTCCCCTCCGGCTCTTCCCCTCGATCCTCGCGATGCCTTTCACATGATCAATCAGATCGATGCGTCGATCGGCTAAAAGCGCGAGAGTCACAACGTTCGTGCCGCACGTCATAACAAGCAATCGTTAGCAGCCCGTCTTCGCCTGGAGCGCAAGAAGCACCAAATAGGCGCTTTTCGCTGAATTCAACGGCCTGTGATGTAAGTCACTTCGTCGCGAGCTCAGTTTCGATACATATTCCTTGGTGGCCAAACATAAGGTGTGGTTCGAGGGGACGAGACAATGATTTTCGAAGATCGAGTTCAAGCGGGTCAGCAATTGGCCCAAAAGCTCGGAGCCTACGCGGGAAAAACAGATGTGGTGGTTCTGGGAATCCCGCGGGGCGGCGTCCCGGTTGCATTTGAAGTAGCAAAAGTCCTGAGGGCACCGCTAGACATTTTCCTTTCACGAAAGCTTGGTGTTCCCGGGCAAGAAGAGTTGGCATTTGGCGCGCTTGCATCGGGTGGTGTCCGCGTACTCGATCGGGGCTTGATTAGGGAGCTGAACCTCTCGAAGGAGGAAATTGATCGAATCGCCGAAACGGTAAAAAAGGAGTTGGAGAGGCGTGAACGAGTTTATCGTGGCGATCGACCCCCGATCAAAATAGAAGGAAAAGTCACACTGCTTATCGATGACGGCATTGCAACTGGCTCGAGCATGCGCGCCGGGATAAAGGCTCTGCGACAAATGAAACCGTCGCGGCTTGTCGTCGCCGTCCCCGTAGCACCTCTTCACACATGCAAGAGGATGAAATCTGAAGTCGATGAGCTCGTCTGCGTCTACACGCCCGAGTTTTTTTACGCCATCGGTCAGTTCTACGAAGATTTCTCTCAAGTCAGCGACGAAGAAGTAACCGAATTGCTTCATCGAGCGCAATCGGTGAATTCCTCTCGGCCGGACACAGGCTCTCCAACAATGGATGCCGTAGATGAGTCCTCGCGGCAGTCCTTTCCCCCGCGTGACGCGCCGGGCTGGATTCGAAGTTGAGTTCAGGATAAGTTGGGGTATCCTTCCAGTAAGTGGCTGATGGGAGGTCGTACAATTGGCAGTACATCAGACTCTGGATCTGATTATCCTGGTTCGAGTCCAGGCCTCCCAGCCAACTCTTTAGAATCAGTGGATTAGGCTCCTTCCTAAAAGTAAATCCTAAGAAATCTCTGCAACTCCGTATTAGGTTTCGGAGGATTTGCGCATGGCCCAACCCAAATACACCATCTATAAATATAAATATGTCCGCTTCAAGGACGGCTCTTGGCGTTTCTGCCGAGCGGCACTCTATGCCAATCACACCATCAAGCCCGATGTGGTGACCGTCGGAGGCAGAGAGGAGAAACACCCGGAGGGCAACTACTACTCAAGCTATCGGTTCGAGACTCGGGGCGACCGTAGATTCGCCGTAAGCCGCCCACGCCGGCGTGGGATTTCGCTGGTTTGATATCGGGAGTTTCTTCCTTGCTCACGGTTGCTTGAGCGCGAAAACTGTCCCTAGTCGTCGAGGATGCCCGGATCGCACCGACAATAGACAAAAATGACCGCGTTGTCGCTGGCGCATTTATCATTCGAACTCTTCGATCTAGGAATACAAAAGGCTCGCGTCAACGGATAATCTCGCCAACTCCGTGAGGCAATTCGGGGGGCCTTGCACAACGAAGCGCCGGTGATAGAGCAAGAGTGCTCGCAAACCAGCAAGCTCCTCGCCGCCGCCAGCTCTTCCTGGACCGCCGTGCAAGCAGCTGGGCATGACATTCCCGTGACCCGTGTGCTGGCTACCGACAGTCGAATCGACAACCATTGTTCGACCATGCATATCGCCGATTCCCAAAATCACGTTTTGAATGAAACCTGGATCGTTTGAAAAGACCGAGGCTACGAGGGATCCCAGGCCACGACGCACCATTGCGATGAGATCGTCTTGTCCGTCATAGGCGACCAGCGTCGCTGCGGGACCGAATACTTCGACATCGTGAACGAACTTCGCGTCGCGCCCATTCTTGCAAGCGAGTAGTGTGGGTTGCACAAACGCGGATTTCCCAGGATCAGCATCAATGGGCTGAAAGCGCTCATCGCCGCCGAACAACACCGAGCATTCTTCCTTCAATCGTCTTAGGCCTTCCAGACAGGAGGCCTGCTGGGCCTTGTTCACCACAGGGCCCATCTTAACTTCCGGATTCCGCGGGTTACCTACCTTCAGAGAACCCAGCTGTGAGCAAATCGCCTCGCCGACCGCTTGAAGATGCTGGCGAGGCACCAGCACGCGCCGGATCGCCGTACATTTCTGGCCGGCCTTGAGCGTCATCTCGCGGACTACTTCCTTGACGAGAAGATCGAACATATCTGTCGCTAGAGCAACCTCCGGTCCAAGGATTGCCGAGTTGATGCTATCCGCTTCAATGTTCACACGGACTGATCGGCGCAGCACGTTCGGATGCGAGCGAATGCGCATGGCCGTCTCCGCCGAACCCGTGAAGCAGACCGTGTCGCCTTCTCGAACATGGTCGAGCAAATCGCGCGCGAAGCCACAGATGACGGAGACTGCTCCCACCGGCAAGATGCCCGCCTTCACAATATCCTCGACCATCCGCTGCGT
>CAYOXF010000028.1:0-57937 GCA_964407845.1 uncultured Acidobacteriaceae bacterium | reverse complement strand
CGTCGACAAAGCAAATGTCCTCGCCAGTTCAACGCTCTGGCGCGACACGGTCACGGCGCTCGCGCGCGAATACCCTGGTGTTTCGCTCGACCACCAATATGTCGATAATGCCGCGATGCAAATCCTGCTCCGGCCCACGCAGTTCGATGTCATTTTGACCGGCAACATGTTCGGGGACATCCTCAGCGACGAAGCCGCGGCACTGGCTGGCTCGATCGGGTTGATCCCGTCGCTCAGCCGCGGCCGTCCGGACAAGCCTGCGCTTTATGAACCGATTCACGGCTCGGCTCCTGCGATCGCAGGAAAGAATATGGCCTGTCCTCTCGGCGCGATTTTCTCCGCAACACTGATGCTGCGCGAATCGTTCGGCCTGGCAATGGAATCGCAATTCATCGAGGATGCGGTCGATCGTGTTCTCGAGCAGGGCTACCGCACAGCCGACATCGCCGAAACCAGCAGCCGTACGCTAGGCAGCTCGGAATTCACCGAAAAAATCCGTACCCAATTGCAGCCAGCCCCTGCCCAGGGCTTAAGCGCCTAGCACATCGGGTCATGGGTTCTTTAGCACCAGGCACTCGGCGGTTATGTCGTACAACGCTTGTTTCCGTGGCGTGAACGGTGTGAAGAGAAATCCAACAAACAAGATGGACCCGAAGATCAATTTCCCCAAATAGCGCCCCGATGCGCGCGCGAATGTGACGCGACGCCCCGCCAGATCCGTCACTCGCAATCCGAGCAGCTTTTTCCCCGGCGTGGCTTGCCAGGGGGAGCTTTCAAACGAGGCGAAATAAAGCCAGCTCACCATAAACACCAGAAGCCACATGGCCAAGACTTGCCGGCTCGTATTCTGGTAAAGAAACCAAGGATTGTCGGTCGGAATCGCTCCGCGCTCCATCAACGGGAGAAAAATCACGAGCGCCGCCACAAACCCGAGTACCAGCGAATCGAGAAGGTACGCCACCGCTCGCAACCAAAATCCAGCATAGGCCACCTGGCGACGCCGCGACGGATGAACCCCTGAATCATTTGGCTGCGGGGGGGGAGGGTTTAGGATTCGTTCACCGCATGTGGGGCATTGCTCAGCGTCGCCAGCCAGCTCGGCTCCGCACTTCGGACACTGCAAATGATCCCCCTGTGGCAACCCGCAGGCCTGGCAGAATTCTATGCGATCCTTTGCACCAAGCAGCCCGCGATTATGTCGTGCAAGGCCTGTTTTTTTTCCGTAAGGCCCGCCATGATGCAATCGATTAGATAATACAAGGCACCGATCGAAGGAACGAGACTAATTCCTCGGCCGGCAAAGAAACGCCCGCTGGCTTTGCCAAAGCTCACGCGGCTCCCCTGGAGATCGGTAACATAAAGCCCCAGGGCCTTTTTGCCGAGCGTCGCCTGCCACGACGAGCTTTCCAGAAGACTCCAATACAACCAGGTTCCCAGCAAATTAAGAAGTACAAATAGCAGGATTCGAGAACCGAGCAGACTCGCAATCAGCAATGGGTTTGGATTTCGCGTCGTGGCCAGATCCCGCAGCATCGGGATAGCGCTCGCAAAGATCATGACGGCAAGGAAACCATACGGGATTCCCAGCAAGATGTTGTCGATGATGTCGGCTACCAACCGCAGCCAGAAGCCTGCGTACAACCCTGTGTCTTGCGTAGCCAGCGCACCGGGCTGCGAAATCGGTGTCCCCATTGCCGCAGCCGACCCGCTAGCCATGGATCCGGCTGCCGCTTGGCCCACCGTGTAACCGACGATGGGTTTGCCGCAGGAGCCACAAAAAGCAGTGCCTTCTTTCACCGTCGCGCCACACGACGAACAAAACATAGCATCCCCCCCAGGTCTACTTGGCTCTGGCCGTTCCGTCGACCCGCTGCGCATGGTACCGACTCACAACTGGAGGGTCAATACGCGGACCACTTCACGAGGCTAAAAGGATCAGGCCTGAGCCCGTACAACAAGAACGGGGCAGGGCGCGTGATGCAGGACCTCTTGCGAGACACTACCCAGAAGCAGGCCTCCTATTTTCCCGCGTCCGTGGCTGCCCATTACAATCAAGTCGGCTGGCCATTTCTTGGCCGCATCGATGATCTTGGCGGCTGGAACACCCGCCTCGAGGAATTCGGGAACCGCCTCGTGCGTCTGGGCGCGCTCCCGGAACTTGGCAAGCAGGTGCTTCGCTTGTCGTTCGGACATTTCCATGAGTTTGTCCGCTGGCACGCTCCACATAGTGCCGGGGCCGACGGCTGGATCAAATACGTGAACAAAACCGACCTTAGCCTTCAGTGGCTTCGCCAGCTCAATCGCGACATCCGCTGCATGAGCCGCGAACTCACTTTCATCCACAGCAATGAGAATTTTTTTGAAGCTCATTTTTAGCTCCCACCTTTTAATACAATGGCAACTCCCATCTGACTGTGACCTGAATCACAAGTTCCTGATGATCGAAGTGTAGTCCAAGTTTCATTGAACCCAGACGGTTCTCTCGGCTTGACAGGAAACTCTTCCGCGATCGGAACGAGAGCAGGAAAACCTGGGGTGTCTGCTCGCCCCTTGACAAAGCTTGCTGGGGAAACCTAAAATGCCCTAGGCGAATAAAAAGCGAAACTCTCTGCTTTCCCTTCGCACTGCCCATGGGCTCGAAAACCTCCGTTTTGCGCTTGCAGGTGGAGACCTCACTGGCTACGCGCGTCGCGAGCCCTTTTCAATTTCGCAGTCGCCGCATCCTGGAAACGGTTCCGACCGGCGTGCCTCTCATCGATCTGCGGGTGGGGGGATTTCCGCGAGGCAGCTTGACGGAAATTTACGGCCCGACATGCTCGGGACGGACGAGCTTATTGGTTTCCGCGCTGGCCTCGCGAACGGCGGCGTCAGAAGTGTGCGCTTTAGTTGACGCACATGACGCTTTTGATCCTCATTCTGCAAAAGCGGCTGGTGTGAAACTCGAGCAACTGCTCTGGGTGCGCTGCCGAAATGTCGATCAGGCGCTTCGCGTGACAGATTTGCTCGTGCAGGGCGGCGGATTCGGACTGATCGCTCTCGATCTGGGGGACGCTCTGCCACACATGGTTCGCTGCATCCCGATGCAGGTGTGGTTTCGTTTTCGCCGGGCCGTGGAGCATACACCGACAATTTTTCTTGTTTTGGAACGGGAAACGACCGTCAGAACTTGTGCTTCGCTGATTCTGAAACTGCATGCGCAAAAGACGCAATGGTCAGAGACGGTGGAAAGTACCAACGAAACTTCACGGCCGCACTCACTGGGATGCCTGCTTGATGGCTGGAAGATTCGCGCCGAAATGATTCGCTCGCAGGCAAAGCGAGAAGATCGGAGCGATGCCGGTTTTGAGACGGAAATCAGAAGAAATATCAGGTGTAGCCCAGCCGATGAGCGAGGAGGGCAGAGACAAAGGTGAAGACTTTTCTCGGTTCTTTCACCTGGCAATCAGACTCTTATGCCTTTTGCTTCCATTTTCGTTCCCAATTTTTGGTTGCAGGCAGTGGTGCGCGCCGAGCCTGCGCTGCGCGAAGGTGGGCTGGTTTTGATCGATGGGAATCCACCGCTTGGGAGAGTGGTGGCTATCGACGAAGCAGCCGCGCAAATGGGAATCGAAATAGGAATGACGAAAACCGATGTCGAGCAATTTCCCGGCGTCAAAATTCGTCACCGCTTTCCGGCACAGGAAAAAATAGCCCACGCTGCCCTGCTCGATGTCGGATGGTCGATTTCTCCAAGAATGGAAGACACTGCACAGGATACGATCGTTCTGGATTTATCTGGTCTGACTTCCTTATTTGGTGCAGAGAAAGACATTGCGGCGCATCTCATCCAGCGTTTGACGGCGTGCGGCTTGGACGGAAACGTCGCCATCGCATCGAACATCGAAACCGCTCTGATCGCTGCCCGAGGATTTGCGAGAATCACGATAATTTCACCCGGTGAAGAATCGCACTGCCTAGGCGGGTTGGCTGTCCGCATGCTTTCGCCTTCCGACGAAACGACCGAAATATTGGCCCGCTGGGGCGTGGCGACGTGCGCCGATCTAGCCCGCCTGCCGATTTTAGATCTCTCCGAACGCCTCGGCCAAGAAGGAGTTTGTCTGCACGCACGGGCGCGAGGAGCATCCACGCGCGCACTCCTGATCGCGGAACCGGCAGATTCTTTCGAAGAAGAGATGGAGCTGGATGACGCGATTAAGGAACTCGAACCCTTATCGTTTCTTTTGGGACGTCTGCTCGATCAGCTCTGCGAGCGTTTGACGGCTCGTTCGCTCGGCGCAGCCTCTCTTTGGGTGCGTTTCGAGTTACAGCCATCATTTGAAAATGCCGTGGACATTCAAGAAGCATTTCGGACAGAGAAACAACCGGGTCGGTATGAGAAACAGATGAAGCTGCCTGTGCCCATGCGCGATTCGAAAATGCTATTGAAATTGTTGCGGCTGCGCTTGCACAGGCATCCTCCGGACGCGCCCATTCAGAAAATCACGCTTCTCGCAGAAGCCGCACGCCCGCGCGTCATGGAGGGGAACTTGTTCTTTCCCGGTTTTCCTGATCCTGAAAAACTGGAACTCACGATTGCGCGCATTGTGCATGTGG
This sequence comes from uncultured Acidobacteriaceae bacterium, assembly GCA_964407845.1. Classification (GTDB taxonomy): domain Bacteria; phylum Acidobacteriota; class Terriglobia; order Acidiferrales; family UBA7541; genus Palsa-295. The sequence goes on along the minus strand of CAYOXF010000028.1, from coordinate 53,344 downwards.
TGGGCGAAGGAAATGTTGGATCGCCATCGCTCACAAATACGCACCGGCCGGGAGATTTCGAGATGCAGCGCTTTCTGATTCCTCAAGAAGCTGCCGGCGGTCGCGCTCGCCATCGGGCACACGAGCACGCGGATGGAACAATTCCAGCCAGTTTTCGCGTCTTCCGACCTGCCATTCCCGCAAAACTCGATTGGCACACAGAGTGCCCGACTCGGGTTGCGTTTCAAGGCTTGCGAGGAGAAGTGAGCGCGGCCTCAGGCCCGTGGCGTACGTCGGGTGATTGGTGGCAGGAAGACCCCTGGCAGCAGGATGAATGGGATTTAGAAATTCAGTTTCAGGATACGGTGGAACGATTCTCTTCCAACGGTTTTCATCCAAATCCCGGTATCTATCGCTTCTATTACGATTCGCTGCGTCGAAGCTGGTTTGTGCGGGGAGTGTACGACTGATGTATATCGAACTTCACGCACGATCGGCGTTCAGTTTTCTGGAAGGCGCATCGACGCCGGAAGAATTCGTCCAGGTGTGTGCTGAGCGCGGGATGCCCGCAATGGCCTTGCTCGATCGCGACGGCGTGTATGGCTCGCCTCGCTTTCACGGGGCGGCGAAGAAGTGCTCCCTTCGTGCGCACATCGGCGCAGAAGTCATATCGACCGCGGGGTGGCGCTATATCCTGCTCGTCGAGTCGCGCGCCGGCTATCAGAATCTGTGTCGTCTTCTCACGCGAATGAAGCTGCGAGCAAAAAAGGGCGAAGGTAAAGTTCGAGCGGAGGAAATGGCGGAACTGGGTAGCGGCCTGATTTGCCTGACGGGCGGCTCGGAAGGTCCGCTGGCTTATGCCTTGGCAAAAGGTGGAATCGAATGCGGCAGGAAATGCGTCGAGGAGCTGTGTCGGACGTTTGGCCGGGAAAACGTTTACGTGGAACTTCAGCGGCACTTCTGCCGCGAAGAGGAAGCGCACAATCAGGCTGCTGTCCGGATCGCGCAAAAACTAAAACTGCCATTGCTTGCAACAAATGGAGTTTGCTTCGCACGGCCACAGCAACGCGAGGTGCTGGACGTTTTGACCTGCATTCGCCATCACCAAACACTCTCCATCGCCGGTCGGCTGCTGAGTTCGAATTCCGAGCGGCATTTCAAGACACACGAGGAGATGTCGCAGCTCTTTCTCGATCTGCCTGAGGCCATTGCCAATACGGAAAGCCTTTCTTCCCGTTTGCACTTTGCGTTGAGCGATTTGGGATATCAGTTCCCCGCCTATCCGGTTCCTGACGGCGAATCGCAAATGCACTTTCTGCGTCAACGCACGCTCGAAGGCAGCATCCGCCGCTACGGCTCGGACAATGAACGCGCGCGCCAGCAGGTCGAGCGCGAACTGGCACTGATCGAAAAACTCAATCTGGCAGGCTACTTTCTCATTGTCTGGGATATCGTCCGTTTTTGCCGCGAAAAGAACATTCTCGTCCAGGGACGGGGCTCGGCGGCGAATAGCGCCGTTTGCTACTCCCTGGGCATCACCGCCGTCGACCCGGTGGGAATGGATCTGCTCTTTGAGAGATTTCTGTCCGAAGAGCGCGGGGAATGGCCGGATATCGATCTCGATCTTCCGAGTGGTGATCAGCGCGAGCGCGCGATTCAGTATGTCTATGAGCGCTACGGAAAACTCGGCGCAGCGATGACTGCGAATGTCATCACGTATCGCGGGCGCTCCGCGGCGCGAGAGATCGGCAAGGCGCTGTCGTTCGATCCGTCAACTCTCGATCGGCTGGCAGCTCTTGTGGGATCGTGGGAATACAAGGATCCAAGCGACACGCTCGAGCGCCAGTTTCGCGATGCCGGCCTCGATATCCAGCATCCGAGGATCCGGAACTTTTTAGAGCTTTGTCGCGCCGTCCAGGATCTGCCGCGACATCTCGGGCAGCACTCGGGCGGAATGGTCGTGTGCCAAGGACAATTGGATTCCGTGGTTCCTCTCGAGCCAGCCACGATGCCCGGACGCGTGGTGGTGCAATGGGATAAAGAAGATTGCGCTGACATGGGAATCGTGAAAATCGATTTGCTTGGCCTTGGAATGATGGCCGTTTTGGAGGAGTCACTTCAAATCATTCGTGAGCGCCACGCGCAAGAGATTGATCTAGGCCATCTACCGCAGGGCGATCCCGCGGTCTACGCTGCATTGCAAAATGCGGATACGGTCGGAATGTTTCAAATCGAAAGCCGCGCGCAAATGTCATGTCTGCCGCGGCTATGGCCCCACTGTTTCTACGACATTGTCGTGCAGGTGGCTATCATCCGGCCAGGTCCGATCGTGGGGAACATGGTGCATCCCTACTTAAAACGACGGCAGGACCGCGAGCCGCCCGAATATTTTCACCCTTCTCTGGAGCCTGTTTTAAAGCGCACGCTGGGCGTACCTCTTTTTCAGGAGCAGTTGCTGCGAATGGCGATGATCGCGGCTGGATTTACGGGCGGTGAGGCCGAAGAATTGCGGCGAGCCATGGGATTCAAGCGCTCCGAAGCACGCATGAAAGAGATCGAGGTCAAGCTGCGGTGGGGCATGACGGCAAAAGGAATCATTGGAGAAACACAGGAACACATCGTGCAGTCGATCACCTCGTTTGCCCTTTACGGATTTCCCGAATCGCACGCCGCCAGTTTTGCGCTGATCGCGTATGCCAGCGCCTGGTTAAAATGCCATTACTTGGCTGCTTTCACAGCCGCCATGCTGAATAACCAGCCGATGGGTTTTTACCGGCCAGCGACACTGGTGAAAGATGCCCAGCGACACGGCCTGAAATTTAAGCCGATTGATGTGACACGGTCTGATTGGAAATGCACGCTCGAGGAAATTCCAAAAGGATTCGCCGTGCGGGTGGGGATGTGTTACGTCAAGGGCTTGCGCCAAGAGATCGCGCTGGAAATCGTGCGTCAGCGCGAAATTCACAGCTTCCGATCGATCGAGGATTTCAACTACCGCATTCCAGAAATACAGAAACCCGAGCTGACCGCGCTCGCCGAAGTGGGAGCTTTGAATTTCCTTTTGCATCGACAGGGGTTTCATCGCCGTGATGCGCTTTGGCAGGTAGAGCGCGCCGCTCGTCGGCCGGGACCGTTGCTGGAAAATCCAGAAGCCTCTCCCAGCACGAACACGGAGGTCGCAGCGGAAAGGTCAAACGAGCCCTCTGCGATTTGGGAATCGCCCTTGCTGCGCATGACGGATGAAGAAAGATTGGTGGCTGACTTTCGTGGTACCGGAATGACAGTCGGGCCTCATCCGATGGCGTACCGCCGTGCAGAGCTGAAGAAGAAGGGAATTTGCACGGCCACCGATCTCACAAAACTTCCCGATGGCGCACCGGTTCAAGTCGCCGGTGCCGTGATTGCGCGGCAGCGCCCCGGCACGGCGAAAGGGTTCGTCTTTCTGAGCCTGGAGGACGAAACAGGAATCGCGAACGTCATCATCACGCCGCAACTATTCGAGCAAGACCACACGATCGTCGTGCGCCACCAGTTTTTGTTGATCCAAGGCATCTTGCAGAATCAGGACAACGTGATTTCCGTGAAGGCCCAGCGGGTTCAGCCTCTGACGATCAGCCGCGCGGAAACGCCTTCCCACGATTTTCATTGAACCCCAGCCTACCGTTTTCCCTCCGGTAGATCCTCCCTCCAACCCAGAATGGCTTCGGAGGTATCGCGCGCTGCTCCCAGACGGTCCCTAGCTGCTGCCCATCGCTCGCGAATCAGGCGAGAAACGGGAGCATCGAGTCCGACCGCTTCACCCAGGTCGGCGGCGATCCTGACATCCTTGGCCATCAGGCCGAGCGCAAAACCGGTTGAAAACTTCCCCCCCAGCACATGCTCTTTCACCATAAATTCGGTCGTGAAATTGCGGCCGGTCGAGGCATTCAGAATGTCCACCATCTTTTCCTGATCCAGGCCGAACCGCTCACCGATCAGCAGCGCTTCCGCGACGGCCGTGTACCCCGCCGCAGCAATGTAGTTATTGAGCGCCTTCATGGCGTGACCGGTTCCGAGCGGACCGGTTTCGAACAACTGTTTGCCCATAGCAAGAAGGACGGGTTTGGTGCGCTCGATGGCGGCCTTATCGTTGCCGCCGATCATGATCGCAAGCGTGCCCGTTTTGGCACGAGGCACAGCTCCAGAAACCGGAGCGTCGATCAAAACCACGCCCGCTCTTTCCAGTGCCTTTCCCAACTCGCGCGTCCCGATCGGTTCGGAAGAACTCATGTCCACGACGATCGTCCCGGGTCGGAGGGATTTCGCAAAAACCCCATCTTCTTGCTCCAGAATCACGCTCCGCACGATCTGGCCGGTCGGCAGCATGGTGATCGTGATCTCGTTCTCAGCTACTTCCTCGAGCTGGCTCGCCGCTCGGCAGGCGTGTTCGCGAGCGAATCGAGCACTCTTTTCAACGTCGAGATCATACACGCTGAGTGTGTGGCCCGCCCGGGCAATGTGCCCAGCCATCGGCCAGCCCATATTGCCGATGCCGATGAACCCAACTCGCATTGCCGCTCGCGCTCCTCTACTCCAAACCGAGTTCCTTCAACACTTCCGTTGCATGGTTAAAGCTATCGACGCCCGCCGGTACGCCCGCATAGATCATGCTGTGGAGCAGCACTTCACGAATTTCATCCTTGCTGACTCCGTTTTTCACAGCGCCCCGCACGTGGCCTCTCAGCTGATTCGGTCGATTCAGTGCCACCAGCAGTGCCATGGTCAGCATGCTTCGCGTCTTGCGATCCAGCAGCGAACGCGTCCAAACTTCACCGAAGCAGTAGCGGGTCACCAATTCCTGCAGGGGTCGCGTGAAGTCAGTTGCGGATTGGAGCACTTGATCCGAGTTCGCCGGGCCGAACATGTCACGCCGGATTTGCAAACCAGCTGCGAAAGTGTCCTTGTTCTTGTTGGCTTCGGTCCGGGATGATGTAGGAACATCGAAATGGACGATGGTGACGCCGCCGGTCGCGTAGTTCGCTACGTCGGCCGCCACCTTCTGGCCAATGGGTGATTCCATCGAGTCGCCCATGGCTTTGGCATCGGCAAATTCGCCTTCCCAGATGCAGAAATAGGGCGACGGACCTCCCACACCCTCAATGGAAAACGTGTGACAGCTCGACAGAAGCCCGGGAAGCTGCGCAGCCAGGGGAAGATGGGTTTCTTCGTAATAGCGTTTGAAATGCACTGGATCTTTCGGCGGAGGATACAGAGCAAGAACCTTGTGCATAGCGATCTTCTTCCTTTCCGTGAGGCTTGAGCAGCTAGAGGCGAAACACTTTTCGCGCGGTCTCCCCGAGGATGTTGCGCTTGGCCTGCTCACTGAGAAAGGGCAAACCAGCAATTCGCGCGGGGACGTCGAAGTCCCAATGCGGCCAGTCGGAGGAGTACATCAACTGGGTCTCCGCGTGCATGGCCTTGCATGTCGCTTCGAGCATGTGAGGCATGGTCACCTCGAGCGGCTGCGAGGTGAAGTACATCTCGGCGATGTATTCGCTGGGGAGCCTCTTCAGCAGCGGTGCGTCAGACTGGCGCATCAAGTATTCATGATCGAGCCGCTGCATCATAAAGGGAATCCAAGCCAGACCGCTTTCGATCCAGATCAGTTTCAGCTTGGGAAAGCGCTCAGGCAGACCGTTGACGATCCAGTTGGTCATGTGCGTCATATTGCAGGTGACGAACGACATCGAGTGAACGGCCAGAAAGCGGTTCATCGTCGTCGTCATCGAATCACCCCAACTCGGTCCGGCATGGAAGGCGAGAGGAAGACCGCGCTCCTCGAGCTCCTTGTAAATCCGCATGTACACGTTTCTGTGCACCCCGGTATGGCGCTGGCTTGTGACCATGAAGCCCACGACGCCGGGCGTCTCACCAAATTCCCGGATGGTTTTAAGCGAAGCATCAGGGTCGTGAAACGGCAAGCAGAGCAGTGTTCGGATGCGTTTTTCACCGGGCAGAATGGTTCGAGTAAACCAGCGATTGTAGGCAAAGGTCATTCCCGTGACGATGTCGGGCTCCGGATGCAAGCCCATTTCGAGCATGGGCTGCGGGAACACGACTTGCATCTTAATTCCCATTGAGTCCATGGCACGGCGAATGAGGGTCAAATCGCGGTGCTCTTCCGACGGCTCCACGTGTTCGGCCAGTGCGGCCTGGTGCGGAATCCGGCCGAAGACATCCTGGAAAGTGAGACCTGCGGTGTGGTTGCTGAAGGCAAGCCTGCGCGCGTTAGGCCAGTCCTCGGTCATGACCTTCGCGTTGTGACGGAGCACGGGATTTTCGAGGTGATCGAGAATCTCGTGCCAGGAATCAAATTCTACGTGGTGTGCATCCACATCGACGATAAAATAATCGTCCAAGTGATAGCGCGCAATGTCGCGGCGCGCGTTGGCGAGAATTTCACGCGAGTCCGTGCGCGTAGTAATCTGCTGTACCGGATGCTCGCGCGCTGTCGTCGTGCCGTTTAGCGTCTTGGTTGTACCCATAACTCAATCCTCATTCCCACTACGCCCTTCGTAGCTGCTTGCTCTCTTGTGGCCCGGCTGATCCGCCGTCCGCGAAAACCAAAGCGCCAAATCGAAAGGGTTCAAGCGGTGGGCGCGGAGCAAAGCGGACGCGACGACGATCGCTTCGGTGGTGGAAACGGTGTCGTCGATGACGGGAGTAGTTTCCGCGCCGGGCGTCGCTTCTTCGACCCTCGCTGCATAGAGTTTTACAGCGCCACTCATGAGGTTCGCCAACTCCTCCGCCCGCAACTCGCCCACCTCGCCCGCCTCGATCGTACGCTCGATTTGCGCTCTGAGCTCTTCGATGAGCGCAGACAACTTCCCCGATGGCTCAGACGGTGACATAAATTCCGTCGGTGGATTCCTCGACTGCCACGCGAATCAGCCGCGCCGCAGGCCTGCCCGGATGCACTCCCGTTTTGATGTCGTATTCAAATCCATGCCAGGGGCAAACGATATGCGGGTGCGAGGCGTCAAACGCTAGGCCGTGGCTCTCCCCGCCCGGATCGATCACCTCGGTGACGCGAGCGATCATCTTCCCCTGGCAAACCGGACCGCCCTGATGTGCGCAGACATTTTCCCAGGCGTAGAGAACGCCATCGACGCGAAAAATGCCAATCGTTTTGTCGCCGACGTCGACGACCAGCCGACCACCCTCCGGCACGCGGTCGCTCCGGCCCACGTAGGCTCGTTCCGATGTGGTGGGCATATTCCTCCTGGTGCAGTCGCGAACGGAAACCCGCAGCCCAAAAAAAAAGCGCTACGGGAGCATTACACAGCAAGCCACGAGTCTCGCGCGTATTGTATGACGCGAGGTGGCCGTTATCAACTTACGCTCTCAGAGACGGTTGTGATATACCCCTTGCTCAATGTTTGAGCAGGTCCTCAATCCGACGGGCCATCTTTGGTCGACGATCTCGGTCGCGCTCGTGCCACTCGTCGCCCTCATCGTGATGCTCGCAATTTTTCGACTCACAGCGTGGCTGTCGACCATTTTGGGCGGGTTGATCACCATCGGGTTGGCCGTAACCGTCTGGCACACTCCTCTGGCCAACGCTATGAGGTCCTATCTATTTGGAGGGCTCACCGGTATATGGTCGATTGACTGGATCACCTTCTGGGGTCTGATGATTTTCAACACCCTCGTCTTGACCGGGAACTTTCAGCGCTTCGAGGGATGGATGATTCATCACGCTACAGCTGATGTTCGCATTCAAACGATCATGCTGGCATGGGCGTTTGGCGCGTTGCTGGAAGGACTGGTGGGGTTTGGATATCCCTGGGCCGTGATCGTGCCGATCCTCACGGGCCTAGGGATTGCGGATTTGGAGGCGATCCGCGTGGCTGCGCTGGCCAACAATGCGCCCGTCTCCTACGGAGCACTGGGTGCACCGATCATCGGACTGGCGGCTGTCACGAGCCTGCCGCTGATCGCGCTGTCGGGCTCGATCGGCAATGTGGTTGCTATTTTGGCGCTCTTGCCGCCTTGGGTACTGATCTTTCTCGTCAGTGGGTGGGAGGGCGTCACGGAAGCTTGGCCCCTGGCAATCGTGGGTTCGCTCTCCTACATCGCCGGGCAATGGCCGGTAGCGCACTACCTGGGTCCTTATCTGCCAGATATCAGCGGGGCATTGGTCTCCTTCTGGATCCTCTTCTTGTTCGTAAAAATCTGGCGTCCGCAGACGATCCGCGGATTCGGCGGCCTCAGGCTGGAACCGGCTGCGGCGTCGCCGGCTGAAGGGGGGGAACCATCGTCGGTCGGCGAGGTGTTCCTTGCTTGGGTACCCTACATCGTGCTCATCTTGGTGGTCGTTCTGTGGACGGGCCCGTGGTCGAAATTGCCGGCCATCAGCGTGTTCAGGATGTCTATTGCGGCGAAATCCTCCATCACGCAAAAGCCGATCGCCTCGGTGTTCAACTTCACGCCGCTCAGCGGCGGTACATCGATTCTGGCTTCGTGGCTTGTGATTCTGACTATTTTGCGGCCAAGCAGGGCCACGTTGAGGCGGGTGTTTCTGCGGACGTTTCAACAAATCTGGGGGGCGCTGCTGGTTGCGTTCTTTATTTTCGCGCTGGCGTATGTCTTCGTCTATTCGGGAATGGCAAACTCACTCGCCTACGGTCTTTCGAAGATCGGCATCTTTTTTGTGGTCTTGGCCCCTATCCTGGGCTGGATCGGAGTCGCGCTATCCGGCAGCAACACCTCTACCAATGCCATGTTCGGTCCCGTACAAATGGTTACCGGACGACTGTTGAATCTCCCCGTCCTGCTGCTGCCGACATTTAACTCGGTGGGTGCGGAAGTCGGAAAACCGATTGCGCCTCAGACTGCGAGCGTCGGGGTATCAACGAGCAAGTTTGTTCGCAGCGAGGGCCAGGTTATTCGGCACAACATGGGATGGACGTTGGTCCTGCTGGGCTATTTGATTGTGATCGCTCTGCTGTTCTACTACTTCTTTCCGCGTTCGATGTCGCTTTAAGGCTTCCTCACTGTACGGCTTCGGCTAGGACGACGTCGGGAGCCACCTTGATCGTTGGTGCCAAGCTGACACGCGCCGTAATCGAACGGGCAATCAAGCAGTTTCCCTCTGCCTTCTCGAGCAGCCGGGCGCCCCGGTCGCGATCTTCCTCACGTGTGATTTTCAAAGCGGGGCGCAGTTGAATCTCCGTGAACTTCCATCCGCCTCCCTCCTTTTCGACTACGCCTTCGGCCTCCACCTCGAGAGAGAAGAAATGGAACTTCGAGAGATCCGACATTCCAGAAAATGTGCTCACGTAGCAGGACACGAGAGCCGCCACGAAGAAGTGTTCCGGCGTCCAGACATGTGCCTCTCCCGAGAATTCGGGCGGCGCACTGAAAATAATGGGCGACGGAATTTCGTCCGATGCAACTACGCCGGAGCGCACTCTGGTCGCTTTGGCTCTCACTTCATATCGATGCGTCGTCTCCATGGCGCACCCTCACTTTCAGGGCCTTACAAGAAATATTTAGGCAGCCGCGGCTTGCGCCTTGAGACCGGACTCGTTGCGGATCACCACAATCGAGCCTTGTGTGGCGATCAGATCCTTGCACTTAAAGTCGGTCATCGTGCGAGTTACTGTCTCTCGGGAGATGCCCACGATTTGAGATATCTCCTCGTGAGTCAGACCCAGGTGGAAGCGCTTGCCCTGGTTGGTTTGCCGACCCTTCGCCGATGTCTCAAGCAGGAATTGTGCCACCTTCTCACTCGCCGACCGTGAAAGCCCGAGATAGCGAATCTCCTGGCACGCCCTGCGGTAGCTCGTGCTCAGCTGCCGCATCGCCGCCACAGCAATCGCTGGCTGCTCCTGAACCAGTTTCAAGAAATCCTCGCGTCTCACGAAGTCCACCTGGCACGGTTGCAGAGCCTCGGCTGTCACTTCATAGGGCTCGCCCGAAATCGCCGCATGCGCGCCCAACATTTCTCCCGGCTCGCAGATCCGAACGATCAGGGTCTTGCCGTCGGCAGAATTCATGGTAAGTTTCACGCGCCCTTTGCAAAGCATGTACACCCCGCGCGGAGCTTGTCCCTCGACATACAGCACTGCTTGCGCCGGATAGGTTGTCGTGAACTTCACGTTGGTCAGAGCCTGAAGTGCAGGGCCCGGTAGCTGGCAGAAGAATCCATCCTTCCGCATTGGGCAGGTCTTGCAGTCCTCGATCAGGTCCATCCCGTAGGGAGCACGCATGTTTCATTCTCCTTTATTTTTGGAAGCTTGGCGCTTGCGGGTTGACCCGTTCAGCTTCAGCATTTCACGGAGAAACGCAGATGGCTTGACGAGCCCCACGCCCTCGTCTTGCATGTTGAGAAGCAGAGCCCGGCCATTGGAATCGACAAAGCTCACGCTCCCCAGATCGACCAACACGTGCGGGTGTTCGTTTTCCCCCAATGTGTCCGTCCAACTCTTCCGTAGTACTTCGACCCAAGGCCCTTCGAGTCGGCCTTCGAGCATTAGCTCGAGGGCATTTGCTTTTTCGGTTGGAGTGATTCGCAGCACGTTTGCTCGGTCCATCTGTCACAAGTGCAAGAGGCTGGCCAGTTGGCACCGCCACGAATCGCTTGTGTAACTTGCTGTGAATGCGGCCGGTTAGCCTGGAGGAACTATCAGATCGTGAGATTCAGGGCAGGAGAGCAAAGGCGACATCTCGTCATGAGACGATATATCGTCATCATCTCTCGTCAGTCGGGGAGCCCCAGCTAGCGAATTACTTCGACCGAGCAGTGTGCATGCATGGCCACCGATTCGGAAACGCTGCCCATCATGAATCGGTCGAGCCCATGCCAGCCATGCGATCCCGTCACAATCATGTCGGCAGCCCACTGGGCCCCCTCGTCCAGAATGACGGCTTTCGGATCCCCGAGGACCGGTTCGCCGGCCTCGACTCCGGTGACGCCGGCTTCGCGGAACGCTTCGGCAGCCCGTTCCAGGGCCTCAGAAGCGCGCGACCGACCCGCTTCTTCAATGCCTTGGGCGGCGAGGACGGCCTGATTAGAATAAACGTACGACGTAGCGGCATCAGAGAGCGGCATGAAAGGTGGGACGGCGCTGAGAAGCCTGATCGACGTCTTAGGGGGCCAGGGTCGCTGGGCAACCGAACTCACCGCTTTCAGCGAAGATTCCGATCCGTCGGTGGCAAGCAGAAGTTTCAGTGCCTCGGAGGGGAAGGAGTTGCGGCCCGCTCGATGCCGCACGATTTCGACCGAGCACGGGGCGTGCCGGACAACGGACTGCGCCACGCTGCCCAGTAGAAAGCGGGCTAGGCCGGTGCCGCCATGAGAGCCGACAATGACAAAATCGGCGCTCCAGTTTCGTGCGTATTCGGTCACGGCACTTCGCGGAGCGCCCGGAAAAACCTCCGTTCGGGTCTTCAGTCCGCATTTCCGAAGGTCGTCGCTCAGCGCTTTCACAGAAGTTTCCGCCGCCTTTTGCGCGGCGTCCATCAGCTCGGCGCCCAATGGAAATGGCGTCAGATCGACAATGTGCAGGATGCACGCCTCGGTTTCTGCAGGCCAGGGGCGTGCCTTAACCGCATCGATTACCCAGTGGGAGGTTTGCGAGAGGTCAGTGGCAATCAGGAGCTTCATGTCTTATGTACCTTTCAGATCGCCCTCGGCCCGCACTCAGGCCGGAGATATCGTGCTGGTTGCGGAAGAAGGATGATCCAGCGAGGACAGCATGAATTGCAGATCAAATGCTTCCTTCCGAATCCGCGAATCATAATACAGCAGGACGATTGCGATCATCGAGATGGGACCGGTCAAAGCGCTCCCGAGAGACGAAAAGACAGCCGCCGCAAAGGCGAGCCACTGAGACCAGTGCCCTTGCGCGGCCGACACCATCATGGCAATCGTGAACGGAATCTGAAACACGAATATTCCGGCGTAGGCAATGATCGCAGCGACTAACATCGCCAGGAAGATGTGGCCGCGCCGCCCGCGGGTAAGGAATATGCTGCGGCGTATCGTGGCAAACACGCCGGGGTTTTCAATCATCAAGACAGGAACGGAAAGGGCGTAGCGTAGCCAGAAATACACGCAGAATGCCAATCCCGCAAGATAGGCAAAAAAAAGACCGATGGCGAGCAGGATGGCAAAAATCGGGTTCCCTCGCCCGCCAGCAAAAAACAGTCCCATTCCGCCGATTGCACCAACGAACACACCCATGACCAAAAGCAGGAGACCGATCATGCGCAACAGAATATTGAAGATAACACCCACCAATCTCCAGAAACGGCCCTGAATTTTGGCATAGGAGCCGCGCACCGTGGCGGGGCGGCCGAGATAGACGTCTGCAACGGCCGACGAAGCCGCCGCCACGGCGATCGAATAAACCAGGCCTGAAAGAACAAGGACCGCGAACACGCCCGTAAGGAGGCCGGCGATCTCTTTCGGAGCCGGCACCATCGGCGGCCGCCCAGGAGCTGTTGCCGCTCGGCCCACGAGAGAACCCTGATAGGTGAGCACAAGCACATTCAAGGGAAGCCAGAACGCCGCGGGAATCGCCATAATGCCCACAAACAGTGCGAAGTGATTGCGATAGAGGCGGAACGTCCGGTCCAGAAGTTCACCCAGACTGAGGGGTCTTAGGTCAACGGCTTCCACCGAACCCTCCGTTCCTCCAAATGAGTGTGGAACCAGCGAGCTGAAAACATCTCATCATAAGATCCAGGCGAGCGCAACGATGCGGCCCAGCGGCTTGTTCTTATCGTTGTTATCGGAAGGAGAACGTCGGACTTATCCAGAGCTATTCCCAGCCGGTGGAAGCCTTGTAGGTGTCAGTAACGATAACCGCCGTGATTTCCTTGATCTTGCGACTCTTAATCTTGAACAGCTCCGCAATTTGCGTGCTGTTGGGCCATTGCGAGTAACGTCCCATGGTCATCTTGCCATGTCCCGGCACGTCGACCGTTTGCTGCGTCCCCGGATGATTGAACCGCACCATGGCCAGGACCAGCCCGCGCTCGGAATCGACGATCGGGAATCGGCGCGGACGCACGCTTTGAATGTAGGTGAAGATCTTGGTGCTGAGCTGGGCTCCGCAACTGAGCGTGCCAAGCGGAGAGGAGGCGGATGATGGGCAGGTCTGGATGCCATTCTCAATGCGAATGCAGTCGGGATCAAAGGGCACGATGTCGCCATTTCCCTGCTCGATTCCATCGAAATATTTCCCGACCATCGCAACCATTTCTTCACGCGAGGGGCGCTCATTTAATGGGACCGTTTCGAGGAAAATTGGTCGCGGCTGGGTCAAATTGTCGGTGTTGAGAAAACCCGTGGTCGGCTTGCGTGCCACGAGCGTTTCGATCTCGGTAATCCGGTGCTTCACTACTTTCAGGCGCAGCGCCAGGATCGCAGGCGTGCCGTTCTCCTCGACAACCGTATAGGCACCGACGGCGCCTGCCTCCGGCTCTGCGAAATAAAGCTTGTAGGTTCCGATTCCTCCGGCTGTCGCCCAAAGGCCATCGCCCAATTCAAGCGGCACGCCATCTTCTGTGAACTTGATTGTCTTGGCGACCGGCAGACGAGAGGGATCGTGGGCGAGCATTGAAGAAAGATATTCATCCACAAACCCGTTCAGGCACGTGCGGTCACAGCCATCCTCCCCACCCGAGGCCAGCCGTACGGCCAACAGGCAAGCTGTGACGAGCCAAGTACCCAACGCGAACCAGGAGGCTCGTCCCCGGGGTTTGAAATATGTGGCCACGAGAGTCACCACTGCGGTTGATCGGATCGGCAGTCCTCCCAGGAACTCCATCCGGAACACATGCCGTAGATCCCCTGGTTGAGGACGGCCTCGATTTCGTGGAGCTGGCTGTCCTGAACCTTGAAGACTTCCGCAATCTCCCATGTAAAGGGCGTCATCGGACCGGCCGTCACCGTGCTGCCCTCCGGCGTTTCGAAGGTACGCGTATCACCTGCAGAATGATCAAAGAAAACCAGGCTGAAGACGATGCCTCGCTCTTCGTCCACAATCGGATAGCGACGATCGTGGATCCAGGTCACGAAGTGCAGCAAGCCGGAACGGAATTGATCCTTGCACGACCATCCAGCGGAATACATGGTCGGTTTCGCCGCCGGGTCGTACTTGAGCGAGGGAGCAGGGCGAGGAGCTCCCGATGCCGTCAGGCCCGGCAAGGGATTGGGGTTATTCGTCGTCTGCATGCCGTTTTCCAGGCGATTGCAGTCATCAGCAAAGAAAGAGTAGTCGCCTTTGCCGTCGTTCTTCTGCATGCTCGAGAAGTATTTGTTGGCCGTCTTGATCAGGTCGAGACGCACTCGTTCGGCGGGCGGAATTTCCGCAGAAAATGCTGGCCGAGGGCTTCCCATCTTCTCCAAGTTCGCGGAGCCAGTCTGCGCCAGCTGGCCGCGGCCCAGAATCGTTTCAATCTCGGAAATCTTCTGACCATCCACCTTCAGGCGCAACGCGAGAATGACCGGCTGGCCGGCCTCCCTCATCGTTCCGAGAAAGCCGACTTGCCCCGCCCGAGTATCGTCGATGTAAAAGTTGTAGGTGCCTCGGCCGGTTGCGGTTCTCCAGAAGCCGTCGCCCAGGGCCAGACGCTGGCCGTTCTCCGTAAACTTGACGAACTGGGTCAGGGGCAACCGGGACGGGTCGTGAGAGACGACTGCGTCCAAATACTGGTCGACGAGGTGATTCAGGCACGCGCGATCGCAGACGCCGGATGCGCCACTCACTTGATTCCCCATCGCTCGGCCGGCGCTCAGTACACAAGCGATGGACAGTGCCAATGCTAGGACGACGAAACGATGTCCTTTCATCGCGCCCCCCTGGGTTTGAGAAACCGGCCGAGTGTACATCAAAACACACGTAGGTCCGCAACCGAGATCACGTCCTTGACGTGAGCAAGGCAGGGAAACGGCTGAGCTAGTTGACGGATTTCGCAGCTAGCCACCAGCGTCTGACTGCGACAATTGACCACACCGCCTCGACGAATCCGAACGGCCAAGCCCCCTGCAGAAATCCATACGCCGAGCCCAGAGCGCAGGCACCGGCAAACGCCAGCGTGTACCAACGGCTCCGCCGTTCCAAGGCATAGAACACCAGCATGAGAGTGACGGCGATCAAGCCAAATAAAGTAAGCGCGTTCATATCCTTGAAGAGCTCAATAGATCCGGCCTCGCCTCCAACAATCAGCTAGCAACTCTCGCCATGTGAGTCGTTGTCGATGAAAGATCCTGCCGACGGGCGACTTCGAAGCTTGCCTGGCAATCTGGCTGTTGTCACGGACCGAAAACGAAGAGCTTGACGCAATCGCTCAAGCGCTTAGGCCCACCGCTTTGCCCTAGGGAAACGAATGCTCGAGCGCCTATTTTGAAACGGGAAATTTCTGGTCCAACGCGACGTTCAACAGCAGCACATTGACGCGGGGTTCACCGAGAAAACCCCAGTCAGCCCGGTCAGTGAACTCGAGAATCAGCGCTTTCACTTGCTCTGGCCGAACGTTGCGCGCTTTGGCAACGCGCGCGGTCTGTGCCTCAGCGTTCGCGGGACTGATATGGGGATCTAAGCCGGATGACGAGCCTGTCACCGCATCTTGTGGAATCGGCTCTTTCGCTCTGAAAATCAAAGGGGACTGGGTGTCATTGAACGCATCGATCAGCTTGACGTCATCCAGGTTGCCTTCGGAATCTTTGAAGGAGTCGAGCGGTCGGGAGGATTCATAAGGGATATTGTTTTCAACGCAGTAATGCACGACGCGAAGACTGATGCCATCGAAATCGACAATCTCTTTGCCCTTGTCATCCATTTTGGTGGTTCCGCGAAGGAGCTTCGTGCTCGTGGGGCCCAGGTTCGTACCGCCACTGGCGGTCGCGTCGTAGCCATTGCCCGCCGCCGACGGGCGCGGATGGAAATACTCCGGCTTGGAAAAAGATTGACCAATCAGGCTGGAGCCGACAACCTTGCCGTTCACACTCACTAGACTCCCTTTGGCGTGCTTCGGAAAGAGCAATTCGGAAACGCCCGTCATGACGGCCGGGTAGAAAAGACCGGTAAGGATCGTGAAGACCAGCGTCAACCGCAGTCCTGGTCCTAGTTCGTTGAGCATGACCCACTCCTTTACGCGAGACGCAAAGCAACCAGGATCCTGTCGATCAGCCAAATCCCAGGAAATGGCACGATGATGCCTCCCAAGCCATAAATCAGCAGGTTGCGCGTCAGCATCTGGCCAGCGCTGACGGGTTTATACTGCACACCGCGAAGAGCCAGTGGAACCAAAGCAATGATAATCAAGGCATTAAAAATGACTGCCGCTAGAACGGCACTCTGGGGCGAGTGCAAATCCATGATGTTCAGCTTGTTGAGTTCCGGATAGATGGATGCAAACATCGCCGGAATAATCGCAAAATACTTGGCCACATCATTGGCGATCGAGAAGGTCGTCAGCGCCCCTCGCGTGATCAGCAACTGCTTGCCGATCGCGACGATTTCAATCAGCTTCGTTGGATTGCTGTCGAGGTCGACCATGTTGCCGGCCTCCTTCGCAACCATCGTTCCCGTGTTCATCGCGACGCCGACGTCGGCCTGAGCCAGCGCCGGAGCATCGTTCGATCCATCGCCCGTCATCGCCACCAGACGGCCCTGTGCTTGTTCCCGTTGGATGTACTCGAGCTTGTCTTTCGGAGTCGCCTGCGCCAGGAAGTCATCGACGCCGGCCTCTTGTGCGATCGCCGCTGCCGTTAGCGGGTTGTCTCCTGTGATCATCACGGATCGAATTCCCATGGCTCTGAGCGAAGCAAGCCGTTCTCGCATTCCGCCCTTCACGATGTCTTTGAGGTGGACGACTCCGAGGACTCGTGGGCCATCGGCTACTGCCAGCGGCGTGCCGCCGTTCCGTGAGATTCGATCCGAGATTTCGGCCAGGGCCGAGGGCACACTGCCACCAGCGTCCTTGACAAACTGGGCAATCGCTTCGGTAGCACCCTTTCGCAGTTTGCGGCCATCGATGTCGACTCCGCTCATGCGCGTGTAGGCGGAAAAAGGAATGAATTCAGCTTCATGTTCGGCTACTTCGCGGCCCCGCAAGGCGTACTTCTCTTTGGCCAGAACGACCACCGATCGCCCTTCGGGGGTTTCATCCGCGAGACTCGACAATTGAGCGGCGTCTGCCAGTTCGCTTTCATTCGCTCCATCCACGGGGATGAACTCGACCGCCTGTCGATTGCCCAAGGTGATGGTTCCCGTCTTGTCCAGTAGCAGCGTGTTTACATCGCCCGAGGCTTCCACCGCTTTTCCGCTCATGGCCAGAACGTTGTGCTGCATGACTCGGTCCATACCAGCGATGCCGATGGCGGAAAGCAACCCACCGATGGTCGTGGGGATCAGGCAGACGAGCAAGGAGACCAAAACCGCGACGCTCGGTGCCGAACCACTGCCGACAGCTAGGATGGAGTATTTCGCATAGGGTGGCAGCGTCGCCACAGCCAGCAAGAAAATGAGTGTCAGCCCGGCAATCAAGATGTTGAGCGCGATCTCATTGGGGGTCTTCTGACGCACCGCGCCTTCGACGAGCGCAATCATGCGGTCCAAGAAAGTTTCACCGGGATTGGAAGTAATCTTGATCGTGATGTGGTCCGACAACACCTTCGTACCACCTGTCACGGCACTGCGATCTCCTCCCGATTCGCGAATCACCGGGGCGCTTTCTCCGGTGATGACGGATTCGTCGACGCTGGCGACTCCCTCGATTACTTCTCCGTCCCCTGGAATCAGATACCCTGCTTCGCAATACACAACGTCGCCGGCGCGCAGGTGCGATGCCGGAACCATCTCGAACTTCTGATTGGCTAAGAGCCTCCGAGCGATCGTATCGGTCTTGGTTTTCCTGAGTGTATCGGCTTGCGCTTTGCCCCGCGCCTCAGCCATCGCTTCGGCAAAATTGGCAAAGACCACGGTGAACCACAGCCACAGCGCGATTTGGACCCCAAAAAACACGCCGCTGACGCCCGCGATGGCATCCTTCACGACGAACACGGTCGTCAAAGCCGCACCCACTTCGACCACGAACATTACCGGGTTCTTGGCTACGAGCAAGGGGTTGAGCTTCACGAACGACTCTTTGATGGCGCGCCTCAAGATTTCACGATCAAACAAGGGTCGAGCGCGCACGCCCCGGGAGATCAGCGTTGCTCCCTCCTCCGCCTTGATTTCCGGTTTTCGCTCCGCCGGAGGGTTCGTGACAGTCGACATTTCTAGCTCCTCATTCCTCTGATCATCAAAACAGCTTTCCGTTCAGCATCTGGAAGTGTTCCACGATGGGACCTAGTGACAGCGCGGGGAAATAGGTCAGCGCGCCAACAATCACCACCGTTCCAATCAGAAGCACCACAAACAGAGATCCGTTTGTTGGCAATGTACCGCTGGTTATGGGAATCACCTTTTTCGCCGCCAGGCTGCCGGCGATAGCCAGGGCCGGGATGATAAAAAAGAATCTTCCCACAAGCATATCGATAGCAATGGTGAGGTTGTACCAAGGCGTGTCGGCATTGATTCCAGCAAAGGCACTGCCATTGTTCCCTGCACCGCTCGAATAGGCATAGAGAATTTCCGAGAATCCGTGCGCAGCGTTATTGTTCAGGTTTGCGGCGGCAGGTCCTGGCGGATTCCAGTAGCCGTTTTTCGTAAATTGGGCTACCGAACTGAGTGCCGTAAAACCAAGAATGACCAACGCCGTCGAAAGCACGGCGATAATCGCCATTTTGACTTCCTTTTGCTCGATTTTCTTGCCTACATACTCAGGCGTACGACCCACCATCAGCCCGCCGATGAATACGGCAACGACCGCATAAATCAGCATGCTGTACAGGCCGGCGCCCACCCCTCCAAAAATCACCTCATCGGTCTCTATGTTAAACATGGGGACGAGCCCACCGAGCGGCGTGTAGCTGTCGTGCATGCTGTTTACGGCCCCGCAACTCGCATCGGTCGTGACTGTCGCGAACAGCGCGGACTGGGCAATGCCGAATCGCGTTTCCTTGCCCTCCATGTTTCCACCCGGTTGGCTTACGGTATAGGTACGTTCGAGACCCAGCTTCGAGAGCAGCGGATTCCCGTGTTGTTCAGCCCGATAACAGACAGAAAGACCGATGAAAAACATGACCGCCATCGCAGAGAAGATGGCCCAGCCCTGGCGCGTGTCGCCCACCGCCTTGCCGAACATGTACGTCAGTCCCGCTCCGATCGCAAAGATCAGTAACATCTGGAACATGTTGCTCAAAGGCGTTGGATTTTCGTAGGGATGCGCTGAGTTCGCGTTGAAGAATCCGCCGCCATTGGTTCCTAGCATCTTGATTGCTAACTGCGAGGCTAATGGACCTTGTTCAATCGTCTGGGTCCCGCCTTCCAGGGTCTGCACGGTGACCGGACCTTTGAAGTTTTGGATGGATCCTTGCCAAACGAAGAACAGAGTCGCCAAAACGCAAATGGGAAGCAGTAGATAGAGAGTGTATCGGGTCACATCCACCCAGCAATTTCCTATGGTCTTAGAGGTCCGGCGGGCAAATCCGCGAATCAAGGCAACAGCGACAGCAATTCCGACCGCGGCGGAAACGAAGTTCTGCACTGCCAAAGCTGCCATCTGAACGAGATAACCGAGCGTTGTATCCGGTGAATAGGATTGCCAGTTGGTGTTGGTTACGAAGCTGATGGCAGTATTGAACGCCAGATCCGGTGTCATGGGCGTCGCGTTTTGAGGGGCCTGCGGCGTAGAGAAGTGCATCGGGTTCAACGGGAGGTGACCCTGCAAACGCTGGAGCAGGTACACGGCAAGGAAACTGAAGATACTCAACGAGATCACGGAAGCCGAATACTCTACCCAGGACTGCTCAACATCCTCTCTGACACCACACAGCCGATAGATCAACTGCTCGAGCGGGCGCAGGATGGGATGAAGGAACGTGCGCTGGCCCTCAAAGACGCGGTACATAAACGCGCCAACCGGCTTGGTGATGGCAAGGACGAGCAGAAAGTAGACCAGAATTTGAGCAAGACCAATCAAAGTCATTTCAGCACCTCAAAATCGCTCCGGCCGAATGAGCGCATACATCAGATAAACGAACAGAAATACGGCGACAACTCCTGCGATCGCGTATTCCATCGAATCCTCCTATAGCCGCTCCGATGCCCGGGTAAACGCCCAGAGCAAGAGAAAGAAAACAATCGCCACGACGATATAGAACGCATCCCACATCGCTCACCTCACCTATCTTGTTCGCGCTATTAATCTCCCCTTCGAAAGGGGATGAATACAACCCGATGCCCCTCGGACTGAAGTTTGGTTGCGATCCGGCTCTCCAGAGTGGGCCACGGACGCTTCCGACCAGCAATGACCACGAGCGAATTCGGCTGCAAGATCTCTAACAACGTCTCGATGCGATTTCGAGATAAATACAAGTGCGCAGTAATATCAAGTGAATTTTGTCCAAACTCCGAGACCAAAGCGGATAGAACTTCCTCCGTAAAGGGAATGGAAACTTGGGGATGATCGAGTGGCAATGAGAACGGCACAGCAATCACCGCCCGCACCCGGATCGTTGCGTTCAAATCCGTGGCCAGTCCCGTGACGGCAAGCAAGGCTGCCCGAGTGGCTCGCCGATCGGTGAACAGCACGTTCACCTCCAGTGGCGCTCGGCCAAACGACGACTCGGTGCCTTCCCAAATCAGGGCCGGTGCTTGCTGCCTGTATCTCATGGGGTTCACTTACAACTGATCCTGCCCCACCCCGAATAAACGGGGCATAAATAGGCCCTAAGCAGGACGTAAACCTCTGCCAACGATCAGGCGGGTTTGCTGGCCGATGGTGCTGAATCCGGGTCGCTTAAGGCTCGGATCCGCCTTGGATGGGGCTTTGCTTTGGAAGATGGAAGCGGTACCCGGCCCAGGCTTCCGTTATGAGGAATTGCGGTTTGGATGGATTGGGCTCGATTTTCTTGCGCAGTCGATTGACAAACACGCGCAGGTACTCCAACTCATCGCCGTAGTCTGGGCCCCACACGGCTTGCAGGAGTTCACGATGAGTGATCGTCTTATTGGGGCGCGCGAGCAAATATGACAGCAGATCAAATTCCTTTGCCGTAAGGTGCGACGTGCGACCGTGCACGGTGATCTGCCGTGAGGAAAGATCAATTTCGACGCCCTCGGATGCCAATTGTCTCAAGTCCGTATTGTCGGGCGGCTGCGGCAATCGACGCAGAGTGGCGCGGATGCGCGCGAGCAGTTCGGGCATGCTGAACGGCTTGGTTACGTAGTCATCGGCGCCCGCATCGAGCGCTCCCACCTTGTCCTTCTCTGAATTGCTGACGGTTAGCATGATGATCGCGACTTCCGAACTGGATCGAATCAGTCGGCAGGTTTCAATTCCGCCCATTCCCGGCATGTTCATATCCAACAGCACGAGGTCGTAACCGGACGATCGCAGTTTCTCAAGCCCTTCCTCCCCGGTGCGCGCATCGGTGACCTGATAATCGCGAGCCGTCAGGCTAGCCCGCATGGCACGCCGGATCTGTGGATCGTCATCGATCACGAGAATCCTGCCTGTGTTCATTCGTTGCCGCCCCGGCGCGCGATCGGCAATGAAAAGCAGAACTCCGAGCCTTCCCCTGGCTTGCTGACGACCCAGATCTGCTCGCCGTGTGCGTCGATGATTTCGCGCGCAATCGCCAGACCCATTCCTGTGCCTTTCAGATTCTGCTCGCCTTTTCCGCGATAGAATTTATCGAAAATTCGCGATTGCTCCTCTTCCGCGATTCCGCGTCCTTGATCGGCTACGCAAATCATGACACGACCCTCGCTGGATCGAGCGCTAATCGAGATCGGGCTTCCCGGTGGAGAATACTTCCAGGCATTCTCGAGCAGGTGCGTGATCACCATCTGTATCAACTCCGCGTCCACCCATACGAGCGGCAAGTCATCGGGGGCCGATACCGTGATTTCTCGCCCGTCCATCTGCGATTTCATCGGCCGCAGGGCTGCTGAAACCAATGAGCTCGGGAAGTGGATTTCGCGATGGAGAGTAAACTTGCCCCCTTCAATCCGTGCCAACTGGATGGCGTGGGTCACGAGTCGCGATAAACGATCCGTTCCCTCTACCGCAATACTGACCAATTCGCGCTGATGCTGAGGCAATTCATGACCCGGATCGGACAGTAGATCGGTGGTCACGGCCTTGATCGACGTAAGCGGCGTTTTGAATTCATGCGCGATGGCATCAAGAAGAGTCGATTTGAGTTCTTCACTCTGCCGGGCCACTTCGGCGCGATTCACCGCCTCTTGCGAGAGGGCTCGTTCCAGCCCGATCGCCACGAGATTTAATAGGGATTGCAAGGCCGCATCCGAAAGCCGAGACCCGCGAATGGCCAGACTACCGATCGGCCGTCCACCCAGACGCACCGGTGTGATGGTAAGCCCGCTCTGGGAATCCAGAAAAACCGTGGATCGAAGCGCTACCTCGCGGAGCTTCCCTTCCAGCTCGCGCGCGTCGTCTTCTCCTGCACGATGAATCTCATCGCGATGACGGTCGTAGAGAGTCACGGCCTGAAACGGAAAGGCCTGGGCGATCTGCTGAACGACTTGTTGCGGCATCGGCTTGGTCGCATCCGTCAGTAAGAGTGAACGGCTAAGCGAGTAAAGCCTTTCGATTTCATACTGACGATCAAGGGCTTCCTTCGTGCGCCGTTTGGCACGGGCCGAAAGCTGGCTAGCTGTCAAAGACGTGATTAGAAAGGCAACGAGAGCCACCCAGTTTTGTGGGTCGGCAATGGTCAACGTGCCAACCGGCGGAAGGAAAAAGTAGTTCAGACACAGCATTGCAGCGAAAGAGGCGACTGTCGATTCGATCAGCCCCCCGGATGTCGCGATAATTAGGATGGCGACCAAATAACAGAGTCCTGTGGTTGTGGCGTTGACATGTAGCCAGCGATAAAAAACCAAGGTAATCCCGGCAATCAGGCCTAAGGCGGCGACGATCCGCCCAGCGATACCCAGCACTTGCTTGAGAAGAAGTTGGAAAACGAAAGGAGTCTTCGACAACCGAGGATGGGCCGTTTGAGTCATCTGAATTCGACCTGAGACAGGGTTCTTGCGAGAGAATACAAGTGGAAACCTGCCGAGGAAAGGCTTTCTCGAGCCATCCGGTTGTTCTAGAAGGCCTCGATCGGCTGTGCTAGAGTTTGCTCGCGGAACGCGGTTTCCGCCGGGCCCTAGTGGGCCTGGCGGGGAATGGCTCGCATTCGGTCTCGTCGTTTCGAGAATTTTTCACAGAACAGAACTGTGATCGAACGCCTGCGGCTCCTCTTTCGCCATATCGTATACAACCTGCGTGGCGGATTTTTAATTCGCCCGGTGCTCATTGCTCTCGTGCTCGGCCTGGCTGGTGCCGTGCTGTCCTGGACCGAGGAGTTGAATCCTTCCATCGGCGACTGGGTGCCCCGTGTACTTTTCCTTTCTCACGCCGACCCTCAAGTGGCGCAAGTCATCCTCAGCAACATCGCCACCTCCACCATGACCGTTGTTTCCATCGTTTTCGCGATCCTGCTGATGACGCTGACGCTCGCATCGATGCAGTTTTCACCACGCATCCTGGTCAGCTTTGCGCGCGACCGCATTACCCAGTGGACGCTTGGCATTTTCCTCGGAACCTTTCTTTATTGCATGCTGGCGCTGCCGGCGGCTCATGCGCTGCCGCGTCCGTTCGCGCCGGTTGTGACTGTTATCGGCGCGATCATACTGGCGATTGCCTGTGTGGGCTTGCTGCTATTTTTTATTCATCATATTTCAACTGCCATCAGTGTGAACCACATTGTGGACAGGATCGCGTCGGAAACGGAGGCGGCCATCGATGAAGTGATGCCAAGGCCGCGCCGGCAGGTCCATCTGGAAACCAGTGACGCCACCGAGCCCGTGAGCTGGAAAACGCCTCTTGTGAGCAACGAGTCAGGCTACATTCGGTTTGTTGATTTGAAGCAGCTTCTCGCGCTTGCAACATCCCGCCACGTGAAGGTTCGCCTGGTTCGCCGGATCGGCCAGTATGTGCCGGCGGGCACTCCCCTACTCATGGTGAATAAAGCCGAACGCCTTTCCACCGAGGCCGCCGCCGCGTTCCGGGCCGCGTTCGACTTCGGGCCCACGCGCACGTTGCAACAGGACATCGAATTTGGCGTTCTGCAGATGGTGGATATTGCGCTGAAAGCGATCTCACCGGCCGTGAATGATCCCACCACCGCCATCGGATGCGTCGATCAGCTAAGCCGCATCCTGATCCGTTTTGCCTCCCGGGAGCCACCGGAATCGCGCTTATATGACCTGGGCGGCGTCGCGCGCGTCAGCATCGAATGGATCGATTTCGAACGGCTGTTGGACTCGGCCTTCGAGCAAATTCGAATGTACTCAATGGGCGACGTGGCGGTCAGCCTTCGTCTCCTGCGCGCCCTTGCTGACATCGCCATCAGCAGCGAGGATGCCACTCTCCGCAAAACGCTCTTTGCACGTGGCCAGAACGTGGTGAAGGGCTGCTCCGAGCGGATTGGGGCGGAGGAACTGAAACCACTGTTGGTTCGGCTGACGGCACTTGAAAAGCTCGTTACCGGATAGAGCCATCAAGGCTTCTTGTGGGAGCGAGCGCGGCCGCGCGAGGGTTTTGTCGGAGATGATGAGGGAGGAAAAAGGGCTCGGAGTTCGCCTTCGAGACGGCTGAGGTCAGCCGATAACGTGCGGAACTCTTCCGCTGCCCCCTCGAAGCGATGATCGCGGCCCATGGCTTCGAGGTTGCGGGCGGCCAGGCCGGATTGGCGCGCGTCGAAAAGGGAAAAGGCGCCTCGGAGAGCATGCGCCGACGACGCGAGCCCGTCCGCATCCCTATGAGAAACAGCGCGCTCAATCGCAGAAAGCTTGGTTGGGAAGTCTGCAAGAAAGCCCGCGACAAGCTTGCGCGCGAGTTTTTCGTCGCCTCCTGTCATGCGCGTGAGATGAGAGCGCAGATCCTCTGGCGGCGCGGTGATCGTCGGTAGAGCCGCCGGGCGAGACGCTTCCACCGGACGCTCGATAGCCTGAAAAAGCGTGTTGGGCTCGAACGGTTTTCCGAGAAGTGCGTCCATACCCGCTTCCAAAGCGTGTCGTTCGTCTTCGCCGGAAGCATTGCCGCTTAGTCCAATCAAGGTCACCCGCGCTGCGCCGGTCTGTCTTTCTTTCTGGCGAATCGCCCGGGCCACGGCCAGTCCGTCCATCTCGGGCATGTGCTGATCGACGACCAAGACCTCGGGTTTGATACGCTCAAACGCAGCGAGAGCCGCACGGCCATCGACCACGCCGGTCACTCTATGACCGCGGGCGCGCAGAACCTCGACGACCATTTCGCGACTGATTTCGTCGTCATCCGCCACGACAATGTGCCGCGCTTTGTCCACGGGCTTCCACGCAGTTTCGAGCGAAAGGGGCGCGGCAGGAGATTTCACATCTGTAGCAACCGATCGGGTGGCGGATTCTTGGGACGCGCGCGGAAGACGAAACCAGAAGCGCGAGCCTCCTTCGGCCCGATTCTCCGCACCGATCGCCCCGCCCCAGCGCTCCACCGTCATCTTGCAGAAGTAAAGGCCGAGGCCGGCCTTTCCCGGATGGTCCCCTGCTTTGCTAAAAAGCGCAAATAGGTGATCGCGAGAAGAGTCTTTGGGAAGGCCGGGGCCTTGATCATCTACAAACGCCGTCATCACCGGACCTCCATCTTCCAAGCTGACCTCCACGGTCGAGCCGGTCGGACTGTGGCGCAGGGCATTCTCGAGCAGGTTTCCGAAAATGCGATCCACGCGAGGCGCATCACCGACAACGCGGGAGCCGCGCTCAGAATCCCAATACGGGGCAAGGATGAGTTGGATGCCGCGCTGCGTGAACGCGGGAGCAAATTGCTCGACGGCCCGTCGGGCGCAGGAGACCAAGTCCGCGGAGGGAGCCGCTGCCTGGGTGGAAGATTGATCTCCTGCGAGATCGGCTGAAAAGGCCTCTAGAATCCCGCGGATCATGCGTTCCTGGCGTTGGGATTCGCGGTGACCCGTCATCACAAATTTCGCAACGTCGGGAGCCACTTTGCCGAGCAAAAGATCGAAGCAGCTGCGCATGGACGTGAGTGGTTGGGAAAGATCATGGATGATGCAGTGGAGGAGGATCTCCTTTTTTTCAATTTCGCGCAGCAACCGCTCATGCGTGAGCAGCGCTTCGCGCGCGGTTTGAAACAGCCGCTGCTGCCCTCGATAAGCGCCGGGAAGGCTGCGAACCGTGAGAACACGCTTGCCCGCCAACCAAATTGCCGAGGCTTCCAGCGGGTATTGCTGCCCTTGAGAATCCTGCTCCACCCAGTAGCCCGAGTTCCGAGCCCCCCGCGTTGGGGAGGTCCAAAACTCTTCTGCCTCCGCTAAAAAGTTTTCAAGGAATGGAGATTTTTCTGCGAGGCGGACAGATTCGTCTTGGCCTACCTGCCAAAGCGAAACGCACCATGCGGGAAGCGGCGCGAGCGGTTCGAAAACGCCGCCCCCGCGAAATTCAAACAGCGCCAGGGCTTCGTGGGCGAGCCACGCATCATAAATGGACTCAGGCGGCATGACGAGCAGACCTCAGCACGGCGAATGTAGCATAGCCTGGGCGAGACGCCAGAACGCCTCCTCGACACCTTCACTGGTCTTGGCGCTCGTTCGGACAACAGCCTGCCGGTTTCGCTCGGACGCGCCGATCCGTTCAAGATCGATTTCCCATTCAGCGATCCGGTCACATTTGTTGAGAACAAGAATCCATGGGATTGGGCCCATGGCTTCCTGGACGCGCGTTTGGAGCGCCAAAGCGTCCTCTAGGGTCTGCCTTCGGGTAGGATCGACGACTAACAAATAGCCGGACATACCTCGGAGGTAGTTCATGCGCATCTTCTGAAAAACGTCCTCGCCATGAATATCCCAAAGGACCAGCGTCACGTCTTTTTGATCGACTGACACTACTTTTTTGTCCACTTTCACGCCGATGGTGGTTTGATATGTCTCGTCGAAAATGCTCTCCACAAAGCGCCTCACCAGGCTGGTCTTGCCCACTGAGAAGGACCCGAGCATGCAAATTTTCTTTTGCAGCATTCGGTCGACCCGATCAGGGCGCCGAAGAAACCGGCGAGAGGTTGACGTGGAATGTGACACTGCGATTGACGTGCTGGGCTTCGTCGCTTTGTTCGGTGCGAAGGGGTTGTGCGGTTCCCACTCCGCGCGGGATGAGCACTCTCTTGGGAACCCCGTCGCGCAGGAGGATCACGGCAATGGCAGCCGCTCGCTGGTCGCTCAGCACCTGATTGGAGCTTTCGACACCCGATGAATCCGTGTGCCCGACGATTGAAACCGTGGCTTGCTGGTTGGTGCGATCGGCGTATTGGCGAATGGCACTTAGATCGCGCTCGGTCCGAGCGACGACGTCCTGCTGGCCGGAGTCGAGTTCCGCGCGCCCGAGAGGAAACGTGAGAACGGTTGACTCGAGCGAAGCAACTTCACTGTTGCGGAGCTTGGTGGTATCGACAAACAAAACACCAGCAATCAGAGGGGCGCGCTCATAAAACCGAGCCATCCAGGCCGACGATGCGATGCCCGAAGCCGCGAGCGTCCCCGTTCGTTCTGTTAGCGTCACTCCAGGAGGCGGTACCAGCAGGCTCGCTGCCCGCTCGGTCACAATCGCGTCGTCGAGCGAATAGAAGGGAGCAAATTCGAGATCGGCTTTGCGGACATCCAGCCCAGAGCGTGTCAGATCACTGGCCGGGTCGCTCGCCAGCGGATCGCGGAATCCTCGAATGTGCCAGTGCCCGCCGGATTTTCCGTAGGAGGTGACCACGATGCCCGGGTGTTGTGAGAGTGAGCGCACAAACTTAGACCACTGGTGATTCTGGTAGACGGCGTGGGAGATCCATCCCGTCACGATGCCCACGAGCAGTGCTCCTAGAGCAATTGCCATCCATGGCCTGCGAGCCGAGGCCGACCTTTCGCGGTAGTGCGTCACCAAGAGAGTCTCGAGACGCGGCTCGGCTGCGCGGAACGGGCCGGTATCGCCCTGAAAATTGGCGAGTGCTGCACCGAACTCTCCTTCAATGGCTTCCAGCGCCTGCTTCAGCGCGACGCGATAGTCGGCCGGCGCGTGACCGCGAAGGACCGCAGCAATGACCGCGTGTGGCCCATCCTCAATCCATACTTCCAACCCGCCTACGGTCATGCTATCGAGAGACTCTTGGCCAGGAGAAGCGAAAGAGTCGCGAACGAACTGCTGAATCGCCGAAAGCATTCCTGCAACCAACGAAGGATCCTGTGCCGCAATCGACGCCGCCGTGACGTGACCCAGAGCCAGGCCTGTCTCGCGATGAATCAGAAAGACCTGCTCCACACGATACAGCAGGCTGTGCATGAGCACGATTTCCGCAAACGACTTTCCTGTCCGCAGAGCCTCGATGCGCCACCGCACCCCCCGCACCGAAAGGCTGTGTTCGAGCGCTTCGTTGAACGACTCCAGCATCGACCGCAACGTCTCGGTAATGGACTTGCGAATCGCAGGTCCCATGACGGGAAATAGCGCGTCAGCCAGAACGTGGGGATCCCTCTGGACTGATTCACGAAGCGTTTCTTCAACCGTCGGCGCGAGCGCTTCGGAAAGCGCGGCGGCGTCTCCCTGTTGACGACGTAACTGGATGGCCTCGGCAACCACGGAGCTTACGTCTTCCACCCGCCGCTCGGGATTTTCGATACGGCTTCGGATTTCGACGATTTGTTCCTGCTCAGGCGAGACGATAATGTGTCGGAGTTCTTCGAACGCGCGATCGCTGGCTTCGGGTCTTTCCTCAGGCTCTGGGGCGGGAGCGCGGCGTTGAGCTTGCTCGGGCATGTGAAAGGTGGTGTTTTTTCGTCCTGACGTTCCGAGTCACAGCCGGATCGTCAGCACGATGACTATTCGTTCGGCAATTCGAATTTGTCTTTCAGTCGCAGCGAAAACTCAGCCAAAAGATCAGCCAGCGCGGCACGATCCGTCTTATCGTGACGCAAACTTTGGACCTCCCGATCCAGTGATGCCGCTGCTTCGCGGCGCAGCCTTTCGATCTCGCTGGCAAAACTCTTCGAGTGTTCGAGAATTTTCGCGCGCAGGTCACTCTGGCTGTCCGAGAGTTGCTCGTCAAGCCCGGCGATTTTCTTTTCCAGGACCTTTGCGGCGTCCTTGATTTCCTGCGCAAGCTCTTTGGCCCCCTCGCCACGCTCCGATTTCTCTGTCTTGATCCGTTGGCTGAGCGAGTCGACTTCTTTTTGCACAAACCCACTCAAGATCTCCAGCCGCTTACTCATGTCGTCTCGCAGCGTATCGATGGCCTTATTGACGCTCTCTTCCAGGCGCGCGAACCGCTTTTCGTAATCGCGCATCTGAGAACCGAAAAGAATGTCGCGAATCTTGTCTACATTCGCACCTTCTTTATCGGATGAATTGGGAAGTCTTGCTTCGCCCGGGGATGCCATTTTCCTACCTCCCCTTTTAAGGTTCGAAATGCCCTTGCGGGGGGACGCGCGACTGAGGCGCTTGGGCATTGGGAAAAGGACAGTACTACGAAAGGTTTCACGGCGCAAGCAAAGCCGTGCGTTCGACTAGACCCTCCCTATCTCCCATCCATTCAATTAGTTGGCACAGATAGATTCCTGCCAACCCTTGATTGTCCGACTTGCTCCCTCCGCCGCGGGGGGCCGGAAGATTGGCGTCAAGTGAAGCACAACGACCCAAAGGCCGATGACCCACGAACGTGCTCGTCGAGCAATTTAAGGATCGTTCACAGATCGTTCACTGGGCTCTCACAAAAAAAGATCTGTCAGATTTACCAGTTGCTGCTACCCAGGGAAGGATCGAGCATGCACAGAAGAAGATTTTTGTGACGAAGGAGCTTTGAAAATGGCACCCGCAACCGCCGAAAAGGCAAGCAATCCCTTAAGCGCATATGGCTCTGCAAGAGCCACTGTTTCAGGAACACCTTTGAGCGTCGAAGAATTACGGAAGACACATGCGTACTGGCGCGCCTGCAACTACTTGATGCTGGGCATGATCTACCTGCAGGACAATCCCCTGCTGAAAGAACCTTTGAAAGCGGAGCACATCAAGAATCGGCTTCTGGGACACTGGGGAGCAAGCCCGGGTTTGGCCTTCATCTACATACACTTGAACCGGCTGATCAAGAAGTACGATTTAGACATGATCTTTTTAGCCGGACCCGGTCATGGAGCCCCTGGCGTTCTGGCTCCGGTGTATCTAGAAGGGGCTTATTCGGAAATCTACACGGATAAGAGCGAAGACGAGCAAGGCTTGCGTGAGTTCTTTAAACAGTTCTCCTTCCCAGGCGGCATCGGGAGTCACTGCACGCCGGAAACGCCTGGTTCGATCCACGAAGGAGGAGAGCTCGGCTACGTGCTCTCGCATGCCTGCGGCGCTGCTTTTGACAATCCCGACTTGGTTGTTGCAGCCGTGGTGGGAGACGGGGAAGCGGAAACCGGACCCTTGGCAACATCCTGGCACGTCAATAAATTCCTCAATCCCATCCATGACGGCGCCGTGCTACCGGTGCTGCACCTGGACGGCTACAAAATCAATAACCCCACACTGCTAGCACGCATCAGTCATGAAGAAGTGGAAAGCCTATTCCGAGGCTACGGTTGGACGCCTTACTTTGTGGAAGGCTCTGACCCCGAGAGCATGCATCAAGCGATGGCTGCTACGACCGAGCACTGTATTTTGGAAATACGGAAGTATCAGAAGGCCGCTCGTGAGACAGGTTCGGTTGAGCGCATCCGCTGGCCCATGATTATATTGCGGACGCCCAAGGGCTGGACTGCTCCGAAGGAAGTCGATGGCCACAGACTCGAGGGCTTTTGGCGTGCGCATCAGGTCCCTCTGGCAGATGTCAAAAAGAATCCACAGCGACTTCGCGAGCTAGAGAGCTGGATGCACGCGTACAAGCCACAAGAGCTCTTTGATGCAAGTGGAAAGCTAATACCCGAACTGAAAGAACTTGCACCGACCGGTGCACGGCGCATGGGTTCGAACCCTCATGCCAACGGAGGACGCCTGAAGAAGGCTCTGCGCCTTCCCGACTTCGAGCAATACGCCTTGCATGTTGAGAGGCCGGGAACAACGGAGGCAGAGAATACCCGTCCGCTGGGTATGTTCCTTCGAGACGTAATGAAGCTAAACATGAAGAACTTCCGCGTTTTCGGGCCGGACGAAAACACGTCCAACAAGCTGAACGATATCTATGCCGTCAGCAAGAAGTTCTGGATTGAAGACTACTTTCCGGAGGATGCAGATGGTGGAGAGCTTGCTCCGGACGGCCGCGTTATGGAGATGCTCAGTGAACACACCGTCGAAGGCATGCTCGAGGGTTATCTGCTGACAGGGCGCCATGGCTTCATTTCGTCCTACGAGGCGTTCATCCACGTCATCGACTCGATGTTCAACCAGCACGCGAAGTGGCTCTCCATCTGCAATCGCCTCTCCTGGCGCGACCATGTTGCTTCGCTCAATATCCTGGTCACCTCCACCGTTTGGCGACAGGACCACAATGGTTTCACCCACCAAGACCCAGGCTTTTTGGATGTCGTCGTCAACAAGAGTGCTCAGGTAACCCGAATTTATCTCCCCCCTGACGTTAATTCTCTGCTTTCGGTGGCCAATCACTGCCTGAAGAGCGAAAACTACGTCAATGT
This sequence comes from uncultured Acidobacteriaceae bacterium, assembly GCA_964407845.1. Classification (GTDB taxonomy): domain Bacteria; phylum Acidobacteriota; class Terriglobia; order Acidiferrales; family UBA7541; genus Palsa-295. The sequence continues at coordinate 21,555 of CAYOXF010000028.1, read as the reverse complement.
GATCGTTTGCGATAAGCAGGCACACCTTCAATACATGGATATGGACGCGGCGATTGCCCATTGCACGAAGGGGGTGGGTATCTGGGAATGGGCGTGTAACGATCAGGGCAGTGAGCCGGATGCGGTGATGGCCTCTGCGGGCGACATACCCACGCAGGAAACGTTGGCCGCTATTGTCCTTCTGCGGACGGAGTTTCCTGACCTCAAGATCCGCTACGTCAACGTCATTGATCTCTTTAAGTTACAGCCCTCTACCGAGCATCCCCACGGCTTATCGGATCGAGACTTTGATTTGCTCTTCACCACCGACAAGCCAATCATTTTCAATTTCCATGGATATCCGTGGCTCATCCATCGTTTGGCGTACCGTCGTACCAACCACAAAAATATGCATGTACGCGGCTACAAGGAGCAGGGAAACATCAATACGCCTCTGGAGCTAGCGATTGAGAACGAGATCGATCGATTCAGTTTGGCGATGGACGTGATCCGACGCGTGCCCAGTCTTCAGAGAATCGGAGCGCACGCCATGGAGAAGTTCCGCAACGAGCAGATTGCCTGCCGGAACTACGCCTATGAACATGGGACCGATAAGCCGGACACTGCCAATTGGAAGTGGCCGTACTAGAGGTTTGGGATTCGAGTCGAAGCGGCCCCATCTAGTCATGTTCATGGCGCTCGATGGAAGCGATGGGTAAGTGCCGATGAACATTCTTGTACTCAACGCGGGTAGCTCCACTCTGAAGTTCCAGCTGATTTCGACGGACCTGGACCGCATTCAAGAAAACCGGGACGACCGTTTGTGCCGTGGGCTGGTCGAGCGGATCGGAGGCGAAGCCATCGTAGCCGTAGAGACCCGTCGGGGTCCCGGACAGAAGTTCACAACTTCGCTTCCCGACATTCCCGCGTCCTTAAATTATCTCGTGCGCTGGATTGTCTCCGAAGAATCCGGAATCACCGAGGTTCGGTCTCTCGCTGACATTCATGCCGTCGGGCATCGCGTCGTGCACGGTGGCGAATTATTCGCAGAATCCACCCTGGTCACCGACGAGGTGCTCAAGGGAATCGAGAGTTGCATCGATTTGGCTCCGCTCCATAACGCCAACAACCTCAAAGGCATTCTCGCCGCGCGCGTCGTATTCGGTCCCAAGCTGCCCCAGGTGGCCGTTTTCGACACCGCCTTCCATCAGTCACTTCCCGAGTACGCCTTCCTCTACGCTGTGCCGTATCACTTGTATCGACGTCACCATATTCGTCGTTATGGATTTCACGGGACGTCACACCGATATGTGGCCGAACGATACCGGGCATTGCGGGGACTATCGAAGGAACAGACCCACGTCATCACGCTCCACCTTGGGAATGGCTGCTCGGCCACAGCCATTCGCGGTGGCCGCTCGATCGATACGTCGATGGGCATGACGCCGCTCGAAGGCTTGGTGATGGGGACCCGTTCGGGTGATATTGATCCCGCGATCATAAATCTCATCGCCACCAAAGAAGGCCTGTCCATTCAGGAAGTGGAATCTCTTCTCAACACGCAGTCCGGGTTGCTGGGCATTTCCGGGTTGACCAACGATATGCGCGTGCTGCTCGAAGAAATGACGGATCACGAGGACCGGCGGGCACGGCTTGCCATTGAGGTCTTTTGCTACCGCGCAAGAAAGTACATTGGGGCATTTCTTGCCTCGATGGGTGGAGCCGACGCCATTATCTTCACCGGAGGAATCGGGGAGAACTCCCCGGAGATCCGCCGTCGTATCTCAGAAGGTCTCGAATGGGTTGGATTGAGGCTGGACGAGCCTCGCAACAAGCAGATGGTTGGGTCGGAAGGGCAGATCACTACGGATGATTCCACTTTGCATGCTTTTGTAATTCCGACCGATGAAGAACTGCTGATCGCACGGGATACTGTTCGTTGTATCGTAGAAAAGTCCGGCCTAGCAACCGCAGCCTCGGTCAGTAACTCCGATATGGGGAAGACGCGATGATCGAAACTGCACTTCCCATCGTTTATCTCGCAAGGCACGGTGAGACGGCCTGGACTCTGACCGGCCAGCACACCGGGCTCACCGACCTTCCACTTACCGAGCGGGGCGAGGAGAACGCTCGACGCCTCAGAGAACGACTCAAAGGATTGACGTTGGCAAAGGTGTTTACGAGCCCTCTCAAGCGTGCGCGTCGCACGTGCGAGCTCGCAGGCTTTGGCTCGGTGGCAGAGGTTGATCCCGACTTGGTCGAGTGGAATTACGGGCAATACGAAGGGCGCCGTGGTCAAGACATCCGTGCCGAACGCCCGGATTGGAACTTATTCCGGGACGGCTGCCCGGGAGGCGAAAGCCCGGCCCAAGTCAGCGCGCGCGCGGACCGGGTGGTCACCCGAGTGCGCGCGCGCGAGGGGAACACACTTCTGTTTACAAGTGGGCACTTCATTCGGGTTTTGGCCTCCCGTTGGCTCGGGCTCGAACCCTCGGCCAATAGCCGCTACTTCATGTTGAGCACCGCGAGCCTCAGCGCTTTGGGCTACGAAAACGATCTCTCCCGACCCGTAATCCGATTCTGGAACGATACTCGGCATGTGGATGAAACCCAGCTCGCATCTCATGCGACTCCGTAGAGGTTGGGATAAAAGCTACATATAGGAGTGGCGCATTTCAGAAAGGAAAGTCCGATGAGCACAAAGAGTGTCCTGGCTACTCAGCCAAAAACGGCGCAAGAAGATATAGGGAATCTTCTCAAACAATACGGGTGCGGCCCGATCCCGTTTATGGGAAACGATGGGCTGTACGAGCGGCATCTTCTGTTCGACAACATCAAGGATCTCGGAGCGGTCGGTGCGCGAGAGCAATATGAAGCCTGCGCTCGCTCGGTGCGAGATGTTCTCTCGCAGCGGTGGGTGCTCACGGAGAAAACCTACGAACGCGAGAATCCAAAACGTGTCTACTACCTCTCAATGGAATTCCTTCTGGGCCGGTCGTTGACCAACAATGTCACGAACCTTCTACTGGATCCGCTCGTGGCGCAAGTGGCGAGACAGAAAAGTGTCGATTTGTTCCCCATCCTGGAACAGGAGCCTGACGCAGGCCTGGGAAACGGAGGGCTCGGCAGACTGGCAGCCTGCTTCCTTGACTCCATGGCGACCATGCAACTTCCTGCCATGGGCTACGGACTCAGATATGAATACGGCATCTTTAGGCAATCCATTCAAGATGGCTGGCAGCACGAACAAGGAGATAATTGGTTACGCCACCCAGATCCTTGGGAGGTTTCTCGTCCAGATGAAGTGGTTGAAGTAAAGCTGAACTGCTCGTTTGTCTTGGACGGAGGAACATTTCGCGTCGTATCTGGCCAGCCGTCCGTGTTGCTTGGCATTCCCTACGACCGGCCCGTTGTCGGCTATGGCGGCAAGACGATCAATACGCTTCGACTCTGGGGCGCGACCGCATCGAACTACTTCGATTTCCAGGAATTCAGCAGTGGAGCATTCGCGGAGGCGTTGGCGGGAACCCTTGCGGCCGAATCTCTTACCCGCGTCCTATATCCGGATGATTCCACCAGCCAGGGGCAGGCGTTGCGCTTCCTGCAGGAGTATTTCCTCGTTGCCTGCTCGCTCACTGACCTGGTGCGGCGCTTCCGTCGACACAATGCGGACTGGAATGCACTGGCGGACAAAGTTGCCATCCAACTCAATGACACGCACCCAGCCATGGCTGTACCCGAACTGATGCGGATCCTCTTAGATGAAGCGCATCTCGGATGGGATAAGGCCTGGGATGTGACACAAAAGGCCCTCGCCTATACCAATCACACCCTGCTTCCAGAAGCTTTAGAAAAGTGGCCGCTCGCTTGGTTCGAGACGATGCTTCCACGACACCTAGAAATCATGCTGGAGATCAACCGGCGTTTGCTCGATACGGTTCGGAGCCGTTTTCCAGGCGACGAAGTGCGCGTCGAGCGAACGGGCCTCGTCGAAGAGGGGGCCCCGCGAAGAATCCGCATGGCGAATCTAGCGATCGTGGGCTCGCACAGCACCAATGGTGTGGCCGCGATTCACTCTCAGTTGTTGAGAACCACTACGGTCAAAGAGCTGGCCGAACTGTTTCCCGAGCGTTTTAATAACAAGACCAATGGCGTGACGCCGCGTCGCTGGTTGTTGCTCGCAAATCCTGCTTTAGCTCATGCCGTCACTGAGGCCATCGGTGACAGCTGGATCTGCGACCTCGATCAGCTCAGCCGTCTTAGGCCGCTTGCCGAAGACAGTGGGTTTCGTGAAGCCGTCCGAAAGGCCAAGCGCGAGGCCAAGTCGCAATTTGCTCATTGGCTCAGAACCACGAGCGGCCAGGTTGTCGACCCAGACGCCATCTTCGATTCGCAGGTTAAACGCATTCACGAATACAAGCGACAACTATTGAACGCGTTGCGTGTTTTGGTGCTTTACAACCGTCTCCGTGAGAACCCAAATCTCGAGATGGTTCCCCGCACATTTTTCTTCGCCGGCAAGGCGGCGCCGGCCTATCGCCTGGCTAAGCTGATCATTAAGTTCATCAACAACCTGGCTGGCACAATTGATGGTGATCCAGCCGTGCGCGGCCGCCTCAAGGTGTTGTTTCTGCCCGAATATTGTGTGTCGCTTGCTGAGCGGCTAATTCCCGCAAGCGATGTGTCCAATCAAATCTCCACGGCCGGCTACGAAGCCAGCGGTACGAGCAACATGAAGTTCATGATGAACGGTGCGCTGACGATCGGGACCCGCGATGGGGCCACGATCGAGATGGCCGAGGCAGCGGGCGAGGACAACCTGTTTCTGTTCGGGCTGACCGCAGAACAGGTGGTCAACAGCCGCGGCTGGTACAATCCTTACTGGCACTATGACAATGAGCCGGAGACGCGCGCGGCGCTGCACCTGATCTTTTCAGACTCTCTCAGCCGCTACGAACCCGGGGTCTTCACGCCCCTGCGCGAAGCGCTCCTGACGCGCGGAGACTTCTACATGCACCTGGCGGATTTCCGATCCTACCTCGAGGCAGACGAGCGACTGGTCGCGCTCTACGCCCGCCCCGACGACTGGACGCGCAAAGCCATTCTGAATATTGCGAGTTCAGGGAAGTTCTCAAGTGATCGGACGATCCAAGAATATGCGACCAACATATGGGAGGCCAAACCATGCCCGGTCCCGTAGCCGCGAAACCTTCCACGGGCGAACCCGGTTCCCTCTCGCCACTCGCCGGAAAGCCTGCCCCGAAAGAGATGTTGGTGGATGTGTCGCGTCTCGAACGAGAATACTTCGAACGGCGACCTGACGTTCAAGACCCGAACCAATTGGTGAGCTTTGGGACCAGCGGGCATCGAGGTTCGCCGCTGAGCGGTACTTTCACCGAGGCGCACATCCTGGCGATTACACAAGCCATCTGTGACTATCGGCGAAGCCACAGTGTGGACGGCCCTCTTTATATGGGAAAAGACACGCATGCCGTCTCTGGCCCCGCGCAACGCACGGCGCTAGAGGTACTGGCCAGCAATCAGGTGGAGACCATCATCCAGAAAGACGACGGCGTCACACCCACACCGGTGATCTCCCGGGCAATCCTCGCCTATAACCGGGGCCGCAAAGACCACCTTGCCGACGGTATCGTCATTACGCCGTCACACAACCCGCCTCGGGACGGAGGCTTCAAGTACAACCCCGTTCACGGCGGTCCGGCCGATGCGGAAGTAACACAGTGGGTCGAGCGACGAGCAAACGAGCTGCTGAGAAAAAACAACGCGGACGTACATCGCACATTGTTTGCCACAGCCATCCGGTCGGCCACTGTGCACGAGGAAGATTTCATCCTGCCGTACGTGAATGATTTACGGAACGTCGTGGAGATGGAAGCGATTCGTCGAGCAGGTCTGCAGCTGGGTGTCGATCCACTGGGCGGCGCATCGAAACCCTATTGGGAGCCCATCGACCGTGTCTACGGACTCGACGTTTCTGTCACCAATCCAACGATCGACCCGACCTTCTCTTTCATGCCCGTCGATCATGATGGGGTGATTCGGATGGACTGCTCAAGTCCCTATGCCATGGCGCGCCTCGTCGATCTCAAAGATCACTACCGTCTCGCCTTCGGCAATGATCCAGACTCGGACCGGCACGGAATTGTCACACCTTCGGCAGGGCTGATGAATCCCAACCACTATCTGGCCGTAGCGATCCGTTACTTACTCACGCACCGTCCGCTATGGTCTTCTCGAGCAGCGGTCGGGAAAACGGTGGTGAGCAGCAGCATGATCGATCGAGTTGTGAAGAAGCTCGATCGGCGATTGTCGGAAGTCCCAGTCGGTTTCAAATTCTTCGCTGAGGGTCTTTATGACGGCTCGTATTGTTTCGGCGGTGAAGAAAGTGCCGGAGCGAGTTTCTTGCGGCTAGATGGTCTGGTTTGGACGACCGACAAGGACGGACTCATCATGGATCTGCTCGCCGCTGAAATCACAGCTCGGACCGGCAAGGATCCAGGCGAGCATTATCGCGAATTGACTGCTGAGTTTGGAACGCCGTACTACACGCGCATTGACGCACCGGCTACGCCGGACGAGAAAGCGAAGTTGCAGAAACTAGCACCTGAGGACGTCAAGGACTCTGAGTTGGCTGGCGAACCCATCGTCGACAAGCTCACGCGGGCCCCAGGAAATCGCGCCCCCATCGGAGGATTGAAGGTTGTAACTCAAAGCGGGTGGTTTGCTGCCCGACCCTCGGGAACAGAGAATTTGTACAAGATCTACGCAGAGAGCTTTCAGAGCAAGTCTCACCTGGAAGCGCTTGTGAGTGAGGCGAAGCAGATTGTGAATAACGCACTGCGGTAACCCTCACGGTCTGTGCGGAGTACACTGGTTCCCGACAAGGGTATTGGCCCCCTTGGTTGCCGGTTAGCTGGGCTTTTCGCTGAACGGAGGTAAAGAAAAATGAGAGCGACACAACTACTCCACAACTTGGGACAAAGCATCTGGCTCGACAACATCACGCGCGATTTGCTCGATACAGGCACCCTCAAACGCTACATCACGGAGCTGTCGGTGACCGGACTCACGTCGAATCCCACCATCTTCAACCATGCCATCAAGAACAGCGCCGCCTATGATCCCGCGATTCGGGAGAAGCTCGCTCGAGGGAAGTCCGGCGAGGCACTGTTCTTTGAGCTGGCGCTGGAAGACCTGACTCGAGCCGCTGACCTGTTTCGTCCCATTTACGACCGGACCAATGGCGTGGACGGGTGGGTTTCTCTGGAAGTATCGCCGGTGCTCGCCTATGACACCACCAAGACGCTAGCGGCTGCCAAAGATCTCCATGCCCGCGCAGCCCGCCCGAACTTACTCATCAAGATTCCTGGTACAAAGGAAGGGCTCCCTGCTATCGAGGAGGCCATCTTTGCGGGAGTTCCGATCAACGTGACGCTCTTGTTTTCAAGCGATCACTATTTGGCGGCGGCGGAGGCATTCCTCAGGGGCGTCGAGCGGCGCATAGAAGCTGGTCTCAAGCCCAACGTCGGCTCTGTAGCCTCGGTCTTCGTGAGCCGTTGGGATGCTGCTGTGAGCGATAAGGTCCCCAGCGACTTGAAAAATAAGCTGGGGATCGCCGTAGCCATGGCCACCTACAAGGCGGCTCGCGCCTTGCTTAGCTCGCCTCGCTGGCAGCGCATCTACAACGCCGGCGCCTATCCGCAACGCCTCCTGTGGGCTAGCACGGGAACGAAGGACCCCACCGCATCCGACATTTTGTACGTCAAGGCCCTCGCCGCACCCTTTACGGTGAATACCATGCCAGAGGCGACCTTGAACGCGCTCGCCGGTCACAGCGAGATCGGATCCATCCTGCCGGCCGATGGCGGGGATTGCGAGGAAGTGCTATCCCGATTTGCCGATGCCGGCATCAACGTCCAGGCCCTGGCCGCGCGGCTTCAGGACGAAGGAGCCAAGGCGTTCGTCAAGTCCTGGGACGAACTGATGTCTCAGATTGCGTCCAAAGCCGCGGTACTTCAGAAAGCTGCTAGCTAAGTAGTTCTCAGCAAGAGGAGGTGGTTTTATGACGATCGGATTCGATCAGCAGTTGTACGTTCTTCCCTTCGATCACCGTGGTTCATTTCAAACCAAGATGTTCGGCTGGGAGGGGACGCTGACTCCCGAGCAGACGGCTCAAATCGCAGCAGCCAAGCAGGTGATCTATGATGCCTTTCGAGCGGCCTTAGCTGACGGCGTGCCGCAGGAAAAAGCAGGGATCCTGGTGGACGAACAGTTCGGAGCCGCCATCCTTCGCGATGCTGCGAAGCATAACTACTTGACTGCCTCTCCCGCGGAAAAAAGTGGGCAGGATGAGTTCGACTTTGAATACGGTGAGGACTTCGCCAAGCACATCGAAGAATTCCATCCTACCTTCTGCAAGGTGTTGGTGCGCTACAACCCGGAGGGCGATCGCGGCTTGAACCAGCGGCAAGCGGGCCGCCTGAAACGATTGTCCGACTTCCTGCATGGCAAGAGTCGCAGCCGGTTCATGTTTGAGCTGCTCGTCCCGGCCGAAAAAGCGCAGCTTGATCGACTGAAAGGAGATAAGAAGGCCTACGACCGGGAGGTGCGCCCGGGACTTATGGTTCAGGCCATCCATGAGCTCCAGGACGCGGGTGTCGAAGCCGATGTTTGGAAAATCGAAGGACTCGACCGACGGGAGGACTGCGAAAAGGTCGTGGCCAGTGCGCGCCGAGGCGGTCGAAATCGAGTGAGCTGCATTGTTCTGGGTCGCGGCGAAGATGATAAGAAAGTGCGTGAGTGGCTAGAAGCAGCAGCACCAGTCGCCGGTTTCATCGGCTTTGCCGTTGGCCGCACGACGTTCTGGGACCCGCTGGTGGAGTGGCGGGCTAAAAAGACCACACGGGAGGCCGCGGTGGCCGAGATTGCTCGTCGCTATCGGGCGTTTGTGGACCTTTTTGAGAAGGCCCGCACCTTGCAAAGGAAAACAGCATAGAGAAGGAGGCACGATGCGTGTGGGCGTTGCCACCGATCATGGCGGATTTGAGCTGAAGCAGGAATTCGTCGCGCACCTTCGCGCGGCGGGGCATGATGTGATCGATTTCGGAGCCCATAGCCTGAATCCCGCCGATGATTATCCAGATTTCGTCATCCCGCTGGCACAAGCCGTTGCGGCGGGCAATGTGGAACGTGGTGTTGCCATCTGCGCGAGCGGCGTGGGCGCATCGGTATGTGCGAACAAAGTTCCCGGAATTCGAGCGGCGCTGATCCACGACCACTACTCCGCCAAACAAGGGGTCGAGGACGACCAGATGAACATCATTTGCATGGGTGGCCGGACCGTGGGGCCCGCCGTAGCCTGGGACGTTGTCGAAGCTTTTTTGGCGGCTAAGTTCACCGGAGCCGATCGACATCTGCGCCGCTTGGGTAAGATCGCTTCTCTGGAAGCGCAAGGGCTTGGCAATTTGCGTGGAGCCGCCGCCACGCCCCCCAAAACGTAACCGATTGCGAGGAAGACCACCTAAATGGTCGACGCCTTCCGACGGGTGCAACCCTTGTTGGTAAGTTTTGGTCTGGGGGTGTAGTCTCGTGACATTAGAGGACCCTCGGTTGGACTCGGCTAGGGTGACAACCATTTCAAGACAGGGGCAAGGAGCGAGATCGTGAGCGCTACAGGGGTTTCTCAATGGCCTAAAGAACAAGACCTTGCGCAGCTATCCATCAATACCATCCGCACTCTTTCAATGGATGCAGTACAACAGGCCAATTCAGGTCATCCGGGAACGCCAATGGCCATGGCACCTGTCGTGTATTGTCTGTGGCAGCGTATCCTCCGCTTTGACCCCAACCACCCGATCTGGCCCAATCGCGACCGCTTCGTGCTCTCCGCGGGTCACGCCTCGATGCTTTTGTATTCGATATTGCACCTGACCGGCGTGAAGACCGTCAACCCCAAGTATGAAACTCTTGGAAATTTGTCGGTGACGCTTGACGACATCAAGCACTTTCGTCAACTGGACAGCAAATGCCCTGGCCATCCGGAATACCGTTGGACTTCGGGTGTCGAAACCACGACAGGACCATTGGGACAAGGCGTTGCGACCAGTGTGGGCATGGCGATCGCCGCTCGTTGGTTTCGGAGTTACTTCAATCGCCCGAACTTCAACCTGTTTGACTACGATGTCTACGCCCTGTGCGGCGATGGATGCATGATGGAGGGCATCTCCGGAGAAGCCGCTTCCCTCGCTGGTCACCTCAAACTCGCCGAGCTCTGCTGGATCTACGATAACAACCACATCACCATCGAGGGGAATACCGCGCTCGCGTATAGCGATGATGTGGCTACACGGTTCCTTGGATACGGCTGGAACGTGACACGGGTGGGCGACGCCAACGATCTGCAGATGCTGGAGCGCGCCTTCCATACCTTTAAAAATGAGAAGGAGCGACCTACCCTGATCATCGTCGACAGCCACATCGCGTATGGGGCACCGAACAAACAAGATACGAGCGCCGCTCATGGTGAGCCGCTGGGCGAGGAAGAAATCAAACTGACCAAGAGGCGTTACGGCTGGCCGGAAGACGCCAAGTTTCTCGTGCCCGAGGGTGTGCGCGAGCATTTCGAAGCGGGTATCGGTGCACGGGGCAAGGCGTTGCGCGAAGCTTGGATGGTTCAGTTTGAAGCGTACCGACAGCAGTATCCCGACCTCGCCACGCAATGCTATCAGATGCTCCGCCGAGAGCTGCCCGAGGGTTGGGACAAAGGGTTGCCAACATTCGCTCGAGATCCCAAGGGGATTGCAAGCAGGGACGCCTCCGGCCAGGTGCTGAACGCACTTGCAAGGAGTGTGCCATGGCTATTCGGAGGCGCGGCGGATCTGAGCCCTTCCACCAAGACCCGCCTCACGTTTGAGGGAGCAGGCGATTTCAGCGCCGAGAACCCTGCTGGACGAAACCTCCACTTTGGCATTCGAGAACATGCCATGGGAGCGATCTTGAACGGGTTATCCTTGTCGAAGGTTCGGCCCTTCGGCTCGGGCTTTTTGATCTTCAGCGACTACGGCCGAGCAGCGATCCGCCTGGGCGCCCTGATGGAAATCCCGGTGATTTACATCTTTACGCACGATTCGATCGGAGTGGGAGAAGACGGACCGACGCATCAGCCGATCGAGCATCTCGCATCGTTGCGCGCAATTCCAGGACTCGTCACGCTGCGCCCGGCAGACGCCAATGAAGTGGTCGAGGCCTACCGTTACATCATGCGACTAACTCACGAGCCCGCCGTGCTGATTTTGTCGCGTCAGGCCCTGCCGACCCTGGACCGCACGAAGTACGCTCCTGCTTCCGGTGTGGCGCGCGGCGCCTACGTGCTGGGCGACGCGCCAGGCCGAAATCCCGAAGTGATTCTTATTGCCTCAGGAAGTGAAGTCAGTCTTGCGGTGGCCGCTCACGAGAAATTGCTCGCCGAGGGCATTCGATCGCGGGTCGTTTCGATGCCGTCCTGGGACATTTTCGACCATCAATCTCAAGAGTATCGAGACGAAGTTCTTCCTCCCAGTGTGACTGCACGCGTGGCGATTGAACAGGCCTCCACTTTTGGATGGGAGCACTACACGGGCTTGGGTGGACGTATTCTCGGTATGAAGACGTTTGGAGCTTCGGCACCTCTCAAAGAGCTCCAGAAAAAATTTGGTTTTGAACCAGACCATGTAGTGGCAGCCGCCAAGCAGTTGCTTCAGAAGGCGTAGCTCTGTGTCCCAACCCCGCAGCGCCCAGCAGAGGATGTCCGAAGCGGCAACTACGACCGAGCGGGGCCCCTCTGTGCCCGTGACTCCCAGCTCGAATATAGGGCGCAGTGCTCCTCTGGGCGTCACGATCCAACCTGGCGGCGTGAATTTCAGCCTGCATTCAAAGAATGCATCCCGAGTCGAACTGCTGCTGTTCGACCGAGAAGACGATGTCAGACCTACTCGGGTGATACCCTTGGATTTCCCGACCCACCGTACCTACCACTACTGGCATGTCTTTGTTCCTGGCCTACAGGCGGGTCAGCTGTATGGGTATCAGGTGCATGGACCATTCCATCCTTCCGAAGGAATGCGGTTTGACTCGACCAAGGTCTTGCTCGATCCCTATGGTCGCGGGGTCGTTGTGCCGAAGAACTATTCCCGTCAAGTGGCTGGAGAAAAAGGAGACAACGCCGCGACGGCGATGAAGAGCGTGATCGTAGATCCTCGCGCCTATGACTGGGAAGGCGACACACCGCTGAACAGACCGGCCTCGCAGTCGATCGTCTACGAAATGCACGTGAAGGGCTTTACGCGTCACCCGAACTCGGGCGTTCCGGACCAGATACGCGGCACATTTCGCGGGCTCATCGAAAAGATTCCCTATCTCCAAAACTTAGGCATCACGGCCATCGAACTTCTTCCCGTGTTCCAGTTCGATCCTCAGGATTGCCCTCCAGGTCGCGTGAACTATTGGGGCTACGCACCGATTTCATTCTTCGCACCGCATCAGGCCTACAGCTCTCGGCAAGATCCCTTGGGCCCGGTGGATGAGTTCCGCGATATGGTTAAGGCTTTGCATCGGGCGGGCATCGAAGTAATTCTTGACGTTGTGTTCAATCACACAGCCGAAGGCAATCACTCAGGACCAACGCTCAGTTTTCGTGGACTCGACAACACAGCCTATTATGTGTTGGAGCAAGACCGCTCGCGCTATGCCAATTACAGCGGCACCGGCAACACGCTCAATGGTAATCATCCCGTCGTTCGTCGAATGATAATAGATAGCATTCGCTATTGGGTGGAGGAGATGCATGTGGACGGCTTCCGTTTCGATCTTGCCTCGGTTCTGGCGCGCGATTCCTCTGGCCACGTGATGCCCAATCCCCCGGTCCTGCTGGATCTTGAATCGGATCCCCATCTTGCTGGAACAAAGATGATTGCGGAGGCTTGGGACGCTGCCGGACTCTACCAGGTCGGAAGCTTCGTGGGAGACAGCTGGAAGGAATGGAACGGACGCTTTCGGGATGACGTACGGAGTTTTTGGCGCGGTGATCATGGCTCACTGGCGGGTTTTGCGGACCGGCTCCTAGGCAGCCATGAGATCTATCGCTGGGAAAAGCGCGAGGCGGAGCAGAGTGTGAACTTCGTAACCTGTCACGACGGATTTACGCTCAACGATCTTGTCTCCTACAATCAGAAGCACAACGAGGCCAACGGCGAAGGCAACCGCGACGGCGCAGACGACAACCGCAGCTGGAATTGTGGCATCGAGGGCCCAACGGACGATGCCGAAGTGGAGAAGCTGCGCAACCGCCAGGCAAAAAACTTCTTGACGGTCACGTTGCTGTCTCTTGGTCTGCCCATGTTTGTGATGGGCGATGAAGTGCGGCGAACGCAGAACGGAAACAACAACGCGTACTGTCAGGACAGCGAGATCAATTGGTTCGATTGGTCATTGCTCACCCGGCATGCCGGTCTCTATCGGTTTGTGAAACTCTTGATCGCGCGACGGCTTTTGCGAGACACCGGTCCCGAGCGCCAGCGAATGAGCCTGACGGATTTGATCGGCCAGGGAATCAAAGGCTGGCATGGGGTACGACTCAACGAACCGGACTGGAGTGACCAGTCACACAGTATCGCGGTCAGTGTCGAATTAGCAAAAGAAGCTATATCGTTCTACCTCATTTTCAACGCCTATTGGGAAGCCCTGGACTTCCAACTCCCGCAGATAGGTGATCGGAAGGGAGGTTGTTGGCGGCGATGGATCGACACGTTTCTCGAGTCGCCAGAAGACATCGTCCCTTGGCAAGAAGCACTCCCAGTTTCCGGGCAGATCTATCGGGCCGGGCCACGGTCTGCTGTTGTTCTCGTGGCCAGCGTAGGCGATTGAGACCGCTTACCTCCGGAACTGTGCTGGCTCTATGATCGAAGGGCAGCGAGGAGGAACGATCGCAGCTGATGTAGTGCAAAAGGATATGACCGTGGCGAAGCAGTCAGAATTGCCGCGTGCCCGCTTTCAGAGGCTCGCCAAGGAAATCTCGAAAATCGGCAAAGGGTTTTACTCCCGTGGTTGGGCTTTGGGAACCAGCGGGAATCTGAGCGCCGTCGTCAAGGTCGATCCCCTGCGCCTAGCTATTACAGCGAGTGGACTCGACAAAAGCACCCTTCGGCCTTCGCAGATTCTTGCGATCGATGCCGACGAAGAGGTCCGATTCGGGCGGGGCAAGCCGTCGAGTGAAGCGGCCATCCACCTTGCCGTCGTTCGAGGTCGTTCGGCAGGCGCCGTGTTCCACACCCATTCCGTCTGGAGTACCCTTCTTTCGGAAAGGCACGCTCAAGAGAGAGGAGTCGAATTCAAAGGTTATGAAATGCTCAAGGGCCTCGAGAACGTGCGCTCACACGAGCATTCGGAATGGTTGCCGATACTGGAAAACTCGCAAGACATGAAAAAGCTTTCTCGAGAAGTTCGAGAGCTACTCGAGCGGCTGCCTGCGATTCACGGCTTTCTCCTTCGTGGGCATGGCCTCTACACTTGGGGTCGAACCCCTGGCGAGGCCAAGCGTCATGTGGAAATTTTCGAATTCCTCATGGAGGTGGTGGCTCGATCGAAGGCAAGCTCGGACAGAGGATAGTCAATGTGTGGTATTTTGGGCGAGAAGGAGAGATGACATGGCCGTCGTGCGAATTCCGGACGAACAACGCGCGCTCTTAAGCTTTGAGGATGTACGGAGCTACCTGGCAGACATGGGCATCGACTACGAGCGGTGGAAGACCGACGCTCCTCTGTCCTCTGACGCAACTTCCGACGAGATCCTCAATGCCTATTCGAGCGAAATTGACCGCCTAAAGAAATCAGGCGGTTATACGACGGCTGACGTAATTGACATTCACCCGAACACGCCAGGTCTCGAAGCGATGTTGGCCAAGTTCAATATCGAACATTGGCATGATGAAGACGAGGTCCGCTACATTATCGCCGGCCGGGGCCTTTTCCACATTCATGCCCAGGGACGTCCTGTGGTTGCGATAGAGGTGAGCGCAGGCGACTTGATCCGCGTCCCGCGAGGAACGCTCCACTGGTTCGATCTCTGCGGGGATCGTTGCATTCGCGCCATTCGCCTGTTCCAAGACCCATCCGGATGGACCCCGCACTACACCAAAAGTGGCGTGGACAGAAGCTACGACCCGGTTTGTCTGGGTCCCGCATACATTCCGTCCCAGCCAGTCACGAAGTAGAGCACGTGCCAAAGATCGACTGGGCCCAGCTCCAAGTGGTTTTGCTCGACATCGAGGGCACCACCACGCCCCTCGATTTCGTCCACCGGACGCTTTTCGGCTACGCTCGAGAAAATCTACGAAAATTTCTCCTGGAGAACTTCAGCAAATCGGAGGTTCACGAGTGTGTCGCGCGTCTCAAGGCAGAACACGCCATCGATGAACAAGAGCAGCGAACACCACCAACGTGGTTGACAGACAGCCAAGCGTCGGAAATCCGTTCGGCGGAAGAGTATGGCCTATGGCTCATGGATCGCGATAGCAAGACGGGCTCACTCAAGGTCCTGCAAGGTCTGATTTGGCAGGAAGGCTATCGGTCGGGAAGATTGAAAGGGCAGGTCTATTCCGATGTTCCGCGGGCCTTCGATCGCTGGAGACGCGAAGGCAAGAACATCTCAATTTATTCTTCGGGCAGCGAACTTGCGCAGCGGCTTCTTTTCAGCACCACGGAATTCGGTGATCTGACATCCTACATCACCGCCTTCTTCGACACGCGAGTCGGTGCGAAAACAAAGCCCGACAGCTTTCGGCGCATTCGATCGCTCCATGGACATTCGGAGAAGGAATGGCTATTTCTTTCCGACACCCTTTTGGAGTTGGATGCAGCCCGTGCGGCAGGGATGCGAACTACGCTCGTTGCGCGCACACCAGGCGTCGAAATCCGTGCGGACGGCCATCCTGTCGTAAACAATTTCGACGAGCTCGGTTAACCGGGTCATCTAACGAGGTGCCTTTAGCAACAATCAAGCCCCTTTGTCGTCCCGCACGGTGCATCTCATGAGCGGCATTCACTTCCCGCCAGGCGTAGTAAACAAGCCGAGTGCTGCACTCTATGGCATTGAGAACACGTGTTTCCCGATGCGGCTTACAGGTGTGAGAAGCGTCCATCTCCGTCCCGGTGATGTCTTCGCCGCCTGTATAGACGGCGTAACCGAGGCGATGGACCTTCACGGCGAGCAGGATGGTGTCGGCTTGTGAATCTCATACACAGGCACCGGACAGCTCCGTCCGTGGAGATCGTGAAGACCGTTCTATCCGAAGTGGACCGGCCTTCTCAGGAAGACCTGAACGAAGACGACCGCGTGCCCTTCATCGTCAGAGTCGTTGGTTGCGGAATCGGGGTCGACCGAACAGAAGTTCCGCACACGAGCCGTTAAGTCCCTTCGCCAATGCGCACGACGACGACACTCACGTTGTCCTCGCCGCCATGATCATTTGCGAGCAGCACGAGCTGATCCGCGCTGGTTTGCGCGTCCGACGAGTCGACTAGGATGCTCGCGATCTCGGAATCCTCCACCATGCGAGTCAGTCCGTCGGTGCAAAGCAGGAGAATATCGCCGCTCGACAGCAGGTGCTCGGTTGCGTCCAATTCTACCTGCTCCTGCACTCCCAGGGCACGGATCAATACGTTCTGCATCTTACTCAAATGAGATTCCTCCGGCTTAATAAGTCCACGCCGAATTTGTTCGGCCACCAGAGTATGATCGGAAGTGAGCCGTTTTAGGACACCGCTTCGAAGCAAATAGGCCCGACTATCTCCCACATGGACCAAGCTCATACGGGCACCGTCCAGCCAAGCCGCCACCACCGTAGCACCCATTCCGCGCAACGCCAGATTGTCGAGCGACGCTTCGTAGATGAGGCGATTTGCGAGTTGGACGGCGCTCGCTAGTCGCTTGGTTTTTTCCCAAAGATCAGGACGCAGTACATCTTTATACGGTGCGGAAACGCCTTCGCTATACTTCGAGCAATGAGCTGAGATGGTGTCGCCCGCCATCGCGCTCGCCACCTCCCCGTATGCTTCACCCCCCATGCCGTCGGAAACGATAAACAGCTTTAATTCGGGCAGCACTCGGCAGGTATCTTCGTTGTTCTTGCGAACACGACCGATGTCGGTCCTGGATCCGACTTCTACCTGTATACAGGCGTTCCTCGTCATCGAAAACTCCCGCCAGATCTTCCCCTAAAGCCAACGCCGCCCTGCCTCTCACCGAGCGGCCAACCACGATTCTCCATTTCGCTGTTTTTCAGCTTTTCACTTAAGCTTACTTTGACACCCTCCAACGTGGTCTCTTTCGCTGTGGGCCCTGCCGATCGGAAGGCGGCGGTATCTGGCACGAATACGGGAACTTAGATGCGTCTCTGGGAACACGCGAATCGTCGCAAAAACGATTTGATCTGTCAACTTCGAGACCTCATCTTGCGACTCGGCCTTGCGCTTCGCTATCACTTCACGTCCGTCACGTTATGAAGAGGACTTGCGCCTGTAAGCTGTCGAACATGCTCGGCACACAAACGGAAAGAGGGCACGTTGCGTGCCCTCTTTCTCTCTGCGGGCTCGGAAGGGGTGGGACTTGCCGAGGTTCATCGACTGATTACTTCCGCAAAGATCACCACGTTGTCAGCCTTTTGGTTCGAAGCCACTTGGGCTTCTGCTTCGGTGCGGCTCTTCGGGAGCTGACGGCCCTCGGAGTGACCCTCAACCTGAACCTGGGACAGGAAATACATCCGACCGACGCGATGGAAAATCAGCTCGGTTTTCTCAGGTGCGTTCCCGCCTCCGCAGGCATACGTGATAGACGACGCTGTCTTGTCGCCGTCGGAGCTTCGAATTATCAGAATTCCGCCAGCAGTCACTCCGGGCTGAACCACGTATTCGCCGGCCGGAAGATTCTGATTCCCAGCGACGAAATCGAAGGGGATATGGGCTCGCAGGTTAACTTCCTGGGCGTTCACAGCTGCTGTGGTGAGCAGTAAACCGAAACCCAATGCGATAGAGCGAAGCGCCTTCATAAAATCCTCCTCAGTGAAAGTTAGTGGGTCCAGGACCGATCTCTACGGCCGACTCGGGCCTCACTCGCCGCCGCTCTCTCTCTCGTCTTCCCAACTTGAAAACGACGGACACCGATTGAAAAGCAGGCGTGATGCCAACGCATCAAACACAAATGACAAGCAGCACATGGACGGGCGATCTGTTGATTTAAGGGTGGTTATCTCAAAACTTTGGCGGCTCTATCGACTGAAGTGCGGGGAAAGAAGGCCCGCCCACCAGCCGAACGGTTAATAGGCCCAACCTTTCGGTTAGAATTTATGCTCTCCTTGCTGCACCAGAAAGCCTGAAAAAAACCCGCTTCGCAGACCCCCGCATTGAAACCAAAGGGCTTGCGCATATTCATGGCGGTTGCCCTAGCGAGGTGAGACGATGGTGGCTATTATTGCTGTTGTCGAAGGTCTTCGATGAAGCCGCGTTTGATAGGCGTTGCTGGCCCGCTCCAGGGCACTGTATTTGCCTTGGACCCAGGACGTGTCACGGTCGGACGGGATTCATCGAATGAGATCTGGGCTGCCGATTCCTTCTTATCGCGCCGACACTGCACGCTGAAGTCGACCGGCACAGAGTTCAGCATTCAGGATTTGGGCAGCCACAACGGCACCCGTGTCAACGGGATCCCGATCAAGGACCATAAGCTCGCGCACGGAGACCAGATCTCTGTCGGCGATTCTCTGCTGCTGTTTCTGACGGACGAAGGCGGCGACTCGGCCCACGCGACGAACCCCGTAGAGTTCGAGGACACGGTCGAATTTGCGGGCTTTCCTGTCGAGGTACGGCAGCAAGACGCCCCGTATTTCGAGCCCGAAAAGCTCTTCGCCGGATTCCCCGAAACGGCTCGAACAGCTCGCGACTTGAATGCGCTGCTTAGGCTCGCCACAAAGATCGGTGGCATTCGCAGCCGTGAGGCGCTGCAATGGCAGCTTCTCGGATTTGTTTTCGAGGTGGTGCCGGCAGAGCGTGGAGCCGTGATATTTTTCGACGATTCCGGAGAAATTGGCGCCACGGCCGCGTGGGATCGCGTACGAGGACCCCAGCACGTCGTTCCAATCAATCACAACCTAGTGCAGCGTGTGTTTCGCGAACGGGCCGCGTTTCTGGAAAGCGATCATCCGGACAGCAAGGGCCGCTGGGACAGAGATAAAACAGCCAGGCCGCAACTGCGGTCCGTGCTTTGCGTTCCGCTGTTTGGCTCGCAAAAGACGTTGGGCGCAATCTATCTCGAGGGTGCAAGCCCAACCGAACGGCTCGACCAGCACCACCTCCAAATTGCCTCTGCCGTGGCGGGCATCGCTGGGTTGGCGCTTGACAATCTCCGCGATTGGGAACTTCTGCAGCAAGAAAACCAATTTTTGCGGGCCGAGGCGAATTTGGAACACAACATCGTTGGGGAAAGTGCCCGCATGAAGGAGGTGTTTCAGTTCATTCGACGAGTGGCGCCGACCGACTCGACAGTTCTGATTCTGGGCGAAAGCGGGACGGGCAAGGAACTGATCGCGCGTGCGATTCATCGAAACAGTCCGCGTGCCGAGTCGCCCTTCGTGGCCGTCAATTGCGCCGCCATTACGGAAACCTTGCTTGAAAGCGAGCTTTTCGGGCACGAAAAGGGCGCCTTTACCGGAGCCACTGCCCAGAAAAAGGGGAAAGTGGAAATTGCCAACGGGGGCAGCTTGTTCCTTGACGAAATCGGCGAACTTGCCCCTGGGCTTCAGGCGAAGCTCCTGCGTGTTCTCCAGGAAAGGGAGTTCGAGCGAGTGGGCGGCACTCGCCCGATCCGACTCGACATTCGTCTGATCGCAGCCACCAACCGCAACCTGGCGGAGGCGATCGAGTCCGGCAGCTTTCGGCGAGACTTGTACTACCGCCTGAATGTAGTGGGAGTGTCCATGCCCGCTTTGCGCGAACGTCGCGATGACATCCTTCCTTTGGCGGAACATTTCATCGCCAAGTCTGGACGGAAGGGCAACACTCGCATGCGAATGATCTCTTCCGAAGCGCAGGCGTGTCTTGTGAACTATGACTGGCCGGGCAACGTGCGAGAACTCGAGAACGCGATCGAGCGTGCACTGGTTCTGGGTTCGGGAGACACCATTTTGCCCGACGACTTGCCCGAAGCGATCCTAGAGGGTGGAGCGCCGACCCTTGATCAGAGCGGCAAATATCACGGCGCGATCAAGGAGTCCAAAAAGCAGCTCGTCCTGCAAGCGCTGCAACAAACCAACGGAAGCTATGTCGAAGCCGCCAAAGTGCTCGGAATTCACCCGAATTCTCTCCTGCGCCTGATTCGAAACCTCAATATCAAAACCGAGGCGAAAGCTACGCAATAACTATCCTTCCATGGGAGCCCTTAGATTTCAGGGCTCAGTTGGCCCGCGCTGCCGAACATTGGACCTACTTGCCCTCCGATTTTTGTACGGGACTTGTCCTCCAAAGAGCAACCGGCCTGTAAAGTAATGCCTAGTCTTAGCTACAGTAAGGGCCTGATGGCGTCTTTTCATGCCTCTTATGATAGTAGGAAGGTTCTTGAAACTCTGAAGGGGACACTCGCTTACATGAAAGATCAAGCCGTCTTAGAGCCTTGTGTAACATGCGACAAGGAGAAGTGCGGCGCCGCCGTGATCCTGTCAGCGGCTGCTTCGGGGACGAAGCATTTTGACCAAGTGAAGGATCGCCTCGATGTGATTTGCCCAGCGTGTCATAGGCCTTTTTCAATCTCCATCTTCAAACTCGAGTGGCTGGAAGTCGATGAGCGCGAGTTTGCTCAAGGCTTTTTCAGGGCAACTGACGCCTTTAGATTCATGCCCGGGTCGATTCCCACCTATCCACACCGCAGCGATCTCCGACAGAACATTTCGAAATAGCTAACGTCCAACCCCCCTCAACGCCGCTACCTGGGGCACCAGATGAACCGCTGATCAATTCAACCTAGCAGAAGCCACCAAGCCCAGTCATAGCGAGAAACTCCTTCCTATTGCACACTATGCAGTAGGCGCTGTCCTTAAAAAAACGAGGCCGTTTGCGGAAGGCACTCTCTTTCAATGAGATAAGAATGTCACCTCGCCGCTTAGCAAATGGCGCGATTGGCAAGCAGATTGGCGCGGCGAGTGCCTTTCAGCGGTGGGATATTTAGAGTTATGAGCGACAAGGAGGTTCAGGAAATGGACGGAGCCACTCACAGGGAAACAATGAAGAACCGCAAGCTTGGAAAAAGCAATCTGGAAGTGTCTGCAATCGGCCTCGGCTGTATGGGAATGAGCTTTTCCTACGGCCCGCCCAAGGACTCGAAGGAGATGACCTCCCTTCTCCATGCCGCCGTGGAACGCGGCATTACATTCTTTGATACAGCCGAAGTCTACGGCCCGTTCTTGAACGAAGGGCTTTTGGGTGAGGCCCTGGCCCCGTTTCGCGGGCAAGTGGTTGTTGCCACCAAATTTGGGTTCG